>VMTF01000212.1 GCA_013791705.1 Sphingomonadales bacterium | reverse complement strand
GTTTCGCAGCGCCACCGGCAAACTCACGGTTCTGGACGCACATTGCAAACACCTCGGCGCCCACCTCGGCTACGGCGGCAAAGTGCGTGGGGAGTGTGTGGTCTGTCCCTATCATGGCTGGGCCTGGGACGCGGACGGCGCAAACACAGAGGTGCCCTATCAAAGCGAGCCCACCCGGGCGCGCTTGCGTAAATGGGATGTCGTCGAACGCCACGGGCTGATGTTCATGTGGCATGATCCGGCCGGTGGCCCGCCGCGTGAGGGTTGGGAACTTCCCGATATTTTCGCGGACTTCCCGGAAAACGTGCGGCCGGAAGAAGACTATTATCCGTGCTATCCCGAAGCCGTGGTAAATCAGCCGGCAGAGCGAATTCATCCGCAGTTGATGATGGAGAACACCGCGGATTCGGTGCATTTCGTATATACGCACGGCGCGCCGGAATTCCCGGAACTGATTGACTTGCACGAAGACGGCAACAGCCTGCGCGGATGCATGGCGTTCAAATCGCCCAAGACGGGCGAGTACGCCCTGTTCAACCGCGGCATCCGACCGAACGTGGGCCTGACCTTTTCGTTTTTTGATGGCGACAACATTCATTACCGCCTGATCCTCTCGGCGACGCCGGTCGATGATGAAGTCACGGACTTCCGGGTCAGCTATTTCCTTCCGCGTGATCCCAAATCGCCCCAGGTGATGCCGCAGAAGCTGCGGGAACTGGCCGCCGGTACGGAAGAGCTGTTCGAGGAAGACGCGCGGATGTGGCGCCATCAGGTGTTCGTGCAGAAGCCCGTCTACGCCAAGCAGGACATCAAGGGGTACACGATGTTGCGCAAATGGAGCGAGCGCTTCTACGAACAGGAGGCCGGCGCGTCGCCAACCCGTTATGTCGACGAATTGTAAGGCTGGCTCAGGCTTCCAGCACCAGCCCGTCATAACCGACCATGACGTGCGCCGGAATCTCGTTTTCGAGCGTCCGGTAGTCCATCGACTTATCGAGATGGGTCAGCACCGCGCGCCCTGCCCGCGAAGCTTCGGCCAGTTCAAGGGCCATCGCCAGGTGGGCATGGGTTGGATGAGGATCGCGCCGCAGGCAATCAATGACGAGGATGTCCGTATCCCTGAAAAGATCGATCATGGCGTGATCGACCGAACTGAAGTCTGTTGCATACCCAATTGATTTTCCGTCACAATCAAAGCGGAATGCGGTGCTTTGTGCCGGGCCGTGGTCCATCTGACATGAAGCGATTCCGAACCCGGCGCACATTCTCAGCCGATCGAGCGTCTCGAGCGCGCAGATTGTCGCATAGCCATGCTGGCCGGCGAAGACATAGCCGAAACGGTTGCGCAGGCGCCGGACGGTTTCCTCGTGGCCGTAACCCGGGATTGGAGCGCCGCGCCCGTATCGCATGGGCCTGAGATCGTCGATGCCGTGGGTGTGATCGGCATGGTCGTGCGTCCAGAACACCGCATCGACCTTGTCGATGCCGTTGGCCAGCAACTGATTTCGCAAGTCCGGCGAAGTATCGACCAGCAACCGGTCGCCAGCGGCGCTTTCGACCACGATCGAGACGCGGCTGCGGCGGTTGCGCGGCTCGCCCGGATCGCAGTCGCCCCAGTCGTTGCCGCTGCGCGGCACGCTGGTCGACGTGCCCGAGCCAAGCATGACCAGCTTCACGGACCGACTTTCGTGAAGAGTTTCCGAAAGTTGCGCGTGGTTGTTGCCGCCAGTGCTTCGGCGCTGGTGTCGCGCAGTTCGGCGACGAACCGCGCGGTGTCGGCCACGAAGGCCGGTTCGCACGGTTTTCCGCGATGGGGCACCGGGGCCAGGAACGGCGCATCGGTTTCGACCAGCAGGCGGTCTTCGGGTATTTCAACAGCTATAGTCTGCAAGTCTTTAGCGTTCTTGAATGTTACGATTCCGGATAGCGAGATGGTCAGGCCCAGATCGAGCATCTGCCGGCCGAATTCGGCCGAGGCAGTGAAGCAGTGGATCAGCGCCGGGAATGCCCCCTGCTCCATCTCCTCGGCGATGATCCGGGCCGTATCCGCCTCGGCATCGCGGGTGTGGACGATCAGCGGTAGTCCGGTCTCGCGCGCCACTGCAATGTGGACACGAAACAGTGCCTGCTGTGTCGCGCGGTCCGAATGGTCGTAATAGTAGTCGAGCCCGGTTTCACCGATCCCGACGACGCGCGGATGTTCTGCGGCTTCGAGCAGGACGGCCGCGCCGAGATCGGCATGGGCATCGGCCTCATGCGGGTGAATGCCGACCGTGGCCCAGACATCCGCCTCCCGCTCGGCCAGGCCGACCACGTCAGCCCATTCGCGCTGGCGTGTCGATATGTTGAGGAAGCCCGCCACCCCGGCGGCCCTCGCCCGGGCAAGCACGGCCTGCTGGTCTTCGACGAGGCCCTTGTAGTTGAGGTGACAGTGGGAATCGATCAGCATCAGGCGGGGATTTCGGCCGGGAGTTCAAGGCGGGGAAACATCGGGACGGGCTGTCCCAGCGTCGTGCCATCGGCCACCCGCCGGGCAAACCAGCCATCGTCGCCGAGCGCCGCCAGATCACGCTCGCCGGCGGGAATGCCCAACTGGTCGAGCACGGCCCCGGCGGCGGCTGGAACGACCGGACTGATAGCGATAGCAAGATCGCGAATGGCCATGAACAGGGACAGCAGCACGGCTTCCATCCGTTCCGGGTCGGTCTTGCGCAGCGCCCAGGGGGCCTGCTCGTCAACATATTGGTTGCAGGCGAACACGGCCCGCATCCAGGCCTCGATGATCTTCAAGAACATGAACGGCGTCCTCAAGACGTTCAATCCGGCGGAAGCGGACCGCCAGTTGCATGCGCAGGTGCGCACCGCCTGCGGCACCGAACTGCCCGGCGCGTTTGACGCGTTCAACTTCTCCGGCGGGATCGAGGCCTGGATGCGGGCCGTGTTCGCCTGCAACCAATATGTTGACGAGCAGGCCCCCTGGGCGCTGCGCAAGACCGACCCGGAACGGATGGAAGCCGTG
>VMTF01000010.1 GCA_013791705.1 Sphingomonadales bacterium | reverse complement strand
GCGCCCGGAATTCGGCGACCCCCGCTTCGGGATCGCCGAATTCCATGCTGAGCACGGTATTTAATATCCTATTGCGAGTACAGTTCATATTGTAACATACGCCGTGGGATTCGATGTTGCTATGTCCGCCGCGCTCGATCAGCAGCTCTGTTAGAATGTCGGCACTAGCAGGGCAATTGCCTGCCGGCGCCCCGTCCAGATCCAAGCTGATGTGACTGTTCAATTTATGATCTCGCAAGGGGCCATGGCATCAGCCAGTTCCTCACGCGAGAGAAACGGGACTAGGTCTTCGAGCGGAGAGGAAATCATCGACCCGTCCTCCAGGCGCCGCGACGAAAGCTTCGGGGCGAACTGCTGCGTCTTGTCAATCTGGACTTCGCATAAGTGTGGGCCGCCCCCGGACAGCGCCGTGCGGATCGCCGCCGCCAGTTCCTCATCCCGACCCACGCGCGACGCCGGTATGCCGAATCCATGTGCCAACCGGTCAAATTCGGGGAAAGTCAAGCCGCTGTCAGGGCCACATCCGACGATATTGTCCGGAAAGTGATTCTGCTGCGCCTGTCGGATCGAATGATACCCGTCGTTGTTGAGCACGAAGATCTTTATCGGTAAGCGCAAGCCGGCGATAGTCTGCAATTCCTGCAGGTTCATCATTATGCTGCCGTCACCGGCGAGGCAAATGATGCGCTTTGCGCCCGATGCGTAATAAGCCCCGATCGCACCGGGCAAGTCGTAGCCCATCGAGGCGCAGCCTGAATTGGTATAGAGCCGTTGCCCGGACTTGAGGGCCGCCACCTGGAAAGTTACAACACAGGCTGTTCCATCTCCGCAGACGATGATGTCATCGTCTTCCAGCTCATCGAACAGGACCTTGCCAAAGACGTATGGGTTGATCGGTCCGTCCTTGGACCAGTATTCCGGCAACAACACCGGATAACGGGCCGCCCGTTCGCGGCAGCGGTCGAGGAAGGCCTTGCGTTCCACAACCCGGTCGACTTGCGGAATCGGCAAGCTTTCGGCCGCCGCGAAGAAGTCTGCGAGATCCGCATGGATCGGCCGGTGCAACGACAGGGTCGGCTTATCGAGTTCCGCCTGGTCGATTTCAACCATTGCCACCCGGCCGTTTCGAGCGAAACTCTGCCAGTTGTAGCTGATCTGACGAAGGTTGAGCCGGCTACCGAGCACCAGCACATAGTCTGCCGTCTGGACGGCAAAATTGCCGCCGCGGTCACCGACCGAGCCGGGCCGCCCGACATACAGCGGGTGACTGTTGGGCAGCGCGTCATGGGCGTTCCACCCTGTCACCACCGGCACGCCGGCGCGTTCTATGAAGCGCAGAAACTCATCATGCTGGCCGGAAATCCGCACCCCGGCCCCAACCAGCACCAGCGGCCGCTCAGCCCCATGCAGTTCGTTCAGCAAGTCCTGCACTTCGGCCTTGAGCCGGTCGCCCTGCAGGTGCCCCAGTTCGGCCGAAGTGTTGGGCGCCTCGCCCGTATGATCAAGTTCGGCAGGATCGAACGGCTCCAGTTCATCCGGATCGATCGGCGCTGCCTGGACGTCCATGGGAACGTCGATCCAGACCGGGCCGGGCCGACCACGCCGACACAGATGCAACGCCTTTTCCACGACCTTGCGGGTATCCGCCGGATCGTTCAGCACCACCGCGTATTTGGTGATCCCGCGCACCATCGAGACGATGTCGATTTCCTGATCGCCCAGTT
>VMTF01000085.1 GCA_013791705.1 Sphingomonadales bacterium | reverse complement strand
GATGTTCAGCGGCGCTAACCCGCGCCTCAGCGCGCAGGCGCGGCAGGCGCGGGTTGACACCGGCTTTTCCACTTTCGGGCTCAGCCGGGCCAATTCCGATCTGGCCTATACCGCCGGCCAGACCACCGCCGATCTCTACCGCGTGATTGGCGGTGCCCGGGGCACGGTCGCGCTGGGTGGGCGGATCTACGATTTCGAGGTTTCGGTCAATTATGGCCGCTCCGATGTGGTCGACCGCTTTCAGGACATCAATCAGCAGAACTTCATCAACGCCGTGAACGGTTGTTCGACCACGGTCACGGTCTTCGGCACCGGCGGCGTTCCGGTGGCAGACCCGGCCTGCGCGCCGCTCAGTCTGTTCGGATCGGGCGTGGCCAGCCCACAGGCGCTGGCCTATGTGCTCCAGAACAATGTCACCCGTTCGCGGCTCGAACAGTTCGTGGCCAATGCCAATGTGGGCGGCTCGCCGTTCGAACTGTTCGGCAATCCGGTGGCGTTCAACCTCGGCTTCGAGCACCACGAGGAAAAGGGCCGCTTCACGCCGGACCCCTTCATCCAGGCCGGGCTTGGCCGGTCGGGCATGGTGACTCCGACCTCCGGCGCTTATCACATGAACGAGGAATTCGCCGAAGTTCTCGTTCCGTTCGTGACGCCGCAGAACGGGGCGGTCATTTCGAAGCTCGAGGCGTTCGGGCGGTTCCGCAATGTCGACAATTCGACCAACGGTTCGTTCCAGTCATGGGCGGCGGGCGGTGCGTTCGCGCCGATCCGCGACATCGAATTCCGCGGCAATTTCACCCGCTCGTTCCGCACCCCTTCGATCACCGAGCTTTATAGCGCGCGCGCGCTGGGCTTCTTCGCGGTGCCGGATCTGTGTTCGCCGGCGAATATCAATGCCGGCCCGGCGCCGACGGTGCGGGCGACCAATTGCGCGGCCTTCCTGGCCCAATACCCCGGCGCAACCCCGCTCGCTGCGGCCACCCTGGGCGCTCCGGGCTATTTTGGCGGCAATCCGAACTTGCGCAACGAAGTGGCGGACAGCTTCACTTATGGTGTGCTGCTCCAGCCCAGTTTCGTGCCGAACCTCTCGGTCACGGTCGATTACATCAACATCAAGATCAAGGATCCGATCACCCTGCTGTTGCCGACGTCGATTGCCTCGGGCTGTTTCGACAACGTCAGCTTCAACGCGGCCGATCCCGCCAACGGCAACGGATTCTGCTCCTTGATCCAGCGCGATGCCAACGGGCAGGTGGTCTACAGCACGACCAATCCGGGCGTGACGGCGGGCTACGTCAACGGCAAGCAGATCCGGATGGATGCGGTCCAGGCTGCGGTCAATTACATGACCGGCCTCGAACGGCTGAACCTGCCCGGCAATCTGGCGGTCGGGGTCGACGTGTTCCATTTGCGCAACCGGCTTAATGACGTCACCGGGGTCGCGCCGGTCCAGTCCGAAGGGCTGGTGGGCGATCCGAAATGGCAGGGCCAGTTGCGCCTGCGCTACGAGAACCAGACCTGGGGCATCGGCAGCAACGTCAACTATACCGGCGCCCAGGCGGTCGCTTATACCAACCGGGGCGCCAGCCCGAGCGACATCCGCGAGATCGATCATTTCGATCCTTTCGCAACGGTCGATTCGAGCGTGTGGTTCAAGACCGACGACGGTTTTCGCCTGACCCTGTCCGTCACCAACGTGTTCAACCGGGTTGGTCAGGAATATAACGGCTACATCGTCCCTGCCTCGATCAATGACGCGCTGGGGCGGCGCTTCTCGCTGTCGATCGGCAAGCACTTCTAGGGTCAGATGCCCTCCAGGGGCTGGCAGATCTTGGCTCTTGAACCGGGCGGTGAGGCAACTCTCCGCCCGTTTTGCCGTCTCCACCGGTCGCGACTGTGGTTGCCTGATCGGGCCGAGCCTGAAATGAGGGCCTGGCGCCGTCTGTGTGCTTGTACCGAAAGATCAATTCGCTGAACGTCAAACGATCCAGATTGCTGCGCCGGATTGCCGCAATTGCCCTCGCGCTCGCGATCTTGCCGGGCACGGTGCTGCGCGACCAGGGATCGCCCTGGGACAATTCGCGCCGGATGACGGTTGAGCGGCTTGCCGTGCCGACCGAGGCGCCGCGCGAGCTGGGTCCGTTCCGCCTGCGCGGTGTGTGGAACCTTGCCAGCCGCGATGGCTTGTTCGGCGGCTATTCGGCGCTCGTCGCCTTGCCTGGCGCGCGGTTGCTCGCAATCGGTGACCGCGGGGGCAAGCTCGAGTTCGCCGAGCCTCCCGGTTCGCTTGCGCCTTACCGCATGGAGCATAGTATCCGTGATCCGGCCGAATGGAGCGCGATCGCTGACGCCGAGGCGGCGACGACCGGCCCGGATGGCGAGTTCTGGATTGCCTGGGAGGACCGCAAGGCGATCAGTCGCTTTTCGCGCGACTGGAGCGATGAAACGCGCGTTTTTCCGAATGCGCTCAGGCACTGGTCAAAGCAGTTCGGCCCGGAAGCGATGGCGCGAATGCCCGATGGGCGGTTCCTGATCGTGAGCGAGGCTTTTGCGCCAGACTCGTCCGAAGTGGAGCACGAGACGCTGCTCTTCGCGTCCGATCCGACTGTCGGCGGGAAAGAGCATCGCCGCGGCACTGTCGAGCCCAGTCATGGCGTCCTGAGCCTTCCCGAAGGCTACCGCCCGACCGACATGGCCTTGCTGCCGGACGGGCGCGTGCTGATCCTGTTGCGCCAGGTTGTCTGGCCGCTGCCGATGCGGTTTTCGAGCCGGATCGCCCTGGCCGATCCCGAGGAACTCTATCGCACCGGCCACTGGACCGGGCGGGAAATCGCCCGGCTCGATTCGCCGGTTCCAGGCGACAATTACGAAGGACTGGCGATCCGCCCCCGCACGGACGGGAAGCTCGATGTCTGGGTGATCTCGGACGACAACCGGTCGGCCACGCAGCGCACGCTGCTGCTCAAGCTGGAACTGGACCCGCAAGACTTGCCGCCGCGATAACAAAGCCGGGCGGCGCCATGCGGTGCCCGGCTGCGGCGCGGGCAAAGAAAAACGCGCCGGTTGCCCGGCGCGCTTGTTCAAACCAGCAGTGAGCCAGGCTCAGGCAGCCAGCTTCTTCGCCAGTTCGCGCTTCACCTTGACGGCGCGCGGGGAAAGCTTGGTGTCCGCCGTCTTGAGCAGCCAGTTGTCGAGACCGCCAACGTGTTCGACGGAACGCAGGCCATTGGTCGAAACGCGGAACTTGATGCCGCGATCGAGGCTTTCCGAAAGCAGCGTGACGTTCTGCAGATTGGGCAGAAACACGCGCTTGGTCTTGTTGTTGGCGTGGCTGACGTTGTGGCCAACCTGGCGGCCCTTACCGGTCAGTTCGCAAATGCGGGACATGGCTCTAACTCGCGTTGAATATCGTTACCGTTGCCGGAGAAGGCGCGCCATTACCGATTCAGCCCGCCAAGGTCAAGTTGTGCGCGGGTTTTTCGCGCGGTAGGGCATGTGCGATGAATCGCTGGCCCCTTCCCGAACCGATGGCGCGCGCTCTGGCGCAGGCCCGCGCCGCTGCGGAAGCGGGTGAAGTGCCGATCGGCGCGGTCGTGGTCAAGGATGGCGAGATCATTGCCGAGGCCCACAACCTGACCCGCGCTTCGCCGGACCCTACCGCGCACGCCGAACTGCTGGCGATTCGCTGGGCGGCGCAGACGCTTGGGCAGGAACGCCTGGAGGGCTGTGAATTGTGGGTTACGCTTGAGCCCTGCGCGATGTGCGCGGGCGCGATCGCCCACGCGCGGATCGCAAGGGTCTATTATGGCGCGCCCGATCCCAAGGGCGGCGCGGTCGAACACGGCGCGCGCGTGTTCGAGCAGGCGCAGTGCCTGCACAAGCCGGAAGTCTATCCCGGCATTGGCGAAAGCGAATCGGCCGACCTGTTGCGCGGGTTCTTTCGCGAACGGCGGCGAGAGTCTTTAAGATGAGTGCGGAAAGGCCCTCCGGCCTTTCCTTGCGGCACCGGCCCGCTCCCCCGCCCGGCCACCCATCAAGGAAACACTGTGTGGGTGGCCGGGCGGGGGAGCGGGCCGGTGCCGCAAGCTATGGGCGGATGCTCATAGCGCACCCAAACAAAGACTCGGGCCGGAGCCACAAGGGCGCACCCAACCAGGACTCCGCCCATGCCGCCCCGATCTAAAGCCCCCGCCAGATCCGCAAACTGGCCGAATCGGCCGGCCCGAACGTAGCGCGCCGGCAGGCGGCCGGGCGGAACGCACGGTTGTGGCAGATCCGCAGTTCGCGCAGCCAGCCGCTCTTGCTGGTCAGAACCCCGATCTGTTCGCGTTTCAGGCCGGGATTGGCGAGCACGATCTGCGCCCTGAGGTCGCCCACCGTCAGGCCGCGCTTGCGTGACAGCATATCGGCATCGGGCCAGCGGAAGCGCTCCCATATCCGGCGGGCGATCCCCCAATAGGCCTCCGGCGTGGTCGCCATGCAACTGCCGTGCTTGGCCCATTCGTGCTCGATCAGATAGGGCACCGGGGTCATGCACAAGTTGCGGCGCATCGTTTCCGGCTGCGGGCGCGGGGTGAGCGCGCACCATTGCGGGGGAGGGCCGGAGTTCGATTCGGGCCATAGCCCATGGAGGATGAAGCCGAACCGGCCATTGCGCCCCGAGCACTGGACCGAGGCCGGGTCGCGGTTGTTGCGGCAATATTCGGGCGACCAGCTCACTGCCAGGGTATAGCCGCCGATCGGCGCCTTGCGGGCCGGTCCGTCGGGCTGCGGCGGGGGCTGCGGCGCAACGCGCTGCGGCAACCTGCACTGATAGGCCTGCGCCGCGGCCGGAGCGGGGGCGAGCAGCAGCAGGGCGGCCAGAACGGCCCTCACAGCGGGGTGAAGTCCAGTCCGATGTCCGCGGCGGGCGCGCTCTGCGTGAGGCGGCCGACCGAGACAAAGTCCACGCCCGATGCGGCAATCGCGGCGATCGTATCGAGCCGCACCCCGCCCGAGGCCTCGCACGGAACGCGGCCGGCGACCATGCCGACCGCTTCGCGCAAGGTATCCGGCCCCATGTTATCGAGCAGCAGATGGCTCGCTCCGGCGGCCAGCGCGGGTTCGATCTGGGCGAGGCTGTCGACCTCGCAGATGATCCGCGCCACGCCGGCGGCCCTGGCCCGCGCCACGGCCGGGCCGACGCCGCCGGCCACCGCCACATGGTTGTCCTTGATCATTGCCGCGTCCCACAGGCCGAGCCGGTGGTTCTGCGCGCCGCCGGTGCGGGTGGCGTATTTCTCGAGGTGCCTGAGTCCCGGAATGGTCTTGCGGGTATCGAGCAGGACGGCATTCGCCTGCCCCATCGCATCGACATATTCGCGGGCCATCGTCGCGATGCCGGACAGGTGCTGCACGGTGTTGAGCGCGCTGCGCTCGGCGGTCAGCATCGCGCGCGCCAGGCCCGACAGGCGCATGAGGTCCGTCCCGGCGGGCACGCGCGCGCCCTCGCCATGGAGAATTTCGATCTCCACTCCGGGGTCGAGCGCCTGAAAGAACGCGGCGGCGATCGGCAGGCCGCAGACCACGATGGGGTCGCGGCTGTCCATCACCCCGGCGAAGCGCGCCCCGGCGGGGATCACGCTTTCGCTCGTCACGTCGTGCCCGCCGCCGGGCCAGCCTTCGCCGAGATCCTCGGCAAGCGTGGCGGCGACGAAGGCGGCGAGGTCGAACCCGGGAATGGTGAAGCTCATGCTCGCGCTATTCTACAGCACGCGGCGCAGGGCAATGGCTCAATGGACGAACCGCGCCACCACGTCGCGGTAGGATCGCGAAACCTTCACCTGGGCGCCCGACTCCAGCACGAGGAAGCATTCCCCATTGGTGTGCGGCTTGACCTGGCGGACCTGGTTGAGATTGACGATGGTCGAGCGGTGGACCCGCTGGAACACGCGCGGATCGAGCCGGCGTTCCAGGTCTTTCATCGTTTCGCGCAGGATCAGCGAATTGTCGGCGGTGCGAATGCACATATAGTCGCCGGCGGCTTCGATGTGCTCGATCGAATCGACATCGACGCGGAAGATCTGTCCGCGATCCTTGATGTTGATCAGCTTTTCATAGCGCCCGGCGCTCATCCCGCCGGTTTGTTCGCCCTCTTCCGGCATTGTCTCCATCGCATCCGGGGCGACTTCGGCCAGAACGCTCTTGAGCTTTTCGACTTCCTCGACCCCGCGCTTTTCGGCGAGACGGGTGCGGACCCGGTCGAGCGTGTCGGCGAGCTTGTCCTCGTCGACCGGCTTCATCAGGTAGTTGACGGCGTTGGCCTCGAACGCGCGGACGGCGTGCTCCTGATAGGCGGTGACGAACACGAACAGCGGCGGCTCGATCTCCATCACGCCCTTGACCACCGAAAAGCCGTCGAAGCCGGGCATCTGGATGTCGAGGAACACGAGGTCGGGCTTTTCGGTCTTGATCTTGCGGATCGCCTCGCGGCCGTTGGCGCAAGTATCGATCACTTCGACGTCGGGGAATTTCTCCAGTCGCAATTGGAGGCCCTGGATCGCCAGTTTTTCGTCATCGACGAGGATTGTGCGAATGGTCATGCGTCAAACTCTGGTAGCCTGCCGGCCGCGTGGTCATCCGGTGGGCAGGACAAATGGTTCAGCCGGTCGCGGTGGCGAGTCGGATCGTCTTTCCCCCCGATGTTTCGGACCCGGAATGGTCGGAACCTGACTGGTCAGATCCCGCATGCCCCGGTGCCGAATTTCCGGGCTCTGCAGTCCCGGCCCCTGAAATTGCTGGTTGCGCCGCGGTTTCGCGGTGTTCGAACGGAATCTCGATAAGCACGGTGAACCCGCCCTCCGGCGGGTCGAACAACTCGAACCGGTGTCTGTCGCCATAGGCCTGCGCCAGCCGATCGCGGATATTCGCGAGGCCGACACCGGTGGACACGGGTTCGCCGCCATCAAAAGTCACGCCCGAAAGCCTGTTGTCGGACGAGCTGTTTTGCAATCCCGGTCCGGTGTCGGAGACGGCGATCCGAAGCATCGGGCCGACGAGTTGTGCGGTGATGGTGATTTCCGCCCCGCTTTCCTGCTGGCTGACCGCATACTTGATCGCGTTCTCGACCAGCGGCTG
>VMTF01000048.1 GCA_013791705.1 Sphingomonadales bacterium | reverse complement strand
CTCGTCCCGAAGGCACAGCGGCGTTTGGTAGCTGGGGACGCCGGAGGCGCATTGTTACACGTATGCGCCAGTTGCGGCACCACCCCCCCCCCCCCCCCCCCCCCCCCCCCCAACAAGGAAAAAAAAATGTTAGCGGCCCGGGGGGCGGGGGGGGGGGGGGCCGCCCGGGGCCCGGTGGCCGCATGCCTTTGGCGGATGCCAAAGGCGCAACCCAACCAAGATTCGGGCCACTCCGCACCAACCAGAAACTCCCAACTCATATCCCCGCATACCAGGCATAGGCCGACCGGTCCTCCCAATAGCCGCCCTTGCCGCCATAAAGCCCGGCAAGGCTCGCCCGCGCCTCGATCCGCATCACGTATTTGGCGTGCTTGTACCCAAGCTGGCGCTCCACCCGCAGCCGCAGCGGCGCGCCGTGTTTGACCGGCAGCGGCGCGCCGTTCATCGCCCAGGCCAGAATCGTCTGCGGATGATAGGCATCGAACAGGTCGATCGATTCGTAATAGGGGGTGTCCCCGAACCGGTCGGCGCAATGGAACACCAGATAACGCGCGGCCGGGAGCAGGTTCGCGGCCCTCAGGATCGGGCCGAGCTGCGGACCGGTCCACTGGCCGATCGCGCTCCACCCCTCCACGCAATCATGCCGGGTGATCTGGGTGCGCTGTTCCATGCTCCTGAGCGTGTCGAGCGCAAGGTCGAGCGGGTTGAGCACCAGGCCATCGATGCGCAGTTTCCAGTCGGCGAAGTTCCGGGCCGCGTGGGCATCCCAGGCCGCGTCTCCGGCGGCGGTGCGGTTGCCGTTGGCGCGGAAGTTCGGCGAAAGATCGCGCACGGCATATTCAGGCGCGAGCGCGCCGCCGGTGATCAGCCGCTGGCTTTCGCGGTGGGCGATCTCGGCGTCCTCCAGCAAGCCCCGGAATGTTTCGGACCGGTTAAGCCGGTCGCAGCCCGCCAGCAGCAGGCTGCCCGTCCCGAGCACCCCCGCGCCAAGCAGGCCTCGGCGGGTCAGACGCTCACGCATCGGCGGGCTCCTTCGGCTCGGGCGGGACGCGGAAGCGCCCGGTGATCATCGAACGCACTTCGTTGAACGGCCCGGCCAGCACGACCATCGCGATATGGACGAGGAAGAACACCACCAGCCCCAGCGCCGCGATGAAGTGCAGTGAGCGCGCCGATTGGCGCCCGCCGAACAGCTCCAGCAGAAACGGCAGCCCGGCATTAAGCGCGGGCGACATCGTCAGCCCGGTGAGGATCAGCAGCGGCAACAGCCCGAACAGCACCCCGCAATAGGCCAGCTTCTGCAGCACGTTATAGCGCAGCGCCGCCGCCCCGGTCGGGAAGCGCAGCGCCGCGTGGGCCTTCACGTCCCGCCACAGGTGCGCCAGGCGCCATTCCTTGCGGGTTATGTGCAGATCGCGGCGGATGTGCCCGTTGGCGAGCGACCACAGCAGATAGCCCAGCAATCCGAACGCCAGCACCCAGGCGAACGCCAGATGCCACAGCCGCGCATCGGCCAGGCTATAAGTCGAAGGGATCGTCATCCAGCCCGGAAAGGCCCGCGCTTGCGCCGCGCCCTGCCCGCCGAACAGCCCGGTCGTGGCCAGCTTCAGCGCGCCGATGCGCAGTTCGCCCGCGCCCTGATGGCTGGCGATTTCCAGCCAGGCATGATCGGGGTTCGCGCCGAATTCGCCCCAGTAAAGCCGGGGGTGGGCATTGAAGATCATCAGCCCGCTCATCAGCATCACGGCAACGGTGACGACGTTCACCCAGTGCCACAGCCGGGTGGACAGGCGGTGGCGCCGGACCAGCGTTCCGCCGGCCGGCTCCCCGGCCAGGGCGGATGCTGCGGGCATCGGCGCTTGCTCATCGGCCACCAGCGACTCCCTTCACCGGCGGGACGCTACGCGCCGATCAGGCCCCGCGCAACCGCGCACCGGAACGCCGGCGCGAAGTCGCCCGGGGTCAGCGGAATTTGCCCGGCCAGGCCACTTCGCTCACCGGCTTGCGGCCGCTCGGCACTTCGCGCTCGCGCAGCATTTCGGGCAGGCGCTCGGCCGGGGCCTGCTTGCCGATTGCCACCGCCGCCTCGATCCGGAAGCCTTCGGGCACGTTCAGCACTTCGCGCGCCTTGGCGAAATCGACCCCGGTCATGCCGTGGGCATGATATCCGAGCGCGGTCGCCTGCAGCGCCAGGTTCGCCCAGGCCGCCCCGGCATCGAAGCTGTGGCTGTGATTGGGGTTGGCCCCCTTGTCGCTCACCATGTTCTCTTCCGAGAGCACATAGAGCAGCACCGAGGCATCCTTGGCCCATGACTGGTTGAAGGCGATCAGCGGTTCGAGGAATTGCGCGAACAGCGCGGCGTCGGCGCGGTGGGCATAGAGGAACCGCCACGGCTGGTAGTTGAAGGCCGAAGCGGCGAGCACCGCCCCTTCGAAGATCACGTCGAGGTCTTCCTGCGGCATGGCGCTGCCGTCGAACGAACGCGGCGACCAGCGCTCGACAATGATCGGCAAAACGCGGGGACTGGCGGTACGGGTGGTCATGAAAATGCTCCTGTGGAGTGGGGGGGGAACAGCAGGCAGTCGGCACTCAGGCCGCGTCGACGAGCACCAGTTCGGCATCGTCGAGCGCGGTGACAACGATTTCGTCAAGCCCGGTGATGGCAACCCCGTCGCGGGGCTGCGCTTCCACGTCGCCGACGCGGACCCGGCCCTCGGCCGCGACAAGGTAGGCATGGCGGTCGGGCGACAGCGCATAGCGAATGGTATCCCCGGCGCGAACCGTGGCGCCGAGCACGCGGGCGCGGGCATTGATCCGCAGCGCGTCCCCGTCGCCCGCCATGCCGGAGGCAAGCACGGCGAAGGCCCTGGCGCGGTCATCGCGCGGAAACGGGCGCGCGCCCCAGCTTGGCGCATGGCCGCGCGTATCGGGCACGATCCAGATCTGGAACACGCGGGTCTCCTCGTCCTCGAGGTTGTATTCGGAATGCTCGATCCCGGTGCCCGCCGACATCACCTGCACGTCGCCTGCTTCGGTGCGCCCGGCATTGCCGAGGCTGTCACGGTGCGAGATCGCGCCCTGCCGCACATAGGTCACGATCTCCATGTCGCGGTGCGGATGCGGCGGAAAGCCGGTTTGCGGCGCAATGGTATCGTCGTTCCACACCCGCAGCGCGCCCCAGCGATTGCGCGCGGGATCGTGGTATTCGGCAAACGAGAAATGATGGCGCGCATCGAGCCAGCCGTGATTGGCGGCGCCGAGCGTGCTGAACGGGCGAAGTTCGATCATGGTCCATGCTCCGCGTGGGGTTGGCAGCCCTGAGACTGGCGGTTCGAATATGTCCTGAACGCCGAAATAGGCCTTGTTGATTGAACTAAAAAGCCGGATAAAACCGGCCAAGATGTTCTACCGATCAGAACAGCAGGGCTAATCGCATGGACGTCGGCCGGCCAACCCTCGATCAGCTCGCGATCTTCCTCGCGGTGGTCGATGCGGGCAGCTTCCACGGCGCCGCGCGGCGGCTCGGCCGCGCCGTCTCCGCGATCAGCTACGGCATCGGCGCGCTCGAAAGCCAGCTTGGCCTCTCCCTGTTCGAACGCGAGGGATCGCGCCGCCCGGTGCTGACCGAGGCGGGCAAGGCGATCCTCGCCCACGCGCGGTCAGTGAACGACGGGGTCGCCACGCTGGTCGCCGGGGCGCGCGCGCTCGGCCAGGGGCTGGAAGCGGAACTGGCGCTGGCGATTGACGTGATGTGCCCGATCCGCACGATTTCGGGCGTGCTGCGCGATTTCCAGCAGGCCTTCCCCACGGTCGAGCTGCGGCTCCATGTCGAGGGCCTGGGCGCCATCGCCGAACTGGTGCTGGCCGGCCGCGCCCAGCTTGGCATCGCCGGGCCGACCGTCGCCGAAGACCCGCAGCTCAATCTGGTCGCGCTCGGCGAAGTCGAACTGGTCCCGGTCGCCGCGCCGCTCCACCCGCTCGCCCGGATGGACAAGATCGCGCCCGGCACCGCGCGGCAGTTCCGCCAACTGGTGCTGACCGATCGCTCGCCGCTCACCGAAGGCCGCGAATTCGGCGTCCATGCCACCCGCACCTGGCGGCTGGGCGATCTTGGCGCCAAGCACGCGCTGCTGCTCGAAGGGATCGGCTGGGGCAACATGCCGCGCCACATGGTCGCGGATGATCTCGCCGCCGGGCGGCTCACCGTGCTGCCGCTGCCCGAGGGCCGCAGCACCGGCTATCCCCTGCGCGCCGCCTGGCGGCGCGACTGCAACCCCGGCCCGGCCCGCGAATGGATGCTGGCCGCGCTGACCCGCAGCCTTGCACTGGCCCTTTGACAGGCCCCGGCCACCCGGCTAAATGCCGGCCGCCGTCACGCCGATCCACCCGATCCGCGCCGACCGGCACGCACGCTCCGGCGCCTGCGGGTGTAGCTCAATGGTAGAGCAGCAGCTTCCCAAGCTGAATACGAGGGTTCGATTCCCTTCACCCGCTCCAGCCCTCCCTTCCCACAACATCCCGAAAATGCTACGAAATCCTCGGAAATCCTCGGAAATCCTAGGGTTTCCGCACCGCATTTGTCCCGCAAGCGCCCGCCTGTTCTCGCCGCATCTCGCGAATCTGGGGGCCATTTTGGGGGCCAAGTGGGTTTCGATCAATTCGAGTGGCCCCCAAGCTGGGGGCCACTCGGGGTGGAAGGGATTGAAATCGTGGCACTTACAGATGTGGCCGTCCGCAATGCTAAGCCGGGCCCGAAGCCCTATAAGATGGGCGACTCCCATGGCCTGTTCCTGTTGGTCCAGCCAACCGGCGGAAAACTCTGGCGGTTCAAGTACCGGGTTGATGGACGCGAGAAGAAGCTGGCGATTGGCCCTTACCCGGAGATTGGCTTGGGTGAGGCACGCAGACGACGCGACGAAGCGCGCGAGGCTATGGCTGCGGGCAAGGATCCGGCTCGCGAGAAGCAACGCGATAAAGTTCGCGCTAAGGTGGAAGCCGAAAACACATTCGCCGCTATCACTGCCGAGTTCTGTGAAAAGCGAAACCGGGATGGGCAGCGCGCATGGGCGCCAGCGACCGCAAAGCGTTGCGAGTACCTTCTGTCAATCCTGTGCG
>VMTF01000066.1 GCA_013791705.1 Sphingomonadales bacterium | reverse complement strand
GGCGGCGCCATCGTCGACATCTTCGACGCAATGGTCATGACCTTCATCGACACGCGGTTAGAACCCGACCTTGAAGACCTGCTCTGGAACCTCACCAACGTCTTCCACCGCGCCGGCGAACGGATCGAGCGCGAGCTTGACGACAATGAGGTCGCCCAAAAGCGCAGCCAGAAGGAACAGGACGGCTCTGAGGTGAAGTCGGTCGAGCTGGAAACGCTCTTGCGCGAGGGCACGACAATGCTTGAGCGCCGCGACGCGATGGAGTTCTTCCGCGACGGCTGCGCCGACCAGTTCCGCATCCATATCCGCAAACCCTGGACTCCGCGCTCCGGCTCGAAGGTCAACCGCAAGGCGCTGACCTCGGCGGTCGTCTCCAGCCGCGATTTCGTCAATGCGCGGCAACGGGCCGAAAAACAGGTACTGATCCCCGCCGGTACGCTGATCGCCTTCAGTTCAGGGCCGAACTTCAACGATCATCGGTTCATCTGGGACCTGCTCGACCGTGTCCACGCCAAACATCCCGAGATGGTCCTGGCGCATGGCGCAACGCCGACAGGCGGCGAGAAGATCGCCGCCCTCTGGGCCGATCAGCGCAATGTGCCGCAGATCCCGTTCAAGCCCGACTGGAACCGGCACAAGAAGGCCGCTCCGTTCAAGCGCAACGATGCGATGCTGGACGCCTTGCCCGCAGGCGTCATCATCCTGCCGGGCACCGGTATCCAGGATAATCTCCACGACAAGGCGAAAACGATGGGCATCAAGCGCTGGGATTTCCGGCATCTCGGCGGCGCGTGAGCGCCGCCACAGCGGTTCGCCGCGATCATTGGCGCTCTGTCCATGCGCGCCCTTTCTTACACTATCGACGTGCCGACTCCGCCGCCTTGTCCGCGACGTTGGTTGCTTCTAGTTCTGAAATGGATTCGCAGGTCTTGCCCTAAAGGAGATTAGAATGAACAACGCCGACCTCGCCGAGACGATCGCAACCGATCACGGCCTGACCAAAGCCGATGCGAAGAAGATCGTGGATGCCGTTTTCGTCGTGATCAGCGATGCCGCCGCGACAGGCGCCGAAATCTCGCTCCCCGGTTTCGGCAAGTTCAAGGTCAAGGACAGCCCCGCGCGCGAAGGCCGCAATCCCGCCAATGGTGAGACGATCCAGATCGCGGCGTCGAAGAAACTGACTTTCGCTCCCGCCAAGGCGGTCAAGGACAAGCTGAACGGCGGAGCCATGAGCCGAGAAGACGCCGGGGATAATTTCATCGTCATCACCGGCGGTCCGGGTTCGGGCACAAGCACGTTGATTGACGCCCTGGCGGCTTCCGGTCTGCGACATATGCCGGAAGCCGGGCGGGCGATCATTCAGGATCAGGTGGCGATCGGGGGCGCCGCGCTGCCCTGGGCCGATCGCAGCGCCTTTGCCGAACTGATGCTGGGATGGGAACTGCGGTCCTGGCGGGAGGCAAGTGCGCTCAGCGGCATCACCCTGTTTGATCGTGGCGTTCCCGATGTCGTCGGCTATCTCACGCTGTCAGCCTTGACTGTGCCGCAGCACGTCCGGAATGAGGCGGCGCTGTTTCGCTATAATCGCCGGGTGTTCATCGCGCCGCCGTGGCAGGCGATCTTTGGGCAGGATACCGAGCGCAGACAGACATGGGAGGAAGCCGAGGCGACCTATCACGTCATGGTCGATGTCTATTCCGCGCTCGATTACGAGCTGGTGGACTTGCTGCTCGCCACGATCGAAGACCGAGCCCGGTTCGTGCGGAACGCAATTACATAGCGGCTATGAACACCGTGCAGGCGGGCCATTGATTACAAGGTAATATCCGTCGGGTGACTTACGATTCTACGGAGTTACGCCTTTGCGCTCTCATCGCCTCTGCTCGAAAGTGAGCGCCCAATGCTCTGTGCGAGGCATCCCGGTTGCGATCCTCTCCTGGGCTATGGATTGAACCTATTCAGCGGTGCACGCCGATTCAGGTTACGAGGCCCGATCCAGCGCCGTTCTCCAGAGCCACTACGTCGGCATCCGGCGGCGATACTCGGGGAATGGCGGCCCGGGCCCTGCGTCAACATTGTCAGGCCGATGCGTTAATTCGGCCGTCAGGCATTTCCTCATCCAGCGTGCTTGGGACCACCCGCATAACGATGCGATAATCGGGCATGAAACTTCGCTAGCCGCTTTTCGCCCGGTTGGGTTGCAGTGGCCACAAACGTCGTTCCCCCAACGGCTGCTTTAGACCAACCCCTATTCATGCCGCCCTTGTAGGCAATCGCCCACCTAGTGCCGCCAACCCCGCAAGGGGGTTCCCCTGCGCTTCGCTCCGGTGACGGCGGCGTTCGCCGGCCTCCTTCAGCGTCATCGGGGATGGTCCCCGAGCAACCGAAGGAACAGACATCATGGCCACCATCGCAAACCTCACCCAGAAGCAGGACGGTAGCCTGGAAGGCACGCTCGCCACCCTCAACGTCACCGCCCAGATCGCGTTGATCCAGAACACCCGCAAGACCAAGGAAAACGAGCCTGACTACCGGATCATCAGCCGCAAGAACGGCTTCGAGCTGGGCGCCGGCTGGAACCGCTTCTCCCAGAACACCGGCGCGGAATACATCTCGGTCTCGCTGTCGGCTCCCGAGTTCGGCACCATCTACGGCAATGTCGCTCCGGCCCCCGGCGACGACCCTCTGAAGAAGGTCATCATCTGGAACCCGCCGAGCTGATCACCACCCCGAGCCGGCCTCGCTCCCCTGCGAGGCCGGTTCTTTCCTTTTCACCGTCGCAAGGGAGGCGATCATGAGCCGCCATGCCATTACCGTTCACACCGAAACCACGGCCGACGACAACGCCGTCATCGGCTACGATCCGCCGCTTCGCACCTATTTCATCCAGGCGTTCGAAGATCCGAAGACCGAGCAGCCAGTCCTCTGGCTCGGCACGAACCTCGAACAATATCCGACGCTGCCGATATTGGCCGCCGCCCTTAATGCCCGCGGCTACCAGATCGACGGCCTCACCGCTGACATCATGGCCGACATGGGCGCGGAGGCGCCCCGTCCTTCGTCGCCAAGCCTTGTCGAGCGATACGGCTGGTCGCTCCGATAAGCCCGTACAGCGGCGGCACCGATGCGTCGCCGCTGACTTCCCTGTGCGAACCGTCTCCTCCTCACGTTCCGTAGTTCGGCCTCTGGTCGACAACCGGGGTCGCTGTCCCATTCGGCCGCCACCGCATCAAACCTGAAAATGTCGGCTCAACGCTGGTTGGGAGCGTTCGCGCGTGCCCGAGAGGCCAGGGCCCGGCAACGGCGGCCAGGTGCAGCAGGACAAGCAGCTCCTGTTCGCCGGGGAGTCACCCCGCTCTTTGAGGCTCATTCCTTGGTCCGGCGCATGGCCTGACGCCATCAACCCGTAAAGGGTCCGCTTACGCTGTGCGTGCGGCCTTCAGGCTACGCCTGTGCGGTGATCGCGGCCATGCGCCCGACACTTCGGGAGCCTGTCGAGCGGGGATGGTCCCCGCCTCCGAGACAGGAGCCGAAAATGTCCAACTCCCTGAAAACCGCCCAAGCCTATGCCTGGAGCCTCGCGCGCAGTCTCATGGTTTGCATCATCGTATTTCGCGCTGAGCCGACATTTTCAGGTTTGATGCGGTGGCGGCCGAATGGGACAGCGACCCCGGTTGTCGACCAGAGGCCGAACTACGGAACGTGAGGAGGAGACGGTTCGCACAGGGAAG
>VMTF01000127.1 GCA_013791705.1 Sphingomonadales bacterium | reverse complement strand
TCGCCGCCGCCGTGCTGGGCCGAGATCAGCGACCGGAGCAGCGATTCCCCGGTGCAGAACGGGATGGAACAATCGATGCACGCGATGGCGATGCTGACGAAGCCCCGCGCCGAATAGCCGGTTCACGCAACTTTCTTGCGCCAGCCCGGTGGACCTGTGTAATTTCAATCACTTGGCGCGAGTTAGTTGATGAAACACTTGCGCGGCGCATGGTTTGCGAAACGCGTGCGGGGCGGGCTGCGGGATCGACGATGGGAAAGAGCCGGCCGGAGTTTGGCACCGGTCGGCCCTGTAGGAAATTGAAATCCTGTAGGAAATTGAAATCCTGCAGGAAACTGGAATCCCGGCGGGAACGCCGCGGTCAAACCAGCGACGACTTCAAACCTTCCGGCCGGGGCGCCGCTTCCGCTGCCTTGCCCATGTCGCGATAGGACAGCCATGCCATATAGGGCGCGCACAGGAAGCGGACCGCGAGCGTGGCCAAACCCAGGGCGGACAGGATGGCGAACTCGGCCCCTATTTCCGAACGCAGGACAAACAGCGCGGCGGCCAGGCCCAGGCCGACAACGCCCAGCACCGTCTCGGTGCGCGCTGCCGCCAGCGTGGCCAGCAGGCCGCTGCCTTCACCGAACTTCGGCGTCCGGCGCCAGGCCAGCGGCCGGCTCGACAGACCGGCCAGGCCAGCCTCCAGAATGACATAGCTCAGCGATGCGCGGGCGATTTCCCCCCGGATCATCTGCCCGATCCGCCGGCAGCCGGTCAGCCGGTAGCGGTGCCAGGTGCGGACCAGATAAGTGGCGCCGGCGAGCGGCAGCAACACCCAGACCAGGTCCGGTAACTTGAGCGGCGCCATCTGGCCCAGCAGGGTTGCCGCCGAAATCGCACCCACCGCGAGCAGGCCGGAAACCAGCATCAGCAGCACCTGAAGCGGGGCAAAGCAGCGCAGGACTTCGAGCAGCTTGGTCCAGCCCGGCATCGGCCGCGCCCAGCGCTGCGGCAGGAACAGGCGCCAGTGCCGGACCAGTTGCTGCACCGGCCCCGCCGTCCAGCGGAAGCGTTGCTTCCTGTAGTCGTCAAAAGTTGCCGGGATCAGGCCGCGCCCGAAGGTTTCCCCAATATAGATGCCGCGATATCCGGCGGCACGGACCCGCACGGAAACTTCCGAATCTTCGGTGAGGCACCATTCCGCCCAGCCGCCGACCGCCTTGAGCACCCGGGTTCTGAGCAGGCACATCGTGCCGATGGTGAAGGCCCCGCCATATTCGTGGACGCCCAGCATATCGACCTTGTTGTTGGGCATATACTCCCAGTAGCAACCGGTCAGATAGGGACTGCCCGCAAAATCGCGATAATCATGGGGCGTTTGCACGTAGGCGATCTGCGGATTTTCGAAGAACGGAACCAGCCGCGCGAGAAACCCCGGCTCAGCATAATAATCGGCATCAACCACCGCCACGAGTTCGGCATCGGGCGCCATCTGATCGAGCAGATAGTTCAGCGCGCCGGCCTTCGCTCCCGGCAGGGGCGAGACGTGAAAGAACCGGAAAATCTCGTGGCCGGCCCGCGCATTGAGCAACCGGGCATGGTGCTCCAGCGGCCGCCACAGCGCCTCGTCCTGCGTGTTGTTGTCACACACGAGCACTTCGAAATTTTCGTATTCCAGCGCCGCGATGCGGTTCATCGTCTCCTTCACCACTTCCGGGGGCTCGGCATAACACGGCAGATGAATGGAAACCTTGGGCCGGAAATGCCGGTTCGTGCCGGATGGGGCCACGGTCGGCTCGCGCCAGCGGATATGCGTCAGGACCGCATCACGGGCGCACCGCTCCAGCCCCAGCAGGATCAGGAAAACTTGTGCCGCCGTCAGCCCTGAAACCACCAGAACCTTGAATGGAAATGATATTTCAGCCTCGACCACCCACAGGCATGACCACAGCCAGCCGAACAGCAACCCGACGAAATCGATGGTCAGGCAGGCAATTCCCGAAGTGCTCAGGTTCGGCAGGGCCAGGCTGGCGATGGTCGCCACGCCGAGGAACACGACCAGCGGCGGCAAGCCTGCGCTGAAGCCGGTGATCAGCCCGGAGCCGAGGTAGGCCACGCCGACAGCCAGGAACAGGCCGCGGACGCCGCTGGAGCGGGAATGGCGCGTGACATGGGACGCCGCAACATCGCGGGCGACCCAGACTGACGCCACCAATGCCATCAGGGCGACGAAAAGCACCCACGGATCGAGATCGGAACGGTCCAGAATCAAACCAGACTATCCTATGCTGTTACAGGGACTGTGCCCGCAAATTCATATTGCAGCGCACCATAACTCGGTAGGACCGATGTGAACCGCCCGGCAAGCAGGTTTGCGACGGAACGAACGATTGGCGCGACCCCTGCGCAAAATCGGCGGAATATGAACTGGGGCGCCGGAACGCGCTGGTAGAATCAGGCAATTGCGAGGAGTTCAGGACGACTCTGGCGATTCTTCAGCAGTGCCGCATCGCCTCCCGGCGAAAGACCGGATTTCCGCCCCTTTGGAGCTTTTCTCACGCGATCTGCGGGCATGGCCGTGACGCGCCCTAAATGTTGAAACGGACCTCAATGCGGGTACCGTTGGTTCCATCGATTTCGGCCTCGCCGCCAATGGCCTTGGCCAACGTGCGCACCAGGCGCAGTCCGAGCGCGCCCGCGCGCGAAGTTGCAGCGAACCCGATGCCGTCGTCGGTTATAATTAGTGCCGCCCTCCCGCCGCTCGCGTGGCACGCGATCCGAATGGCGCCCTGTCGGCCCCCAGGGAACGCATACTTCATCGCATTGGTCAGCGCTTCACTGGCGATCAGTGCGAGGTTGATGGCGCGCGACGTGTCGAGCGCGAGCTCGTCGGTATCGACGATCAGCGCGATCCGCTCACCACCCAGCGACTGGTGAGTCTCAGTGCAAATCAGCGTCAGATAGGCGCGGAACGAGGTCAGTTGCTCATCGGTCGACTGGCTGTTCAACATGAGGTGGGCGGTGGCGATGCTGCCGAGCCGGCGGATCGCGCTCGCGAGTTCGAGCCGCACTTCCTCGCTCGGGGTGGCATGCATCTGCAAGCCAAGTAGCGACATGGCTATCTGGATGCTGTTCTTGGCACGGTGATTGACCTCGTCGAGCATAGCGCCGCTATCTCGCAACCGCGTTTCGGCAGCGAGGAGAGACGCCGCCAGTTGGACCTCGCGATCACTGGCGAGCCCGGCCTGGCCACGAAGACCAGAGATTTCCTCGTGGAGCAGTTGAATGGTGCGCTGGTCGGTTGTCGCGGGCAACGGGACGCCGCTGCGGGACTGGCTAGACATCGTTTTCCCGCAATCTGAGCAATTGGCGCGTTGTGCGCGCCGCCTTACCGTCCACACATCGTGGCATCCGGCTGAACTTAACATAACCCAAGGCTCGTGTCCCGCCTTTTGCCCAACTGCCAGCACTATCGACAGTGGCGAGAGATAGCGCGGAACTGCCCGCTGCGATGTTCACTTTCCACGATTTTTCGGCCATTCAGGCCGGTATTGTCCGCGCCGCCTACCCTTCGACGATCTTGACCAGCCGCCGTTCGAGCGGGCTGAGCACGCCGGCCAGTTCGTGCCCGCGCTTGAGCACTTGCCCGCCTTCGCCGAACAGCGTCCACATGCCTTGCTTGCCGCGCAGGGTCGGGCGTTTTTCGATGCGGACTTGCGGGCGTTCGGCGGCGCGGCGGAAGGCGCTGAAGCTGGCCGCCTCCTTGCCGAAGTCCATCGCATAATCGCGCCATTCGCCGGCGGCGACCATGCGGCCATAGAGATCGAGAATGCGGGTGAGTTCGAGCCGGTCGAACCCGATTTGCGGTTCGGCCCGCTGCGCGGGAAAGGGAACGATCTGGGCGCCCGACCGCGCGGCGGGATCGTCTGCCCGCACCCGGCGTCAGCCCTCCTTCCGCTGGCGCGCCCGGCCGGAAGTGCGCTCTGCCTTCAGCGCCTCCAGCTCGGCGCGCAGCGCGGCCAGTTCGGCCTCGAAATCGGCGAAGCGCCTGCCGCCCGGCTCGCCCGAATCTTCGCACGGCTCCTTGCAGGGCGTGCCGTAGGGGATGAAATCCTTCTGCCACGTTTCGGCCGCGACCAGCGTGGAGCGGGCCTTCACGCCGACCATCGTCGCGCCTTCGGGCACATCGTCGGTCACCACCGCGTTGGCGCCGATGCGCGCGCGCGGGCCGATCGTGATGGGGCCGAGGATCTGCGCGCCCGAGCCGACGATCACGTTATCCTGCAGCGTCGGGTGGCGCTTGCCGGGAATGCCGTTGGCCGGATTGGTGCCGCCCAGCGTCACGCATTGATAGATCGTCACGTTGTCACCGATCTCGGCGGTTTCGCCGATGACGGTGAAGCCGTGATCGATAAACAGGTGCTTGCCGATCTTCGCGCCGGGGTGAATGTCGATCGCGGTGAGGAAGCGGGCGGTGTGATTGACCACACGGGCGAGGAAAAAGAGCCGTCCCTCGAACAGCCAGTGGGCCACGCGGTGAAAGCCCATCGCCCACAGCCCGGGATAGAGCAACACTTCCCAGCGCGAGCGCGGGGCAGGATCGCGGGCCTCGATCGAGTCGAGATATTCGGTCAAACGCTTGAACATCCTGCTCTCACTTTTCTCCAGATCCCGCGCTATAGCAAGCGCGGTTGCGACCCGCCGCGCAAGTCCTCCAGCGCATCGCGCCACACCGCCAGGGTGGGCGCCTGTTTGCGCTCGAGGCTCAAGCGGTCGATCGCATGCACCAGTCGTTCGATGCCGAGATGGCTACGCTCGGCCCGCGGGACAAGATAGGCGGCCGCATCTTCTCCCAGCGTAAACCCGCGCGCCTCGGCATGGACCGCGATCAGCTCCGCCAGCATCGCATCGTCCGGCGTGCCGATTTCAAGATGCAGCGCCGCGCCGAGGCGCGAGGCAAGATCGGGCAGGCGGATCTGCCAGCCGCCCCCGGCCGCGCCATCTTCGGCCGCATTGGCGACGATCAGCAGCGGTGTTCCGCTCTCCTGGGCGCGGTTCCAGCGGTGGAACAGCGCGGTTTCCTCCAGGGTTTCGGCATCGTCGATCATTTCGCCCCGGCCGCTATCGGCGAACCAGCGCGCCAGCAGCGACTTGCCCGAGCGCGGCGGCCCGAACAGCACGGCGGTGCGGAACGGCCACTCGGCCGCGCGCGCGAAGGCATCGACCACCGCCGCGTTGGCATTGCCGACGACAATTCGCGCGGGGCCTGCCCCCGCCGCCAGCGGGAGGGGAATCTGGCGCATCAGGGCCTGACCGGACGCTGCACGGGCCTTACTTGCGGATGCTCAGCGCGTTTTTGCCGGCAACGACCGTCCACCCGCGCGCCTTGAGCGCGGCGGCCAGTTCGTCAAGGTCGCCGGCGAAGGTCACGCGCATCACCGAAGTTCCGCCCATCGCCAGGCTGGTGGTCGCAACCGCCTTGACGCCGGGCGCGCCGCGCACCGAACCCAGCGCCGCATCGACCGCGCGCGAATCGGCCGAGGGGAACTCGACGGTGAAGGGCGCGGCCGGGTCGGCGGACGGCGCGGTCGTCGCGGCGACGATCGGCGCGACTTCCGCCGCCACGCGGGCTTCCTGCGCGGCGGTCACGCGCTCGGCCGCCGCGATCAGCGCTGCCGCCGCCGGATCGAGGGTCAGCCCGTCGGTGTTGAGGGTCGGATTGATCCTGAGCGTGCCGGCGGCGAGCGCATCGGCATAGATCCGGTCCATCCGCCGCACCGCATCGGCCAGCATCGGCTGGAGACCGGCGGAATCCTTGGCGGTCAGCTCGAACGTCCCGAGCACCTGGTTATCCGGCCCGTAGCGCGCGGTGAAGGTGCCCGTGACCGGGCCACCCGGCCACTGCCGCCGGAGCCGGGCAACCGGCATGATCACATCGCTGGCGCCGAACTGATCGAGCACGTTGCGCCACCAGGTCCGGCTGCGGCGCGTCGCCTGCCCGGCGGTCAGCAGCAGCGAATCGCCCCCGCCGCCGTTGGGCCGGACATAATCGATCGCGCTGCCGCCGGCGCGAAACTCGGCCCAGGCGGCCTGCCAGGCGCTGCGCACTTCGTAAACCTGGGCGGTGCCGCCCGAATGGAGGATCGGAATTGTCAGCAGCGGCTGCGAGCGCATGCCCACCGCCTGGCCATCACCGATAAATTGCGACGCGCGGGTCCGGTCGAAGATCACCCCGAGTCGCGCGATATAGCGGCGCGGGCCGAGCTGCTCGCGCTCGATCACTACGGCCGAGACCATGCTCTCGATCTGGTTGTCGGGCAGTTTCGGTCCGCCGGCCTTGGCCCAGGCCAGCTTGCGCGCCTCGCTCCAGCCGGCCTCGCGCGCTTCGGCGGCGGTCTTGCCCGTCACGTCCACATCGATCCCGTCGATCTCGATGTCGGACGTGCTGGCGACCGGGGCGATCCCGCGATCGCCTTCGATCTGGGCGATGAGCCGGGCCGGACCGACCACCGCGATGGCAAGGCCGAGCGCGAGCGCGAGTCCGCCGCCGGCCCGCGCAAGCGCGGTCTGGCGCGCAGTGCCGGGGCGCCGATTGCGCGCGAATGGGGGAAAGGTCATGAATGCCATCGGGGAAACTGGCGGCCTTTTGCCCAAACGGTCATGGAAATCCAAGCAGGAAAGCGCTAGGCGGCCAGCCAACATGGCAAACGACACCGACAAGCAGTCCTACAGCTACGAGCAGGCGGGCGTTTCGATCGCCGCCGGCAACGCGCTGGTCAAGGCGATCGCGCCCCTCGCCCGCGCCACCGCCCGGCCCGGCGCGGACCCGGAACTCGGCGGGTTCGGCGGGTTTTTCGACCTCAAGGCGGCCGGTTACAAAGACCCGCTGCTGGTGGCCGGAAACGACGGCGTCGGCACCAAGGTCAAGCTCGCGATCGATCATGACCGGCATGAGCGGATCGGGATCGATCTGGTCGCGATGTGCGTGAACGACCTGATCGTGCAGGGCGCCGAGCCGCTGCTGTTCCTCGATTACTTCGCCACCGGCAAGCTCGACAGCGGAGTCGCGGAGCGGGTCGTCGCGGGGATCGCCGAAGGGTGCAAGCTGGCCGGGTGCGCGCTGATCGGCGGGGAAACGGCGGAAATGCCGGGCATGTATGCTCCCGGCGACTACGATCTCGCCGGCTTCTGCGTCGGCGCGGTCGAGCGCGGCGAACAGCTCACCGGCGACCGGGTGGCGGCGGGCGACGTGCTGATCGGGCTCGCCTCGTCGGGGGTCCATTCGAACGGCTATTCGCTGGTCCGCCGCCTTGCCGCCGACAAGCGCTGGAAGCTCGACCGGCCCGCGCTGTTCGATCCCGACGTGCTGCTGATCGAGGCGCTGATCGAGCCGACCCGGATCTATGTGAAGAGCCTGCTGCCGCTCATCCGTTCGGGCCGCATCCATGCGCTGGCCCACATCACCGGCGGAGGGCTGCTCGAAAACGTGCCCCGCGTGCTGCCGAAGGAGCTGCACGCGCGAATCGATGTCGGCGGGTGGAAACAGCCCCGGCTGATGGCGTTCCTGCAGGCGCAGGGCAACATCGGGCCGGGCGAAATGGCCCGCACCTTCAACTGCGGCATCGGCATGGTGCTGGCGGCGGGCGCCGACGAAGTGCCCGGCCTGCTGGCCGACCTTGCCGCGGCGGGCGAGACGGCTTACGTGATCGGCGCGATCGAACCCGGCCCGCGCGGCTGCACCGTGCAGGGCGCGGACGAGACCTGGGGCGCGCGCGGCACCTGGGAAGCCGTCCACCTTGCCTGAACGCGCGCCTGACCGCGCAAGAGTTGAACGCGCAAAGGTCGCCGTCCTGATTTCGGGCAGCGGCACCAACATGGCGGCGCTGCTCTATGCCAGCCGCGCGGCCGACTGCCCGTACGAGATCGTGCTGGTCGGTTCGAACAACCCGGACGCGCCGGGCCTTGCGCTGGCCGCCGCCGAAGGGATCGCGACTTTCGCGCTTTCCCACAAGGGCATGTCCCGGTCCGACCACGACGCCGCGATGGACGCCGCGATCCGCGCGGCGGACGCACACTATGTTGCCCTGGCCGGGTACATGCGCATCCTGAGCGACGCGTTCGTGGCAGGCTGGGCGGACCGGATGCTCAACATCCACCCCTCGCTCCTCCCGAAATATCCGGGCCTGCACACCCACCAGCGCGCGATCGAGGCGGGCGATGCCCATGGCGGCTGCTCGGTCCACGTCGTCACCACCGAGCTTGATGGCGGGCCGGTGCTGGACCGTATCATGGTGGCGATCGTTCCCGGCGACACCCCCGAAACGCTCGCCGCGCGGGTGCTGATCGCCGAACACCAGCTCTATCCGCGCTGCCTCGCCCGATGGGTCAGCCGCGCGCGCGACCCGGCCTGGCTGCTGGAACGGGTGCGCGAACGGGCGCTGGCCCAGCCCGAGGCCGACGAGGTGCTGAGCCACGGGATGCAGTGCTTCGGCATCCGGGGCGGCAAGAAGTTCGCCTATTTTTCAAGCGACCATCATGGCGACGGCCGGATCGCACTGCTGGTCAAGATCAGCGGCCCCGACGAACAGGCGATGCTGATCGAACAGGATGCGGCGCGCTATTTCCGCCCCGCCTACTTCGGCGACGGCTGGATCGCGATCCGGCTCGATCCGCGCGGAACTGCGGGGGGCGACACCGACTGGGACGCAATTCGCGACTGGCTGGCGCGGAGCTGGCGCAGCATTGCGCCCAGGAAGCTGACCGCCCTGCCGGATGCTGCGGACGGGTTCTGAGCGGGGCTGGCGTTGGCGCGGGGGCTTCGACAGGCTCAGCCTGAGCGGGTGTTGTCTGGTTTCCATGGGCAGATGCCACATCGATCCTGACACCTGCTCAGGCCCGACACCTGCTCAGGCCCGACCCCCGCTCACGCTGAGCCTGTCGAAGCCCCCGCGCACCCCGCCGGATTTCAGCCGATTTCGCTCTCGTCCACCAGCGGCCGGCTTTCGCGGGTGCCCCGGTAGCGGTCATCGGGCTTGGTCGGATCGGCGGCGATGATCACATGGGTTTCGTGAACCTCGACCAGCGTTCCGACGAACGGGAAATCCGCGAGGTTGCCGGTGACGCGGTAGCTCACCAAATCGCCGACCTTGAAGCTGGCGGGATCGAAATTGAATTCGAACGGGCAGGCTTCGCCCGTTTCACCCATACCTTGCATCCGAACCTCTCCTTTACCCGGCAAGATACGGGCAAAGCGTGGCTCGCGCAATCTTGGCGGTATGACAAAACGGCCCGCCGGAGCACTCCGGCGGCCCCTTCAACACTGATCCGGCCAGTGCCGGTCAGCCGACGATTTCTTCCGGCTTGAAGAAGAACGCGATTTCGATCGCGGCGTTTTCTTCGCTGTCCGAGCCGTGGACCGAGTTGGCCTCGATGCTCTCCGCGAAAGCCTTGCGGATCGTGCCTTCGGCGGCGTCCTTGGGGTTGGTCGCGCCCATCACGTCGCGGTTGCGCTTCACCGCGTCTTCGCCTTCGAGCACCTGGACGACAACCGGGCCGGAGATCATGAACGAGACCAGTTCACCGAAGAACGGACGTTCCTTGTGGACCGCGTAGAAGCCTTCGGCCTGTTCGCGGCTCATGTGGATGCGCTTGCTGGCGACCACGCGCAGCCCGGCCTCTTCCAGCATCCTGGTGACCGCGCCGGTCAGGTTGCGACGCGTGGCGTCGGGCTTGATGATCGAAAAGGTGCGGGTAACCGCCATGGCAATTTCCTTGCGAACTGTAATTGTGTTTTGAAACGGGTCGCGCGCCCCTAGCGGGGAATTTGCTGCGCTGCAAGGCGGTGCGCAGCCGGGGCAAGGTGGAGCGAAACCGGGCGCAACGCCTAGGCGGCCCTGATCCAGCGGCCGTCTTCCTGCTTCCAGAAATTGCGCTCCAGCCCGTCGTGCGTGCCCAGCTTGCGCCAGCAGGCGCGCGCGCCTTCGAGCGTGCCGGCATCGAACACCAGAAACACCCGCTCGAACGCGCCCGGCGCGGCAGCCTCCTCGCGCCACAGCCCGTCCGCCAGCAGCAGAAACTGCGCGCCGTTGGCCGGCTCGACCCGGTCGGACAGGAGGATCGGCTGGCGCGCGTCGTCGGCGGTGCCCGCCCGGCCATTGGCGAGGAAGCTCTCCTCGGGCCGGGCGCTCCACAAGGCTTCGCTGATCTTGCCCAGCCGCGCGGAATCATCCGCCACCACCAGCAGCCGCTCGCCCGCCTCCAGCGTCTTGCCGGCGAGCAGCGCCACGACCGCTTCGGCCGGATCGCGGCTCAACTGGTAGAAATCGACCCGCATCAGGCCTCGAGCTGGTCGCGCACGTAGCGATCGAGCAGGCGCACGCCGAAGCCGCTAGCGCCCTTGTCCCAGGTCGGCCCCGGCTTGTCGGTCCAGACCGTGCCGGCGATATCGAGGTGCGCCCAGCGCGTACCGTTATCGATGTAGCGCTGGATGAACTGCGCCGCAGTGATCGAGCCGCCATAGCGCGAGCCGACGTTCTTCATGTCGGCGATCGGGCTGTCGATCATCTTGTCGTAGGCCGGCCCGAGCGGGAAGCGCCACAGCTTGTCGCCGGTGGCGCTGCCGGCCGCGGTGAGTTCGGCCGCCAGCGCATCGTTGTTCGAGAACAGGCCCGCGTGCTCGTGGCCGAGCGAGACGATGATCGCGCCGGTGAGCGTGGCGAGATCGACGATCACGGCGGGCTTGAATTCCTGCTGCACCCAGGTCAGCGTGTCGCACAGCACGAGGCGGCCTTCGGCGTCGGTGTTGATCACCTCGACCGTCTGGCCCGACATCGTGGTGACGACATCGCCCGGACGCTGCGCGGCGCCATCGGGCATGTTTTCGACCAGCCCGCAGACGCCGACCACGTTGGCCTTCGCCTTGCGGCGCGCGAGCGCCAGCATCGTGCCCGCGACCGCGCCCGCGCCGCCCATGTCCCACTTCATGTCTTCCATGCCGGCGGCCGGCTTGATCGAGATGCCGCCGCTGTCGAACGTCACGCCCTTGCCGACGAACGCGGTCGGCCGGGCGTCCTTTTCGCCGCCGTTCCAGACGATTGCCAGAATCCGCGGGGGGCGGGCCGACCCTTGCGAAACGCCGAGCAGCGCGCCCATGCCGAGCGCCGACATCTCGTCCGCGCCGAGCACGCGCACGTCGAGCCCGGTGCCCGCATAGCGGGCCTGGCAGCGCGAGACGAAGCTTTCCGGGTAGATCACGTTGGCAGGTTCGGTGACCAGTTCGCGGGTGAACTCCACGCCTTCGGCAATCGCGGATTCGGTCGTCCAGGCGGCCTCGGTGCCCTCGGGCGCGGCAACCGCGACGATCTCGGCCAGCGTCGGCTTCTGTTCGTCCTTGAGCCTGGTGCGATAGGTATCGAGGCGCCAGCCGCGCAGCCGCGCGCCGAGCAGCACGGCGGCCGCTTCCGCCGCGCCGAGCGACGAGCCGGTGAAATCGAGCACCAGCACGGTCTCGCCCGAAGTGAGATATTTGGCGGTCAGCCCGGCCCCGGCCTTTTCGAGCGCGGCCATGCGATCCTTGTCGCCCGGCTTGCCGGCCCCGGCCAGCGCGACGCGCAGCACGGTGCCGCCGCGCGTGAGGAAGCTTTCGAAGACCTGCCCGGCCTTGCCGGCAAAGCGCGAGGTCTGCGCGGCTTCGACCAGCAGCGGCTCCAGCCCGGCGGGCAGGGCATCCTGATCGACGATGCGCGCGATCAGCTTCGCAGGGGCGGGAACGGCGGCGGCAAAGGTTATTTTCATGGAAGCTCCAGCGACAATCGGACCAGGTTCAGGCCGGTTATGCATTCAGGCCGGTTACGCGTTTGCGGCCCGGGGCGAAACGTGGAATTTCCGCCTCGCGTGCGATTGCAGTTAAGCGCGGGCAATGCGATAGGCAACCCATGCCGCCCGTCCCGCAGAGCGCCGATCCGGCCGCCGGAACCCGTTATTGCCGCTGGACGGATTCTCGCTGGATCGCGTTGGCGGCAGCGTTTGCGCTGGCGGCGCTGAGCCCGGCACGGGCGCAGGACGCGGCCGCAGCCCCGCCCCCCGCCGCCGAACCGGCCCCCGTTCCGGCGGACGGCGAGGCTCCGCCCGCACCGCAGAGCGAACCGATCGGCTGCGAGGCAGACGAGGTGACGTATGCCTACGACAATGAAGTCGCCTCCGCCCAGGGCAACGTGGTGCTGCGCCGCGATGGCCAGTCGGTCCGCGCCGACAACGTCACCTGGAACCGCAAGACCGGCGAGATCGTCGCCGCCGGCAACATCCGCCTGGTGGATGCGGACGGCAACCAGTTGTTCACCGAAAAGCTGGAACTGACCGACCAGCTCAAGGCCGGCGCGATGGAGAACATGCTCCTCGCGCTGCGCGAAGGCGGCCGGCTCGCCGCGATGACCGGGCAGCGCGAGGCCGACGGCAGGATCATCCTGACGCGTGCCTCCTACACCGGCTGTTCGGTCGAGGACGACAGCGGCTGCCCGAGGGAGCCGACCTGGCGGGTCAATGCCGCGCGGGTGATCTACGATCCGGAGCGCAAGTCGATCCACTTCAAGGGCGCGCGGCTCAGGGTGTTCGGCATTACGCTGATGCCGCTGCCGGGGCTGACCATCGCGACCGACGGGCGGCCGATCAACGGACTGCTGATCCCCGACCTGCAGTTCACCGCCTCCAACGGCGTGCAGTTCAGCGAGACGTGGTATCAGCGGCTTGGCCCCAACAAGGACATCGCGGTCACCGGCTATGTCTTTACCAAGGCCGCGCCGATGGTTTCGGCCAAATATCGCGCGCTGGCCGACAGCGGCGCGTTCCAGATCACCGGCTATGCCACCCGCAGCAGCCTGATTTCGGTCAGCGGCACCCCGGCCCCCGGCGCGGCCCAGCCCGAAACGCAGTTCCGCGGCTATCTCTATGCCAACGGCCGCTACCAGTATTCGCCCGAGTGGAGCCTGTCGGGATCGGTCCGCGTCGCGAGCGACCGCACCTTCCTGCGCCGCTATGACATCAGCCTCGACGACCGCCTGCGCTCGACGTTCAACCTCGAACGGATCGGCGACCAGAGCTACTTCTCGCTGGCCGGCTGGGCCACGCAGACGATGCGCGTGGGCGACCGGCAAGGACTGGTGCCGGTGGCGCTGCCGGTGCTCGACTGGCGGCGGCGGCTGCCCGAACCGGTGCTGGGCGGCAAGATCGAACTTCAGCTCAATACGCTCGCGATCACCCGCAGCGCCGGGCAGGACACGCAGCGCGCCTTTGCCGGCGCGCGCTGGGATCTGGCGCGGATCACCCCGTGGGGCCAGCAAGTCACCTTCTCCGCCCTGGCGCGCGGCGACATCTATCATTCCGCGCAAAACGACCTCACCGCCACCGCGCTGTATCAGGGCCTGCCGGGCTGGCAGGGCCGCGCGCTGGGGATCGGCGCAGTCGATGTGCAGTGGCCGCTGGTCGGCAGTCTGTTCGGCGGCACGCAAGTGCTCTCCCCGCGCGTCCAGCTCGTCGCCAGCCCGGCGATCCGCAACCTGGCGGTGCCGAACGAGGACGCCCGCGCGATCGACCTTGAGGATTCCAACCTCTTCGCGCTCAACCGCTTCCCGGGCTATGACCGCGTGGAAGGCGGCGTGCGCATAACCTACGGGGTGGACTGGCAGTGGCAGCGCCCCGGCTGGCAAGTGAAGTCCACGATCGGGCAATCCTACCGGTTCGGCGACCGGAGCGCGATCGTGCCGGTCGGCACCGGCCTCGCCAGCCGCACGTCCGACATCGTCGGCCGCACCGAAGTGAGCTTCCGCGACATCGTCAAGCTCACGCACCGCTTCCGGCTCGACAAGAGCAATGTGGCCATCCGCCGCAACGAATTCGACGCGACGCTGGGCAACGAGCGGACCTATCTCGAAGTCGGCTACCTCAAGCTCAACCGCAACATCACGACGGTCGAGGATTTGCAGGACCGCGAGGAACTGCGCGTGGCCGCCCGCATCGCCTTCGCGCGGCGCTGGTCGGTGTTCGGCTCGGGCGTGATCAATCTGACCAACACCCAGACCGGAGCCCAGCTCGACCCGCTGAACCCGTCGGACGGTTTCCAGCCGCTGCGCACCCGCGCCGGTCTCGCCTACAAGGACGACTGCATCGAAGTCGCCCTGACCTGGCGGCGCGACTATATCGCGACCGGCGATGCCGCCAAGGGCAATACCTATCAGATCTATATCGCGCTGCGAAATCTGGGCATCCGCTGAACGGGCCCGGCGGCGACATTGCCCGCGCAAAAATGCAGCGACTTACTGTTTGAACCTCGGATCAAACAGGCTATCGCCTGCCGACGGCCGGGTGCGCCTACTCAGGCCCGGTTAAGCCGGCGGACCCCAATCGGCGCGTAAGTTGAAGCAGGGCAAGTTGCTGGCGGTCCGGCCCCGAACCGGACTTCCGGTCCGGACTGACCGCAGACAGGAATGATGACACGGTGAAGATCTTCTCACGCAAGACCATGACGGGGCGGACCATGCCCCGGTTCATTCTGGCTTTCGGCATGGCCGCAGCGACCGTTGGCAGCATCGGCACCGTGGCGCAGGCGCAGGATTCCGCCCAGGGCGCCATCGCGATTCCGGACGATGTGCAGATTTTCGGCAAGAACGATCCCAACCACCGCCGCGCCACCGCCAAGGTCAATGGCGACATCATCACCGGCACCGACGTCGACCAGCGCGTCGCGCTGATCCTCGCCGCCAACGAGGGCAAGGTGAGCGACGAGGAACTGCAGCGGCTGCGCCTGCAGGTGCTGCGCAACCTGATCGACGAGACGCTCGAAATCCAGGAAGCCAGGGCGCAGGATCTGAAAATCGAGGATGCCGAGATCGAGGAGACGTACAACCGCGTCGCCCAGCAGAACTTCCGCCAGGACCCCAGGGCGATGGATGCCTATCTGACGAAGATCGGTTCGTCGCCCGCCTCGCTGAAGCGGCAGATTCGCGGCGAACTCGCCTGGCAGCGGGTGCTGCGCCGCAATGTCCAGCCGTTCATCAACGTCTCGGACAGCGAAGTCCACGAGATGATGGACCGCCTGAAAGCCGCCAAGGGCACCGAGGAATACCGGCTCGGCGAGATTTTCCTGGCTGCCACGGCTGAAAACCGTGCCGCCGTTTCCGAAAATGCCAAGAAGATCATGGAGCAGCTCCAGCAGGGCGGCAGCTTCGTCGCCTATGCGCGCCAGTATTCGCAGGCCTCGACCGCGGCGGTGGGCGGCGATCTCGGCTGGATCCGGCTGGCCCAGTTGCCGACCGAGCTGGCCGGCGCCGCATCGAGCCTCTCGACCGGGCAACTGGTCGGCCCGGTCGCGACCACGGGCGGCTTCTCGATCCTCTACCTGATCGACAAGCGCCAGGTGCTGACCGCCGACCCGCGCGACGCGGTGCTAAGCCTCAAGCAGGTTTCGATCGACTTCCCCAAGGGGATCACCGAGGCCGAAGCGACCAAGCGCGCCGGCGTGTTCGCCAACGCGATGAAGGGCGCCCGTGGGTGCGGCGCGGTCGATGCCGTTGCGGCCAGCGTCGGCGCATCGGTGGTGGCCAACGATCAGGTTCGCGCGCGCGATCTGCCGGGACCGCTGCAGGAAGCGATCCTCGCGCTCTCGCTGGGCGAAACTTCGCCGCCGTTCGGCTCGATCAAGGACGGCGTGCGCGTGCTGATGGTCTGCGGCCGCGACGATCCCCCCATTGCAAGCGGACCGAGCTTCGACCAGATGATGTCGCAGATCGAGGATGATCGGGTGAACAAGCGCGCCCAGGCTTATCTGCGCGATCTTCGCCGCGACGCGATCATCGACTACAACTGACGCCCATGACCGGGCCGCTCGCCGTTTCGCTGGGCGACCCGGCCGGGGTCGGGCCGGAATTGCTGGCGGCCGCCTGGGCGGCGCGCGGCGAGCATGGGTCGGCGGCGTTTCCGGCGCCGTTCTTCGCGGTGGGCGGGGCCGATTTGCTGCAGCAGGCCGCCGCCCGGCGCGGGCTGGCCATTACTGTGCAACGGATTGCCGATCCGGCCGAAGCCGCCGCCACATTCGCCACCGCGCTGCCGGTGCTGGGGGACGAGGACTGCGCTTATCGTCCGGGTGAGCCGGACCGCGCCGGGGCGGAGTTCGCCCTCGCATCGCTGACCCGCGCCGCCGCGCTGGCCACGTCCGGTGCGGCGGCGGGCGTGGTGACCGGACCTGTCGCCAAGAGCCGGCTCGCCGAAATCGGCTTCGTCCATCCCGGCCAGACCGAATTCGTCGCGGCGGCCTGCGGCATTGCCCCCGAAGACGCGGTGATGATGCTGGCTGGGCCAAGTTTGCGCACCGTGCCGCTTACGGTTCACGTCGCGCTGGCCGACGTTCCCGGCCTGGTCACGCAAGAGCTGATCGAACGGCGCGCGCGGATTATCGCGGCGGCGCTGGCGCAGGATTTCGGCCTGCCCGCCGCGCGCATCGCGGTGGCCGCGCTCAATCCCCATGCCGGCGAGGACGGCCGCTTCGGCAGCGAAGACCAGCGCGTGGTCGCCCCGGCCATTGCCGCGCTGCGCGCCGCCGGAATTGCCGCGACCGGCCCTCACCCGGCCGACGCGCTGTTTGCGCCTCATGCCCGCGAAAGCTTCGACGTGGCGCTGTGCATGTATCACGATCAGGCGCTGATCCCGATCAAGGCGCTCGATTTCGATGCCGGGGTGAACGTCACGCTCGGGCTGCCGATCATCCGCACCTCGCCCGACCACGGCACCGCGTTCGCCATCGCCGGCAAGGGCCTGGCCCATCCCGGCGCGACCATCGCCGCGCTGCGGATGGCGGGCGAATGCGCGGCGCGGCGTTTGGCTGAGCGCGCGGCGCGGCGGGCAGCATCGTGAGCGATCCCTACCTGCCGCCCTTGCGCGAGGTCATCGCGCGCCACGGGTTGCAGGCGACCAAGGCGCTCGGGCAGAATTTCCTGTTCGACGAACAGTTGCTCACCCGGATCGCGGCGATTCCGGGCAATCTGCGCGACAAGGCGGTGCTGGAAATCGGCCCCGGCCCCGGCGGCCTGACCCGCGCGCTGCTGCGCGCCGGCGCCCGCGTCACCGCGATCGAGATGGACCGGCGCTGCCTGCCGGCGCTGGCCGAGCTGGCCGAAGCCTTTCCCGGCCAGCTCACCGTGATCGAGGGCGACGCGCTGAAGTTCGATCCGGCGCTGCTGTTCACCGAGCCTTACGCGATCGTCGCCAACCTGCCCTACAATGTCGGCACCGCGCTGTTCACCGGCTGGCTGGCGGGCGAGCAATGGCCGCCCCAATGGTCGTCGCTGACGCTGATGTTCCAGCAGGAAGTGGCGCAGCGGGTCGTCGCCGAGCCGGGCAGCTCGTCTTATGGGCGGCTCGCCGTGCTCGCGCAGTGGCGCAGCACGCCCAAGCTGGCGATGAAAGTCCACCGCAGCGCGTTCACCCCGCCGCCCAAGGTGATGTCGGCGATCATCCACGTGGTGCCCGGCGTGGCGCCCGCAGGCGTTTCGATGCGCAAGCTCGAACGCCTGACCGAAACCGCCTTCGGCCAGCGCCGCAAGATGCTGCGCCAGAGCCTGAAGGGGCTGCCCGGCGCGCTGGACGCACTGGCCGCGCTGGGGATCGACGAGCAGCGCCGGGCCGAGACGCTGAGCGTGGCGGAGTTCGTCAGCGTGGCGCGGGAAATGGGCAGGAAATGAGTGGGGCCCGCCCGGCGGCCTGCCCCCCCCCGCCGGGGTGAGTTGGGGGGGTCACGGTCCCGGGGGCGCGTGTTGTAGCGCGCACGCGCCCGGGGGTTATAGCGGGGGGG
>VMTF01000144.1 GCA_013791705.1 Sphingomonadales bacterium | reverse complement strand
TTCGGCCGGCGCAACCCGCGCTTGTCGAAGCCCCCGCGCTGACCTAATCCCGGTACCATGCTCGCACTCGAAATCGATATCGAAGCGCCCTGGCCGGTCGAGACCGACTGGGCCGATCTGGCCGAAGCCGCGGCCGAAGCGGCGATGGCGGTTGCGCCGGAACTGGACAATCCGCGCCTGTCCGCAAGCCTGCTGTTCACCGGCGACGCCGAGGTTCACCAGCTCAATCGCGAGTGGCGGGCGAAGGACCGGCCGACCAACGTGCTGTCGTTCCCGATGATCGCGCGGGCCGCGCTGATCGCCCTGCCCCGGACCGGCGCGCCCGAACTGCTCGGCGATCTGGCGCTGGCCTGCGAGACCTGCGCGCGCGAAGCGGCCGAAAAGGGCGTGGCGCTGAGCGATCATGCCGCCCATCTGATCGTCCATGGCCTGCTTCACCTGGCCGGGCACGATCACGAGCTTTCGCCCGCCGACGCGGCGGCGATGGAGGCGCTGGAAATAAAGGCGCTTGCGCGCATGGGCATCGCGGACCCATATGCGGAAGGTGCGCCGGATCAGTGATCCGGGCCAAAGGGAGCTGAGCGAAGGAAATGGCCGAGATTGGCGGCAGCGGGGGCCGCACTGGTGACTCCGGCAACGGAGACGGAGACAGTAGCAGACGCAGCTTATGGAAGAGCCTGAGGCGACTCTTCGATCGTGACAGCGACCAGAGCCTGCGCGCCCAGATCGAGGAAGCGATCGACGAGCACGAGGACAGCCCGGGCCATGGCCCGGCCAACGATCTTACGCCGCTCGAACGGCAAATGCTCCGCAACCTGCTCCATTTCAGCGAAAACGATGCCGACGATGTGGCGATTCCGCGCGGCGAGATCATCGCCGTGGCGGCTTCGGCCACCTGGGAAGAACTGGTCGCGATGTTCGCCGAGCATGGCCACAGCCGGATGCCGGTCTATCGCGAGACGCTCGACGAGATTCTGGGGATGATGCATCTCAAGGATGTCTTTCCGTTCCTCGCCACCGGCAAGGCCCCGCCGCGCGACTGGACCGTGCTGATGCGCCAGCCGCTGTTCGTGCCGCTGGCGCGCGGCGCGCTCGACGTGCTGGCCGACATGCGGGCGAGCCGGGTCCACCTGGCGGTCGTGATCGACGAATATTCCGGAACCGACGGGATCATCACGATCGAGGATCTGGTGGAGGAAATCGTCGGCGAAATCGAGGACGAGCATGACGATGCCCCGACCGAGCTGATCGTGCCGCTGGACGGCGGAATGTGGGATGCCGACGCCCGGGTCGAACTGGAGGATGTGGGCGAAAAGGTCGATCCGCGCCTCGCTGAAGTGGAAGAGGATGTCGACACGCTCGGCGGCCTGGCGTTCCTGCTGGCCGGCCAGGTTCCACCGGTCGGGGCGATCCTTGAACACGACAGCGGCTGGAAACTTGAAGTCACAGCGGGTAACGAACGGCATGTTACCCGGCTGCGACTCCACCCGCCGGCCGAGTCCGATTCGCCGCATCCCTGATTTTTCAGGCTTATAGAGAGACGCCGACTGCCAATGCGCCGCCTGCCGCCTCTTCGCGCGCTTGAAGCCTTTGTCCGGGTCGTCCGACTCGGCTCGGCCAAATCCGCCGCGAGCGACCTGGGCCTCAGCCCGTCGGCGCTGTCGCGCCGCGTGCAGGCGCTGGAGGATTTCACCGGCAAGAAGCTGTTCCAGCGCCAGCACCAGGCGATGAAGCTGACCGACGACGGCCAGGCCTTCTACGACGCGGTGAGCCCGAAGCTGGAAGAACTGGCCGAGGCGGTCGAGAGCCAGGTCGATACCGGGCAGGTGCTGCGGCTCCACCTTGGCGTGCCATCGCTGTTCGGCGGCCAGCGGCTGTTTCCCCGGCTGGCCGAGCTGCGCAAGCTCCACCCGCGCCTGCATATCGACATCGACACCAGCCCGAATCAGGAAGCGCGGGTGGGCGACACGCTCGACGCGGCGATCATCCTCAAGGAGCAGCCCGATCCCGCGCTCTATTCGCTGCGGCTGGATCATAACCGCGTCTATGCGATCACCTCGCGCGAGGTTGCCGAGGAACTGGGCGACAAGCCGGATCTGGCCAAGCTCGCGAAGCAGACCTTCCTGATCCATCACGACCTGCCGGACAGCTTCACCGCATGGAAAAAGGCGACCGGGGTGGGCGAATTCACGCCGGTGGCGGTCGATCAGTACGATTCCGGGCAGTTGCTGCTGGAAGCCGCCGCCAACGGGCTGGGCATCGCGATCATGCATGACGACCACTACCGCCGCTCGGGCGACGACCGGCTGGCGCGGCTTTACGACTTCGAGGTTGAAAGCCCCTATTCCTACTGGTTCGTGTGCCGCCCGCGCGCGCTCGATTCACGGCCCGTGCGGCTGTTCCATGACTGGCTGATCAAGGCTGGACTGTAGGACCGTTCCGCGCGGGGCGGCCCGCCGCCGGAATGGACCGGTCAGACCCCGACCAGAATCGCATCGCCTTCCAGCTTGACCGGATAGACGGTCAGATCGCTCTTGGCCTTCATGTTGATGAACAGCAGCTTCGGATCACGCTCGATCGCGCCGGTCGCGAGATCGAACTTGGCCTTGTGCAGCGGGCAAACGACCGCAGGGCCATCGAGTTTGCCCCGGCACAAGTTGAAACCCATGTGCGGGCACTTGCGCTGCGCGGCATAGTATTGCCCCGCCACATTGGTGAGGAGGAGCTTCAAGCCCTTGGCTTCTATGGGTAAAATCTGCCCAACTGCGACATCGTTTACGCTTGCGACGCGGATATAGTCCATAACCGTCCCCTTGGCAGCTCGTCAGGGCCAATCTGCGGCATGGGCAGAGTGTTGTCCAGAATGATCGGGGAGCGCCGATAAATTGCAGGGGGGGGGGGGGGCCCCCCCCCCCCCCCCCAAAAGCCCCACCCAGCCGGCCCCCCAAACCCGGGCCCCGGCGGGGCCGCCCCCGCGGGGCCAGGTGGCGGGGGGCGCCCCGGG
>VMTF01000157.1 GCA_013791705.1 Sphingomonadales bacterium | reverse complement strand
TCAATTCGGCGGCAATTTGCAAGAAGTAGTTACCCAGATGTCTAACTCTAATGCCCGCCCCGCGTCCGCGCCGGCGCCCTGCGCGAGCAGGGCGAACGTCCGTGCCGGGCCGGGCGTTACGCCGAACTGCGTATTTGTCGCCGGGGAGTTCAGCCTAGAAATCCGCGTGTTCGCAATTGCTTGGCAAAAATGTCGGTGCGCGCAACGCCGGCTTGATCAGACCATCGGGCAACACGCGTAATCGGGGAGAGGGACGGCACCGAGGGGGCATTTGCCCGCCGTTGTTTGAAAGGCCTGCCGTTTGTCGCCGGAGCCACTGCCGGCGGCCACACAACAGGGAGACCTTGATGAACCACCGCCACGCCTCACTTCGCCATGGCGCCAGTCTGCTGGCAACCTCGTTGATCGCGCTCGCCAGTCCGGCTCAGGCGCAGCAAGCGCCTGCCGACGAGGGCGTTGACGAGCAGCCGACCATCATCGTGAGCGGCCGCCGCGTCTCGGCCGCTGCAACAACGATCGGCGAGGACAAGGTTACCAACACCGTCGCCGTCACGCGTGAGGCCCTGCTCTCGGCCCCGGCGGGCGTTTCCGGGCTGAAGATGCTGGAGACCCTGCCGGGCTTCAACGTCCAGACCGATGGTGCGCTCGGGCTCTACGAGTTCGGCAACAGCGTGCAGACCCGCGCCTTCAACCTCGATCAGATTGGCTTCGTGATCGACGGAATTCCGACCGGACGCAGCGATGCTTTCGGCGGCAGCCCGGTGTTCCGCTATGTCGACAACGAAAATCTCGCTTCGGTCGAGGCGTCGGTGGGCGCCGGCGATGTTTCGCTGCCAAGCTATTCCTCACTCGGCCCGGTCGTGCAGTACAATTCGATCGCCCCGCAGGAAGACCTCGGCCTGTTCGTTTCGCAAAGCTTTGGCGACAACGCCCTGAAGCGCACCTTCATCCGCCTTTCGACCGGCCGGATCGGCCCGTTCAAGGGCTATGTCAGCCGCACGAAGCTCAACAGCGACTTGTGGCGCGGCGCCGGCACGGTCGACCGCGAGCATTGGGAGGCGCAAATCGTGGCCGATCTTGGCGGCGATAGCTGGGCGCGGTTCAAGTTCGTTTCAAACGACTTCTTCGATTACGATTCCCCGACCTTGTCGCGTGGGCAGTACTTGTCCGCCACACCCGATCTTGGCGGGATGACCGGGCGCTTTCGCGGCTATATCGCCGTGCCGCCCAACACCGCTGCGGGCTTCGCGCCGACGGTCGCGGGCGTTCCCTACTCGAACTCCAACTATACCTACACTGCGCCGCTCGCGATCAACGTGCGCAACGACAAGCTCTATGGCGGCACCGTCCACCTTGGCATCAGCGACGGCGTTTCATTCGAGACGACGCTCTACTGGGAAGACAAGGACGGTTATGGCGTTTCGCCGGACAGCTATTCCAACAGCCTCGGCCGCTACACTCCGCAGGCCGCGATCGGCCTCCCGGTCGTCGCTCCGGCCGGCACCCAATATGGCAAGTCCGGCGTCGGCGGCGATCGCTATGGCCTGACCACCAAACTGCACTGGGAAATGGGCGCGAACACCATCGAGGCCGGGATGTGGGCCGAAGTGGACAAGTACCACCGTACGCAGTTGCGCCTGAACACTACCGATGGATCCCCCGCCAGCGCGCCGGTGGCCAGCGAGGTCGTCTACTTGCGCCGCGACTATCGGTCGAAGCGCGATACTACGCAGTTGTTCATCAAGGACACGCTGAAGCTGATGGACGACAGGCTGCACCTGACGGCCGGGATCAAGGCGCTCAACGTCGATTACCAGCTCAACGGCTATCGCGACTTCGCGGACTATTATCGCGTGGTCGGCGGCACGCCGGTGCCGGGTTATGGGCCGCAAGGCAACCGGGCGACCTACAAGGACATGTTCCTCCCGCTGGTCGGCATCCTCTACAAGCTGGATAATCGCACGCAGTTCTTCGCTTCCTATGCCGAGAACATGGCGCTGCCCAAGGGCATGGACGATATCTTCTCGGTCACGCTCGCCGGCGGCCCGGGTGTCGTCCCGGCCCCGGCGCCCGAGCGGTCAAAGAATGTCGAGATCGGCGTGCGCACCAACCAGCCCGAATTCTATGCCGCGCTGGCCGGATTCTACACCAAGTTCGACAACCGTATCCAGTCCATCACCACGATCCTGCAAGGCTCCCTCAGCGCGACCGAACCCTTCTTCACAAATGTCGGGGGGGTCGACGCCTATGGCGCCGAGCTGACCGCAACCTACAAGCCGGCGTTCCTCAACGGCCTTGCCTACTTCAACCTCAACGCGACTTACAATCACGCCAAGTTCCTGGACAATATCGTCGGTGCTACCACGGTTCTGACGGCCGGAAAGTACATCCCCGATAGCGCCAAGTGGATCGTCAACGGCGGCGTCACGGTCGAGCCGGCCAGTTGGCTCGTGGCCAACTTTTCGGGCAAGTACACCAGTTCGCGCTGGTCGACGTTCGCCAACACGCCGGGGTCGAGCGTGCCGGGCTTCACCGTCTTCAGCGCCTATGTCGATATCGGCGACGGCATCGATGTGGGGCCGCTGAAGGCGGTCAAGGCGCGCTTCAACCTCGATAACGTGTTCGACAAGGACACCCTGTCGTATATCTTCGCCCAGACTTCCGGGGATGGCTTCTTCCGCCCCCTCTCGCCGCGCACGTTCCAGTTCACGATCTCGGCCGAATACTGATCGGATGCCCCATCGTCTTTTCGGCTTCGTCGAAGGTTCGGAATTGGCGATGGGCACCGGCCCGGTTTGGGATTGCACGCGGCGCCTTGTCATATAAGCATCGCATAGTCGGATTAGCACCGCAGCGCACACCCTTGCGCCGGAGAATCCACTATGCCTGATCCCGTCGGCCTGCTGGCGGAAATCGATGCGCTGATTGGCCGGATCACGGCTGAATCCCGGCAGTTCCTCGATGAATGGCTGCAATGGGATATTCAGCCCGAATTCCGGCCCAGCGCGGAAAATCTCGCCGACTATATCGCGCTGCGCAATCATGATCTGCGCGTCTTGCAGCGGTCGTTGATGGCGCTGGGCCTCTCGTCGCTGGGGCGGCTGGAAAGCCGGGTTCTGCCCACGCTGGAGGCCGTGCGTGCGGCGCGGGCCGCGCTGGGCGGGCAGGCCGCGCGGCCGCCCGCCGACGAAGCGGCGTTCTTTGCCGGAGAACATCGGCTGGCGGCGCGGGCGCTGCGCCTGTTCGGCGCGAGGCGGCACGCGCGCCGGATTGCGCTGCTGGTGACCTGCCCGCTCGCGGCGGCAACCGACCGGGCCTTCATGCAGGGCCTCGCCACACGCGGGGTGGAGGCGATCCGCATCAACTGCGCGCACGACGGTCCGCAGGAATGGGCGCAGATGATCGAACATGCCCGCGCGGCCGATGCCGAGTCTGGTGGCCGCATCCGCATCTTCATGGACCTCGCCGGGCCGAAGATCCGCACCGGAACGATCCGCACGAACCACGAGCAGAAGCGCGTGTTCGCCGGTGACCGGCTGGCAATGGTGGCCCCCGGCGGGGTGGATCGGCCGGTGCCGCCCGATGTCGCCTTCACCTTCGAATGCACGCTTCCCGCCGTGCTGGCCGCAGCGCGCCCCGGCCATCGGCTGGTGATCGACGACGGCAAGATTGCCACCACCATCGACGGGGTTGAGGATGTCATGGTCATCGCGACGGTGCAGCGCTGCAAGGAGGATGGCGCCAAGCTGAAGCCGGAAAAGGGCATCAATCTTCCCGATACCGAACTGCTGATCCCGGCGCTGACCGACAAGGACCGCGAGGATCTGGCGTTTGTTGCCGCACATGCCGACGGCATCGAATTTTCCTTCGTCCAGAGCGCGCAAGACGTGCTGCTGCTGCAGGAAGAACTGGCGAGGCTACGACCCGACGACTGGACCGAACTGACGCTGATCCTGAAGATCGAGACGGCGAAGGCGGTCCGTAACCTGCCTGAAATCATCGTCTGCGCGGGGGCCCGCCAACCCGTGGCGATCATGATTGCGCGCGGTGATCTGGCGATCGAGATCGGCTTTGCACGGCTGGCCGAGATGCAGGAGGAGATCCTGTGGATTGCCGAAGCCGCGCAGGTTCCGGTGATCTGGGCCACGCAGGTTCTGGAGCACATGGTCAAGGAAGGCATGCCCAATCGCGGTGAACTCACCGATGCCGCCGCCGCCGCGCGCGCCGAATGCGTGATGTTGAACAAGGGGCCTTATCTGTTCGAGGCGATCGACGCGCTCGACCTGTTGCTCGGGCGGATGGAGGATCACCTCCACAAGAAAACGCCGCAGTTGCGCCGCCTGACGAGTTGGGGCTGACGAGCTGGGGCCGATCCTGGCCGAATGAAAAAGTCCGCCCGGGAGCAGCGTGCTCCCGGGCGGACCGGTTTTGTATTCAGGCCGGGCCGACCCGCTTGGAGTCGGCCCGATCCGTCAAGCTGATCAGAAGCGGAACTGGCC
>VMTF01000260.1 GCA_013791705.1 Sphingomonadales bacterium | reverse complement strand
GCGGGGGGGGGAAAGGGGGGGGCAAAATTGGGGGGGGGGGTGTAATTGGATCTGGTTGAGGCGCCCCGCCCGCTTCGGCTCCACAAGGGGGCCTCCCCCCCCGCCCACGTCCGCATCCGCAAAAACACACACGCCAACGATATCGCAGGCCGCGCCGAGCGCCGCGATGGTGGGCGCCGCCCGCGCCGCAGTATCGGCAAAGGCATCCAGCGCCGCCGGCCGGCGCGCCCACAGCGTCAGGTCGTAGCCGCCCTCGGCGATCCGGCGCGCGATCGGCCCGCCCTGATCGCCGATGCCGATGAAGCCGATCTGTTCCTGCATGTCCGCGTCACCCGATCCCGAGCGTGAAGCCGCCGCCGACCTTCAGTGTCTCACCGGTCACGAACGAGGCGGCGGCTGACGTCAGGAACAGCATCGCGTCCACCACGTCGCCGGGCAATCCTTCGCGATCGATCGCCTGCTGCGCCCGCACATAGGCCACCGTTTCGGGCTTCAGTTCGGCCCGGATCGTGTCCGTCATCATCAGGCCCGGCGCGATTGCGTTGACGCGCAGCCCCTGCGCCCCGAATTCGCGCGCGAACGCGGCGGTCAGGCCGCGCACGGCCAGTTTCGAAACGCCATAGGCGGTCGGCACCGGATAGGCCGCAGTCGATGAGATGTTGATGATCGAGGCCCCGGCCCGGCCTGCCATCAGCGGCACGGCGGCGAGCGTGCAGATGATCACGCCCATCACGTTCACATCGAACAGCCGCCGCAGCATCGGTACGCCGGCCTGCGCCATCGGGATATTGTAGGCTTCGGAATGGAGCCCGGCATTGTTGATCAGGATGTCGAGACCGCCATGTTCCCGCCGCACCGCCGCCATTGCCGCGGCGACGCTGGCTTCGTCCGCCACGTCGCAGGTGAGCGCGCTCGCGCCGCCGCCCCCTGCGACGATCTCCTGCGCAGCCGCGGCGGCCGCGGCACCATCGATATCGGCCATCACCACATGCGCGCCGCGCGCGGCCAAGGCCTGCGAGAATGCCTGTCCGAAGCCGCGCCCGGCTCCGGTAACGAACGCAATCCTGCCTTCATATTCGCTGCCGGTGGATTCGCTGTCCAAAGTTTTACCGGGTTCGGTCACGGCTCGCCGTCCTTCTATTCCTGTCGTTCCGCGCGAACCGTGCGGCGGCGCGCGCGGTTGCGCAAGTCCGGGTCCATCACGCTCGCGATCTTGCGATGCTGCACGACACGGCAGCGCTTGGGAGACTGCGCATTTGCATCAAGTGGCGCGTCGGGGCAGGAGCAATGCTGCCTGACGGAGAACCAGCGTTGAAGCTCACCGAAACCACCGAACCGCGCACCCGCAAGGCCGCGCGCCACTTGCGGGCGCTGTCGCTTTCGGTCCCCGAAGGCTCTTTCCTGGGCTCGGAGAAAGACCTGATAGCCCGCCTGGGCGTCAGCCGCCCGACGTTCCGGCAAGCCGCCCGCCTGGTCGAACACGAGCAGTTGCTGGCGATCAGCCGCGGGGTCGGCGGCGGGTTTCATGCGCGCCGCCCCGATGTATCGACCGTCATCAACGCGGCGGTCACTTATATGCTGACCGACGAATTGCAGCTCGCCGATCTGTTTTGCGCATCCACGACCCTGACCATCGAGGCAGTCCGCCTCGCTGCAGCCAAAGCCGACGCCGCCGGCCGCGCCAGGGTGGAGGCGCTGATCGCCCGGCTCGCTCCGCTGGAACACGTGCCGCAGGACTGGCCCGACTTTCACCGGGAAGAGACCGAGATCCTCGAACTGCTCTGCGAACTCGGTGGCAACCGCGCGCTCGGCCTGTTCCTGAGCGTGCTGTTCCAATTCGCCAGCATCGCCTTCCCGCTTGGCCTGTTCAACGGGCGTGATGATCTGATGCAGGTGCGGCGATCCTCCCGCCTCAAGGTGCTGCGCGCGGTGCTGGAGCGCGACCCGCAAGTGGCGACCATGCTGATGTACCGCGATGCCGAATACATCACTGCTCATGCGACTCCGGCAATCCAGGCCCAAGTCGGCGAGATCGGCCGCCTCATCGCGCGCCAGGCACAGCAGTGACGTCCTTGCGCAGCCCGCCCCAACGGGCAGCTTGCGATTTGAGGCACCTTTGAATATATGTTACCCATGATTCGCGTGCCGATGCGCGACGCTCTTCCAAAAGGATGCGCAAGATGAAGGCGCGGTTCCCCCGTTTCGATTTCAGCAAGGTCCGCGCGCATTGGGCGCCATCGGCCGAGTTTTCCCAGCGCGGCAATGCCGCCTCGCTCATTCCGGCCCATATCGAACCCTACCTGCTCAAGGTCATGCGCAAGGCCCAGCCGCTGCTGAAGCAGCGCGGCGCGTCCGAACAACTCCAGCAGGATCTCGACATCTTCATCAAGCAGGAGATGCAGCACTGCAAGCAGCACATTTCCTTCAACAACCGCATCCACGCGCTGGGCTATGAGGCCCTGAAGCCGCTGGAGGAAAAGCTCGCTGCCGATTTTGACAACTTCCTCAACACGCGCTCGCTGCGTTTCAACCTGGCCTACTGCGAAGGCTTCGAGTCGATGAGCGCGACCGCCTGCATCTACTATTTCGAGGATTATCTGCCGTTCCTCGAAGGGGCCGACAAGGAACCGGCTGACATGTGGAAGTGGCACCTTGCCGAAGAGTTCGAGCATCGCTCGGTCTGCTTCGATGTGTTCCACGAACTATCCGGGCTCGATCCGGTGTCCCGCTATTTCTACCGCGTCTACGGCTATTTCTATGCGCTGGTCCATCTCGCGAAATTTGCCATCGCGGCGGGCAAAGTCCTCACGGAAGTCGACCACAAGAACTTGTCGCCCGAAGCGATCGAAGCATCGAAGCAGCGCGACGCCGAGGTCAAGAAAGTCACCAAGAGCGGGATGCCCGGCATGATGCTGGCCATCCTCGCGCCATGGTATCACCCTCGCAACCGCCGCGAGCCGAACGGTTACTCGGCCTATCTGGCCCAGTTCGAGGCGGAACGCTGCACCACACCGGCAAGCCGGACCGCAGCCGCAGCAGCCTGAGGGCCTTCCTGATATCAGGAACCTCAATGGCGTGGCGGGGCCGTCAGAAGCCGAAACCGCCGAACAGGTTGACAGAACCGCTCCCGGCGGCTGCAAGTCAGGCGATGGCCAAATTGCTCCCCGAGCTGGAACGCTGTGAATCCGCCGCTTCGCCCGGCCGGTCCGAAGCCGGCGCGGTGCTGAACAAGGCCGGGCAGAAGCTGGGCCGCAAGGGGCTTGAAACCCGCACGCGGTTGCTCGCCGCCACGCGCGCGCTGCTGGAACGCGCGCCGCAGACCAAGCTCAACCCCAGCAAGATCGCGCGGGAGGCCGATCTCGCCTCGCAGACGTTCTATCTCTACTTCGCCGATGTCGAGGAAGCCCTGCTCATCCTGTGCGCCGAAGCCGCCGAGGACATCGAGCCTGCGGTCGCCGCCTTCAACCGCGCGGGAACATCGGGCGACACCGACGGCGTGTACGAATTCGTGCAGGCCTATTACGACTTCTGGGATCGCCACCGGGCGATTTTCGCCTTGCGCAACTACTACTCGGACAACGACGAGCCGCGCTTTGTCGAACTGCGCACCGCCTGTTCGATGCCGGTGATCGACGCGATCACAAACCGGCTGCACATTTCCGGCGGCATCACCCCGTCGCAAGCGCTCGCCCGCGCGGTGGTGATTTTCTCGGCGGTCGATCGCATGGCGGCCCGGGCACATGTCATGGCCGCCGCCGATCACCGCATCCTGTCCAATGCCGACCTGATGCGCGCGGAAGCGGACGTCCTCTCGTTGATTCTCGAACACCCGGGCTATCACCGCCAGATCCCCGACTTGCCGGAAGCGGGCGCCTGACCGACACGCAACACGGCCGGCCCCGCCTGAGCGGGACCGGCCAGTGTGCCAGACCGGATCGATCAGGCAGTTTCGAGTTCGCCGTCAGCCTTGGTCACCCCGGCGAACATGCCGATGATGTCACCGGACGTCACCCGTCGGGGCTTTTCGCCCGGAGCGAGCGGAGCCGGTCCGCCAAACGAACGCGTCGAGATGTCGACATCCTTGCCGGCCTCGCGCAGCGCGCCAACAGTGCACTTGTCACGCCCGCCCAGAATGCCGATCGCGTCATAGTCGAAGAAGCGCAAGGCGTTCGCATGGCTGATCTTGTCGATCTGCGCATCCGTCAGATGCTTCACCGTCTCGTAGAGCCGCTCGGGCGCTTCGGGCCACAGGCAATCGGAATGCGGATAGTCGCACTCGTAGGAGATGATGTCTTCGCCGATGGCGTCGATGTTCTGGAGGCCGAAAGCATCATCGATGAAGCAGGTCATGAAGTGTTTGCGAAACAGTTCGCTCGGCTTCATCCCACCGAAGTCCGAGTGGGTCCACGCATGGTGGTGCTCAAAGGCGAAGTCCGCGCGTTCGAGGAAGTAGGGAATCCAGCCGATCCCGCCCTCGGAGAGGCAGACCTTGAGATCATAGTCACGCAGCGCCTGCAGGTGGAGCCAGTCGGCCGCCGAATTCGAAATCGCCATCGGCATGGTCGTGATCCACGCCTCGATCGGGGTTTCCATCGAAGCGTGCGGCGCGGGCGAGCCGCTGCCGATATGGTTGCTGATCACGATGTTCTGATCGGCCAGCGCTTTCCACAGCGGCTTGTATATCTCGTTGTGAATGCCCGGCAGACCGTGGAAGGTCGGATTGTCGCACATCGTGATCGTGCGGACGCCCTTCTTGCCGATCCGCTCGACTTCCCGGGCGGCCTCTTCCGGCATCCAGTAGGGCACGAGGCCGACCGGGATGTTGCGGCCCGGATACTTCGCGCACCACTCGTCGATGTGCCAGTCGTTGTAGGCCTGCAACATGCGCAAGCCGACCTTCCGGTCGTCATATTGCATGAACCGGTACCCGTCGAAGCCGACGACCGACGGGAAGTTGATCGATGACATGATGCCGTTGACGTTCATGTCGTCGATGCGGCCGTCGATATCATAAACGCCCGCGCGCATCTGGTTGAACGCGACCGGTTCGCAGCCGTATTCTTCCCTGGGGCGCCCGACGACGGCGTTGAGGCCGATTGCGCCCGTGCGCTTGCCGTCAAACACCCAGTAATCGGCGCCGTTGTCATCAACCCCCATCGTCGGGGCCTTGTCCTGCCATTCGGGCGGCAGGTGGTTCTTGTACATATTCGCAGGCTCGACGATGTGATCGTCGACGCTCACCATAATCATGTCTTCGAGTTTCATGGCATCCATCCCTAGCGTGTTCGTCAAGACAAAAATGACACTATGTCAGTTTTTGTGATTCCGCAAGCGGGCAACGCACCTGGCGAACATATATGCGCTGAAACGCGGCACTGCTATCGCGGCCGCATCCGCGCTGCCCTATGCAAGCCGGATCAGCCCGCCCGGCGGTTCCGGTGCGCGGCAGCGACAACAAGGCGAAGGCAGGAAGCAACATGAGCGAGTCGGTTCTGAGGGTAGAGCGCAACGGTCCGGTCGTCAGACTGACGATCGACGACCCCAAGACCCGCAACGCGCTCAGTCCAGCCTTGACCCGCGCGCTGGTCGCGGCCTGCGCCGAGGCCAATGCAGACATGTCGGTCGGCTGCATCATCCTGACTGCGGCGGGCGACGTGTTCTGCGCGGGCGGAAACATCAAGGCGATGTATGCCCGGTCCGGCCATTTTGCCGGCAACGCCGCCGAAATCCGCCGCATGTACCTTAACGGCGTCCAGTCGATCGCCAAGGCGTTCTACGATTGCGAAGTGCCGATCATCGCCGCGGTGAACGGCGCTGCAATGGGCGCCGGGATGGACTTCGCGATGATGGCCACGCTGCGCATCGCCAGCGAAAACGCCAAGTTCGCCGAAAGCTTCATCAAGCTCGGGCTGACCTCGGCGGCGGGCGGCGCGTGGTTCCTGACCCGCGCCGTCGGCCCGGCCGTCGCTGCGGAAATGACGCTGACCGGAGACACCATCGACGCGCGGCAGGCGCTCGAACTGGGGCTCGTCTCGCGCGGGGTTGCGAATGACAAACTGCTGGAGACGGCCAACGAGATCGCCGCGCGGATCGTGCGCCACCCGCTCCATTCGGTCCGCCTCAATACGCGCCTGCTGCGCGAATCGCAGCGCCTCGATCTCCATGCCGCGCTCGAGATCGCGGCCGGGATGCAGGCTGTCGTGCAGGACACCGAAGATCAGTACGAAGCCGTTGCCGCCGCGGTCGAGAAGCGCAAACCCGAATACAAGAACCGGTGACCCCCGTGGACTATCCGCTCGACGCATCCCGCCCGCTCGGTGCCTTGCGACTGGATGGGCGTATCGCGGTCATCACCGGCGCCGCCTCGGGGATCGGGCGGGGGATCGCGCAGATGTTTGCCGCGGTGGGCGCCCGGGTCGTGCTGAGTGACCGCAATGCCCAAGGACTCGCCGAAACCGCCCGTGCAATCGGCGCCGCCGCCGTCGCGCACGTCGCCGAACTCGGCACGAAGGATGCGGCCGAACGCCTTGCCGCGTTCGCCGAAACGATCGGACCGATCGATATCTGGGTGAACGGCGCCGGCATCGGTTCCGCCAATGCCGTCAGCGAGGGCAACGAGGAGGCCTATCGCCGCACGATCGCGATCAACCAGGACGCCGTGTTCTGGGGCTGCTCCGCCGCTGCCCGCCGGATGGAGCCGCGCGGAAGCGGTTCGATCATCAACATCTCTTCGATCGCGGCCGACAAGGGCGACCGCAAGCTGGCGGCCTATTCCATGTCAAAAGCGGCCGTGAACGCGCTGACCCGCGTTCTCGCCAACGAGGGGGGGCCAGCCGGGGTGCGAGTGAACGCGGTGGCGCCCGGCTTCATCGTTACCGAGATGACGGTGCCGTCCGATCTTTCGGCCGCCGCGCGCGAGGCGCGCATTGCCCAGTCGGTCAAGCGGGCGCCGCTGCCTATTGCCGGTTATCCTGAAGATGTGGCTCACGCCGCACTCTATCTTGCGTCAGATGCCGGCCGCTATGTTACCGGCCAGGTCATCCGGGTGAACGGCGGCGCGACGATGATTCCCTGACCGTACCGGCAATCACGAGCAATGATCCGGCATTGAGCGGACCCGTTCGCTTGGTACAGACTACTGAATTACGCCGCGCGCGCGCAATGCCGCGATCTCGTCCGCGCCGAACCCGTATTCCGCCAGCACGGCGTCGCTGTGTTCGCCATAGCCGGGCGCCGCGCGCGTCTTGCCCAGCGGCTGCTCATCGAACTGGGCCGGCGTTGCACCGCCCTGATAAGTCCAGCCCTCGCTCGTCTCGACCTCCAGGATATAGCCGTTCGCCAGCGCCTGCGGGTCCGCCGCCACTTCGGCCGGGCTCTGCAGCGGCGCCCAGACGGTCTCGAACTTGTTCAATTCCTGCTTCCACCAGGCGAAGTCGTGCAACCTGAAGATGTCCACCAGTTGATCGCGCAGCGCCCGGCTGTTCTCCATCCGTGCTTGCGGCGTTGCGAAACGCGAGTCTTCGATCCATTCCGGATGCCCGATCCGCGTGGCGAAATCGGGCCACCACTGCGGCATCAGCAGACAGATGCTGAGCCAGCGGCCGTCGCTCGTTTCGAACATGCTGACCAGCGGATTGACGTCCTCCTCCAGCGGCCTTGGCTGCTGCATCGTCAGGCCAAGACCGGTCCCGGTGATCATCTGCGACATGATGTAGATGCCGAAGAGGTACAGCGAGTTATCGACAATCGCGCCCTTGCCGGTCCGTTCGCGGCGGAACAGGGCTGCGGCGATCGCCCCGGCCGTAGTCGCCCCGCCGCCCAGATCGCCGACCGAGGCCGGCTGCTTGGCCGGCTCGCGCCCCGGCACGGTCTGCATGTAGGCCGCGCTCGAACGGCACCACATCGAGGGGAAATCGAAGCCGCCGTCGTGCGCCATGTCGCCCTTCGGGCCATAGCCGGTGCCACGGGCATAGATGATCCGGGGATTGACCCCCATGATGTCCTCGGGCTCGATGCCCAGCTTGATCCGGGCATCCTGGCGCAAGTTGGTCACGAACACGTCAGCCGTTTCGACCATCTTGTAGAGCAGCGCGCGCCCTTCTTCCGTCCGCAGATCGAGCGCGATCGAGCGTTTGCCGCGATTGGGCGCTTCGAAGAAGATCGAGCGGCCGTCCTTTGACGAATTCGGGATGCCGAGATTGCGCGACGGATCGCCGCCGCTGCGCTCGACCTTGATCACGTCGGCGCCCCAATCGCCCAGGATCATCGCCGCTACGGGCACAAACGTGTGCTCGGCCACCTCGATAACCTTCACCCCCGCCATCATGTCGTACATCGTCGCTCTCCCGCGGAATTATGCTTGCACCGGCCCGCTTGCGGCGGAAACTGGCAAGTTCTGTCCGGCGCCTCAAGCGGCACCCGGCCGCGCGCGAAGATGACACGCATGTGCTGTGATGGATACCGTCCGGGGTTTCCCCGCCCGGATGCCTGCCCGGGTTTCCGCCCGAATGTCCGCCCGAATGTCCGCCCAATCGGCGCTCAGCCGACTTCCTTGCGGAACAGCACCCGGTCTTCCGGTCCGAACCCCTTGCGCCAGATGATCCAGCCATAAACTATCAAGACGCCCGGAATACCGATGGCCAGTTCCCCCCATTCGGGCAGGAGGTACTTGGCCAGAAGCCCGACCCCGATTGCCGGCAGCGCCGCCCAGGCCAGTGCCCAGCGCCAGGGGTTGAGCCGCTCGCCCAGAATGCGCCGCAACAGGATCGACTTGACCAGCGAAGCCATGGCCAGCGACAGCATCAATGCAGCGGCGGCGGCGGCAACCCGCCACGCCTGGCCGTAACCCAGCATGGTGACCAGCTCGATCCCCACCAGCGTCAACACCGCTTGCAGGACGATCGTGAAGAGTGAAATCACCAGGTTCTGATAGCGGGCGAGATAGACCAGCGCCGCCTCGCTGACGACGGCAGTGGCGGCAACCACTTCGGCGGCGAGCAGGAAGATCAGCGCGCCCGTGCCCTGCACGAAATCGGGGCCGCCAAGCCCCATCAGTCCGGTGCCGGGAATGGCCAGCGCCAACGCGATGCCGGCTTGCGCCGCAGTGATCCAGAACCCGACCTGGCAGACCTGGCGGGCAATCGCCTTGTAATTGCGCTCGATCACGTTGCGGGTGATCACCGGGCCGAGCACCGGCTCGAAGCTGGTTTTCAGCTTCTGCGGCAGCGACGCGAACTGCTGCGCGAAAAAGTAAATCCCCAGCGGCGCCTCGCCGACGAAGAACCGCAGGATGAAGACGTCAAGCTTGCGCGTCCCCCACTCGACTGCGTCTGCACCGGCGAGCGGCAGGTTGCGCATCGCCAGCCGCCACAAGTGCACAGGGCTGGGCACCCACTGCTGCGGCCGGCCATAGGCTTTGGCCAGCGCGACCAGCGCGACCGCCGTCGCCGCACCTACCGAGGCAAGATAGGCGAGCGCCAGCCCGGCTTCGGGATAGACGAAATAGAGCCCTCCCGCCGCGATCGAAAGCACCCAGGGCTCAACCACCGCCCTCGCCCTGACGGTTGCCCCGACATCAAAGCGATAGGCGAGCGCGGCCAGCGCCAGATCACCCATCGCCAGCGTCCAGACCGCGAGCACCAGCAGCCGGTCGGCCTGCGTAAAATTGCCGGTGGGATACATCGATGCCGGAAACAGATAGATCAGCACCGAAGCAACCACCGCAAACAGCGTGCTGACCAGCAGCGCATCGGCCACCACATTGGCCGGATGCTGGTCATCCTCGGAAAGACGCTGGGCCAGGCCCCGCTTTTGCCCGAGCGTGGCGATCATTCCGGCAAATTCGACCATGACGAGCGCCGAGGCGAAGCGCCCCATCGCGCTCGCGCCATAAAGGCGGCTGGCGATGAACAGGAACGGGATGCGCGCGAGCAGGCGCAACAGGAACCCGAAGAAATTGGTCCGCCCGCCCTTGGCAAGCGCGGCGATATCGTCCTGCTCTTCGGCTGGCCCCCGGGCCGTTGTCATGAGAAGGTGCCTTCGGCCTTGAGCGGCCGCGCCAGCAATTCGGCCGCCACCGCCTTGGCCGGCACCTCTCCGGCGAGAAGGCGGCGGACGGCGACAACGATCGGCATTGCGATCCCGTCGCGCGCGGCCAGATCGGCCAGAACCGGCGCGGTATGCGCCCCTTCGGCCACGCTGTTCTTGCCGGCGAGCGCTTCGGCCGCGCTCATGCCCTCGCCCAGCGCCTTGCCGAGCGAAAAGTTCCGGCTGGAGGTGGACGTGCAAGTCAGCACAAGATCGCCCAGCCCGCACAGTCCGGCGAGCGTTTCCGCCCGCGCTCCGCGCGCCAGTCCGAAGCGCAGCATCTCGGCATAGCCGCGCGCGATCAGCGCCGCGCGCGCATTCTGCCCAAGCTTCAGGCCTTCGACCACGCCGCAGGCGATCGCCAGCACGTTCTTGACCGCACCGCCGATTTCGGCGCCGATCACGTCCTCGGAATAATAGGGCCGCAAGGTTGGCCGCGAGATCAGCGGCGCAAGCCGCTGCCACTGCGCCTCGCCGCCCCCGCAGGCGAGCGTAACCGCCGTGGGCAGGCCTCCCGCGACTTCATGCGCGAAAGTCGGCCCCGACAGGACCGCAATCGTGGCGCCCGGAGCGGCTTCCTGCGCCACCTCGGCCATCAATCGCCCGCTTCCCGCCTCGATCCCCTTCGCGCACAGCACAAGATCGCGCGGCGCGGCGGGCAGCCCCGCCAGAACCCGCGCCACATGCTGCGCCGGTGTGACCACCAGCAAGGCCGGCAGCGCGGCGAGTTCAGAGAGGTCACCCGTCGCCCGGATCGATTTCGCCAGATTTGCACCCGGAAGATAGAGGCCGTTGGTCCGGGCCGCGTTGATCTCGGCGACCAGTTCCGGCTCCCGCGCCCATAAGAGCACTTCGCTGCCGTCGCTCGCCAGCACTTGCGCCAGCGCCGTGCCCCAGGCGCCCGCTCCGATCACGCCGATCCGGTTCATGCCTTCGCTCCCGCCCCGCGCACCGGTTCGGCCGCCGGGTCCAGCGGCCAGCGCGGACGTGCCGCGAAATCGAGTGCATCCGCCACGAATTCACCCCCGCTTGCAAGCCGCTCCTGCCCGGCCCAGGCGATCATCGCCGCATTGTCCGTGCACAGCGGCAGCGGCGGTGCGACAAATCGCAGGCCGTGCTGCCCCGCCAGACCTTCCAGCGCCGCGCGCATCGCCAGATTGGCCGCGACCCCGCCGGCAACGACCAAGGCAGTCGCTTCCCCGGCGCCCGCGAGCGCCCGCCGGGTCCGGTCGATCACGCAATCTATCGCCGCCTGCTGGAATGCCGCCGCGATATCGGCATCGGCGTGAACACCGGCCTGCTTGGCCCGCAGCACCGCGCTCTTGAGCCCGGCGAAGGAAAAATGCGGCTCGGCGCTGCCCAGCAGGGGCCGCGGCAGGGGCACCTTTTTCGAATCGCCAAGAGCCGCCAGACGCTCCACCGCCGGGCCGCCCGGATAGCCGAGGCCGAGAATCTTGGCGGTCTTATCAAACGCCTCGCCCAGCGCATCGTCGATTGTCGTCGCGAGACGGCGATAGCTGCCGACCCCTTCGACCAGCAACACCTGACAATGGCCGCCCGAGGCGAGCAGCAACAGGTAGGGAAACTGCAAAGTGGCATCGGCGAGCCGGGGCGAAAGCGCATGGCCTTCCAGATGATTCACCGCGATCAGCGGCTTGTCGCTCGCCATGGCCAGCGCCTTGGCCGTGACCAGCCCGACCATGACCCCGCCGATCAAGCCGGGGCCGGCGGTCGCCGCGATGGCATCGACATCCGCCAGCGTGATGCCCGCATCGGCCAGAGTCGCCGCGATCAACGGAGCCAGTCGCTCGGCGTGCGCGCGGGCGGCGATTTCGGGCACGACCCCGCCATAAGGCGCATGCGCCTCGTCCTGCGAGGCAATCCGCTGGGCAACAATCCGGCGATTTTCGGTCACCAGTGCCGCAGCGGTTTCGTCGCATGAAGATTCAATGCCGAGAACAAGCCTCATCCCGGGTTTCCCTGTAAGAATTTGCTCGCTAGCACAAGCCGCGATGACCACCCCACCCCAACGCGCCCTGAAACTCGGCACCCGCAATTCCCCGCTCGCCATGGCCCAGGCCGAGGAAGCCCGCACGCGCCTGTGCGCCGCCCACGGCTGGGACAGGGCGGCGATCACGCTGGTTCCGGTCACGGCCAGCGGTGACCGGATTCAGGATCGCCCCCTCGCCGATCTTGGCGGCAAGGCGCTGTGGACCAAGGAACTGGACGCGTGGCTGCTGGCCGGCGAGATCGATTTTGCGGTCCATTCGCTGAAGGATGTCGAGACGATCCGGCCTGCCGGGATCGCTATCGCCGCGATTCTTCCGCGTGAGGACGTGCGCGACGTACTGGTGGGCGCCGCCTCGATCCGCGCTCTCCCGCAAGGCGCCCGGATCGGCACCAGCGCCCCGCGCCGGGCGGCGCAATTGCTCCACGCCCGGCCGGACTGCCGCGTGATTCCCTTGCGCGGCAACGTCAACACGCGGCTCGCCAAACTCGCTGCGGGCGAGGCCGATGCCATGCTGCTGGCGGCCGCCGGGCTCAACCGGCTCGGCAAACAGGGCGTGGGACACCCGCTGCCGGCCGACGAGTGGCTGCCCGCTCCCGCGCAGGGCGCGATAGCGATCGAATGCCGTGCGGACGATGCCGAAACTTGCGCCCTTCTTGCGGCAATCGACGATGCGCCGAGTCGCGCCGCAGTGATGGCCGAACGCGCGCTCCTCGCGGCGCTCGGCGGCAATTGCCACAGCCCGATCGCGGTGATGACCCAAGCTCAAGGCGCCGATCTCGTGATGTCCGCCGCGCTGTTCAGTCCCGATGGCGCCGAGCGGGTTTCCGGCGAGGCCCGTTTCGCGGCGGAAGACAGCGCTGGGGCCGCCCGCCTCGCCGACGACCTCCTCGCTCGCGCCGCGCCCGCAATCGCGATCCATTTCGCGGGTCGATGATCCCGCTGGTCGTCATCCGCCCGGAACCAGGCTGTGCCGCCAGCGTCAGCGCGGCGCGCGAACTGGGGCTGAAGGCACACGGCTTCCCGCTCTTCGCGATTCGGGCCCTGGCATGGGAAGCGCCGCCGGCGGCTGAATTCGGCGCGCTGCTGGTGGGTAGCGCCAATGCGTTCCGCCATGGCGGGCCTGGCCTCGAGCGCTATCGCGCCCTGCCGGTCCACGCGGTCGGCGCCGCCACGGCCGAGGCCGGCCGCGCCGCCGGATTCGCGGTCGCGGCGACCGGCAGCGGCGGCCTGCAACGCGTACTGGACGCGATTTCTCCGGGCACGCGATTGCTGCGCCTCGCCGGGGCGGAGCGGATCGAACTCAGCCCGCCCGCCGGCGTCACGATGACCGAGCGGGAAGTCTATGCCAGCGAGCCGCTGCCCGCGCCGCCCGCGCTTGTCGAGCTACTCGCCGCGCCTGCGGTGATCCTGCTCCATTCCGCGCAAGCCGCCCGGCATCTGGTCACCGAATGCGACCGTCTCGGCCTTGCCCGCGACCGGCTCCGCCTCGCGACAATCGGACCTCGCGTTTCCGCCGCCGCCGGTGCTGGCTGGGGCGCATTGGCTGCCGCCGCCAATCCATCCGAATCTACCCTGTTGGCGAAAGCGCGCGACTTGTGCCAAACCCCCTCTGGTCGCTAAGGCCAGCGAGCGAGAACCGGCGACCGAGGACAAAAGCAGGCATGGCCGACGAATTCTTCACCCAGAACCCGCCTCCGGCAGCCGCACAGCGCCGCGCTGGCGCGGGCCGGAACATGGCGATCACCGCAGTGATCGCCTTTGCGATCGGCGCCGGCATCGTCGGCTACGCCGCATGGGAAGGGCTCGGTCCGTTTGAACAGGCCAGCCCGGTCAATCTGGTCAGCGCGCTGCCTGCGCCTGGCGCGGAAACCGCTCCGATTACACCCGCCGAGGGCGTAGCGCTCGCCTCGCAGCAGGATACGCTCGAGGCCCGCATGGCCGCGCTCGAACAACGGTTGAACGCGCTCGATCTGCGGGCTGGTGCGGCTTCGGGCAACGCAGCCCGCGCGGAAGCCTTGCTTATTGCCTTCGCCGCCCGCCGCGCGCTCGATCGCGGCGCGCCGCTTGGTTATCTTGAGGATCAACTGCGCCTGCGCTTCGGCGACGCCCGGCCCAACGCCGTCGCTACGGTGATCGACGCAGGGCGCGATCCGGTTACGCTCGATCAGCTTCTGGCCGGGCTCGATGCCCTGTCCTCCACCCTGACGCAGGCCCCGGCCGATGTCAGCACCTGGACCAAAGTGAAGCGCCAGTTTGCCAGCCTGTTCGTGATCCGGCACGAGGCGACCCCCAACCCCGCACCGCAAGTCATGCTCGGCCGTGCCCGGCTGCTGCTCGAATCCGGCAAAGCGGAAGACGCCATCGCCGAAGTCGGCCGCCTGCCCGGCGCGATGGGGGCCACGGACTGGATCACGGCGGTGCGCCGCTATGACAGTGCGCGGCGCGCGCTCGACGTGCTGGAAACGACCGCGATGCTTGATACCCGCGGGCTGAAGGACGCACAGGGCACCAAAGTCAGCGAACCCAGTCCGATTGCCCCGACGCCGGAAGCGAGCGCGCCGGCGCAATAGGCCGTTTCCGGCCCGATCCGGCGCCCGGCCAGACAAGCAACAGCCGGGCGGGCGCTGCGTTCAGACTTGCAGCAATTCAGGCAATTTTCCGCTCATCCCGCGCGCTTCGTCCATGAAGAAGCGCTTGAGCGACGGCATCCGCTGGACCGCGCCCATTCCGGCCCGGCGAACCAGCGACGGCAAGCGGCCGGGCAGGCCGAACAGGCGGGTGATCGCGTCGGTTGCCGCCATCACCGTCAGGCTGTCGACGCTGCGCCACTGTTCGTAACGCGCCAGCACTTGCGCATCGCCCGGCTCCAGCCCCAGCCGCAACCCTTCGCCGAGCACTTCGACCAGCGCGCCCACATCCCGCAGGCCCAGGTTCAGCCCCTGCCCGGCAATCGGGTGCATCCCGTGCGCGGCATCGCCGATCAGCGCGAGCCGGTCCTCGACGATCCGCCCGGCATGATGGAAATTGAGCGGATAGGACATGCGCGGCGCCGCCAGCTCGATCGCGCCGAGAATTTCGCCCACACGCTTTTGTATCTCCGCGACGAATGCCCGGTCCGACAGTCCGGTCCAGCCTTCCGCGTCTTTTTCCGCCACGGTCCAGACCAGCGCCGAACGGTGCCGTCCGTTCACATCGAGCAAGGGCAACAGCGCGAACGGGCCAGCCGGGTAGAAAATCTCCCAGGCAACGTTCTCATGAGGCTTTTCGTGCCACAGCGCGGTGACCATTGCCCGGTGCCGGTAGTCCCACTTTGCCACGCCGAACCCGGCCTGGTCGCGCGTCGGCGATTGGCGGCCTTCTGCCGCAACCAGCAGATTGCCGCTCAACACTTGCCCGTCCTGCAAGGTGACGGCGACCCGGTGGGGACCGCGCTCGCGGTGAACAACTTCTGCCCCGGTGTGCCAGGCAACCGCAGGCTCGTCCGCCGCCGCATCGAACAGCGCGAGCCGCAAGTCCCGGTTGGCATACATCCGCCCGAGCGAGCCTTCATGGGGCTCGGGCCGGAAGTCGATCCGCCCCGGCTTCAACTGGTCGGTCACCGCGATCGCGTCAATCGGGCAGCCGAGCGGGGCCAGCCGCTGTTCAAGGCCGATGTTGCAGAACAGGTTCCAGCTCGCCGTCGATATCGCCGAGGCGCGACCGTCGGCGCCTTCGGCGGTGAGTTCGGCCGGGTCGGCCCGGTCGATCACGTGGGCGGTGATCCCGGCCTTTGCGGCGGCCAGCGCCAGCGTCATGCCGACCAGGCCGCCGCCGAGGATTACAAGGTCACGAGGTTCGCTCATTCCGTTCTCCTGCGCCGGACGCAGCGGCGAGGCAACCCCCCTATGGTCAGGATCTAGTCCCGGGCATCGCAGGTGTTCCCGGCCGCTCCGTCCAGATCGAGGCATCGCCCGTCGAAGCTCCCTTCGGGCACCTTCAGCCGTAACAGCGCCGCCAGCGAAGGCGCGATATCGACCGTTTCGACCGGCGCGGGCTGTTCGAAGCCCGGCAACCCCTTGCGCCAGAACAGCAACGGCACCCGCCGATCATAGTCCCAGGCGCTGCCGTGAGTCGCGACATAGCCGGGCGCGGCCGTGACAATCGGGACGACCGCGCGATCCAGCAGGACGACCACATCGCCCGAGCGCGCGGGAGCGAAACTCGCCCGCGCGCGCTCATGCAATGTCCAGTCCTGCGGATTGCCGGTCGGCGCGGGCGATTTCGCCAGTTCGTCGGCGGTGAACACTGCCGCCACCTGCGGATGTGCCCGCAGCCGCGCCACCAGCGCCGCGATAGCCTTGGCGCGCGGCCCCGCCGGAAGTTCGCGCGTCACGTAAAGGTCGCCGAACGGGGCATCGCCATAAACCAGCGGACCATCGAGGGTCAGGCCCAGTTGCGTCCCGATGGCCTTGCCCAGTTCGCCGGGCGTAAGCGCCGGATCGACCCGCACCGCACGCGGCAGCGCCTGTTCGTCAAGCCGTTCCGGCAAGTCGAGCCCGCCATGATCGGCAGTCAACATCACCACATAGTCCTGCCCCTCGGCATCGAGCTTCGCGAAAAAGGCGCCGAGCGCGCGGTCGAGTTCCGCCATCTGCACGCACATTTCCATGCCCTCGTTACCGGTGGCGTGGCCGATGTAGTCGGTTGCCGACAGGCTGATCGAGAGGATATCCGGCGCCGAGCCCTGCCCCAGTTGCATCTGGTCGATGAGTTTCGCGGCCAGATCGAGCGTGGCCGCGTCCATCCGCGGCGAAGAACGGAACGCATCCGCATCACCCGGCGCTAGGGCAAAGCGGCCGGCCCCGACCAGCCCGGCCTTGCCCGCACTCACTGTTTCGCCGCGCGCCGCGCACCAGTCGGGCGCGGCGAAGGCCGGAGCGCCGGAGGCGATCCGGGCGCCCATCTCCGCGTTCTCAGCCACCGCCGCCGGGGCCAGCGGGCGGCCCTTGAGCGTGACGAACGCTCCGCCCTTGTACCAGTAGGCCTCGTCGATAGCTTGGCCGCCCATCATCATCACCGCGCGGTCCTTGGCCGAAATGGCGACGTTGCGGCTGCGCGGGTTCGCCCGCTTGAGATATTCGCCCAGCGTCGGCACCCGCAGATGGCCCGCCGACACCACCGGATCGCGCGACGTGCTGCCGGGATCGGTCTCATCCTCGGCACAATAGACCCGCTTCTCGGCGCGGGTAAGGCCAAGGTCGAACCAGTTGTTGGCAATGATCCCGGTGCGGGAGGGATGCGCGCCGGTCAGGATGGTCGAGTGGCCGGGGCAAGTCTCCGTCGCGGCGTGGCTCTGGAAGGCGCTGGGGAAAACCGCTCCCCGCATCAACCGGGCAAGACCGCCGCTGAAGTGCTGGCGATACTGGGCGAAGAGATCGGCCGAGAACTGATCGACCGCGATCGCCACCACCAGCCGGGGCGGCGCGGTCGGCGCAAGAGCAGGCGAAGCTGCCGGCGCAACGGGCAGCGATGCGGGACCGGCCACATTCGCGGTCGTACTGGCGCAGCCGGCGAGAGACAGGGCTCCGGCAAGGACGGGGGCAAGAGCGCGAAGGCGCATGATGTTTCCTTGAATTGGCGCCGCGAACGCGGCAGGACAGGAATGCCGGTGCGCACGCACTGGTGCAACCCGGATTTGGCGGAGTTCTCCCCGAAAGTGCTGGACCGCTACCGCCGACTTGTTGCGTTGTTGTGGCAGGCGCTCGCGCTGCTGCTGGCCGTAGCTGCCGTGCCTGCCGCCGCAGCTCCGACGCACATCGCCGCAGGGCTGGTGGCGGAAGGGGCCGCCGCGCCGGGTGCCACGGTCACCCTTGCGATCACGATGCGCCCTGAACCGGGCTGGCACGGCTATTGGCAGAACCCGGGCGATGCCGGGTTCGGCATGACGCTGAACTGGGATTTGCCGGCCGGCGCCAGCGCCGGGGGAAAACGCTATCCGGTGCCCCACACGCTGCTGATCGCAGGGCTGATGAACCACGTCTATGAGGAAGCCTACGCGATCCTCGTGCCGCTCACGCTCCCGGCGGACGCCGTGCCCGGCACGCGGCTGCCGGTGCGGGCCAGCGCCGAATGGCTCGCCTGCACCGATCAGATCTGCGTGCCCGAGCGGGCGGACCTGGCTGCCAATGTCGTCGTCGCCGCTCCGGGGACGACCACGCCGCCCGACCCGCGTTTCGATCAATGGCGCACGAGGCTTCCGGCGCCATTGGGAAGCGAGGCGCGCTTCCAGGCCGACGGCAAAACCATCCGCCTCGGCATCCCGCTGCCGCGCGGACTGGAACTGGCGGACCCGCACGTCTTCCCGCAGGAGGACAAGGTTTTCGCCTATGCCGCCCCGCAGGAGTTCCGCCGACAGGGCGACCTGCTGGTCGTGTCGCTGACCCGGCCCGAAATCGCCGCGGCAGATCCGGCGAACCTCACCGGCGTGCTGCGTTTGAACGCGAACGGCGACGGCGTGGAGTTCACCGCCCGGCCCGGCCCGGTTCCCGCCGGCGGTGAGCCGCTCGCAACCAGCAACTCCACCTCGTCCGCCGCGCCGAACCTTGCGCTGCTGATCTTCGGGGCGCTGCTGGGGGGCCTGTTGCTTAACGTGATGCCTTGCGTGTTCCCGATTCTCAGCCTCAAGGCGCTGTCGCTCGCGCGGGCCGGCGAAAGCCCCGCCGAGGCACGGACCGAGGGTCTGGCCTACGCGGCGGGGGTTATCCTCGCCTGCGCCGCGCTCGGGGCGGCGCTGCTGGCGCTACGGGCGGGCGGGCACGAAGTGGGCTGGGCGTTCCAGTTGCAGGAGCCCGGCGTGGTTGCCGCGCTGCTGCTGCTGGCGGCGGCAATCACCGCCAATCTGCTGGGGCTTTACGAATTTGCCATGCCCGGCTTCGTCTCGGCAAGCGGCTCCAGTGCCGGGACGCCGCAAGGCGCTTTCGCAACCGGGCTCGTCGCCGCGTTCGTCGCCACACCCTGCACCGGCCCGTTCATGGCCGCCGCAATGGGCGCGGCATTGCTGCTGCCCGCCGTTCAGGCGATGGTGCTGTTTGTCGCGCTCGGTCTGGGGCTGGCCCTGCCGTTCCTCGCGATCGCCTTCGTTCCCGCGCTGCGCCGCGCCCTGCCCCGCCCGGGCAAATGGATGAACCGGTTCCGCCAGGCGATGGCCGTGCCGATGGGGCTGACCGCGCTGGCGCTGGGCTGGCTCACGCTGCGCCTGGCCGGGCCGCTCTTTGCCGCGCTCTCCGCCGCACTGGCGCTCGCCCTCATTGCCCTGCTCGCCTGGACCGGACGATCCCAGCGACTCGGCCGGTCTGCGCGCACGGGTACCGGCACGGGCCTCGCCGCAATCGCGCTCGCCGCCGCCTTGTCCCTGCCTCCGGCGATCCGCACGCCCGCCGCCGCCGCCGATGGCGTGCTGCCGAGCCGCCCCTTCAGCGAGATCGCGCTCGACGCGGCGCGTCGGTCGGACCGTCCGGTGTTTGCCTACTTCACTGCCGACTGGTGCCTCACCTGCAAGGTGAACGAGCAAATCGCGATTGAGCGGCCCGCCACGCGAGACGCCTTCGCGCGTGCGGGCGTTGTGGTGCTGCGCGGCGACTGGACCCGGCGCGATCCGGAAATCACCCGCTACCTCACCGCTCACGGGGCGGGCGGCGTACCGCTTTACGTCTGGTATCCGGCGAAAAACGGTCCGCCCCAGATCCTGCCCCAATTGCTCACGCCCGAAACGCTGACCGCGCTTGCCGGGAATTAGTAGTAGCCGACCGGATTGAAGGTTCTCCCCATCTCGGAACGGCTGACTTCATGCCAGCCGCCCACTTTCTTTGTGCTCATCCGGCTCCACCGTTGACAAGCATCCGCGCGGGCTGAATTCTCCCGCCCAGCCGGCCCCGCCAGCAAGGGAGACCGGCAAGCGAGAGGCCTGCCATGAACCCCGCCTTTGAGCGAATAGCGCCAGCTTCTGGCGCAGCCGCCCGCAACGTTCCCGTACCTGATTCAGCTACGGCACGGACCCGTTCCATCCTGCTCGGCGAATGGCGCGAGGATCTTCGGTTCGATGTCCGCGCCCAGGCACACACGCCATCGGCCGGCGTCGAACTGCACGATATCCATTTCGTCGCCCCGCGCGAGGTCGATTCCCGGAACGACTATGGCTTTGTCGATTTTGCCTTGAGCCACCGCTCGGGCGAGCCGGTCGGAAGGTTTCCCGATGTCCGCGGCCACCATCGGCGGCGCATGGGTGATCTCATTTTCGTCCCCGCCCAGACCCGGTTGCAGAGCACCTGGAGCGGCGGACGCCAGCGCTCGCTCTGCGTGTTGTTCGAAGGTCAGCACCAGCTTGAGCGGGAATGGTCCGCCAGCGAACTCGACGCCGCGCTGGATTTGCGGGACGGCGCCTTGCGCGAAACCATGCTGCGGCTGGCGCACGAGCTTGAGCATCCCGGGTTTGAAACGGCGCTGATGATCGAATCGCTCTGCCTCCAGATCGCCATCCTGCTGCGCCGCCACCTCGATGGGGTTGGCGACGGCGCCGGACCCGGCGGGCGACTTGGCGCTGCCCAGTTGCGCCGGATCGAGGAATTGCTTGATTGCGCCGGCCCCGCTCCGGCGCTTGGTGTGCTTGCCACCGAATGCGGGCTCTCGCCCCGCCATTTCTGCCGCCTGTTCCGCGCCGCCACCGGCCGCTCGCTGACCGAATTCGCGATTGGCCGGCGGATCGACCGGGCGCGGATTCTGCTCGCCGAGGGACGGACGCCGATCAAGCAGGTCGCCTGGGCCTGCGGCTTCGCCACGCCCGCCGCCTTTTCCGCCGCGTTCCGCCGCGCGACCGGCACGCAGCCGAGCAGGTACCGCCAATTGCGCGCCAATTGAGCGCGATGGCGCGATCGCGACAGCGATGGCCCCGCCGCACAACAGGTCACGCTTGGGCCGGCCGGCAACCTGCGCCTAGCTTCCGGGAACGCGCGCACCGGAACAAATGAACGCGGCGCGTGTGCGGAGAGGACACTGCCATGATCCCACCCTTGACCGGACCGGCGCTGGGCAACCTGATGCAGTTCGCCTGGGTCACGCCCGACCTCGATCACAGCCTCGAACAGTTCAAGGCGATCTACCGCGTACCGGAATTCTTCGTGATGGAGCAGACCTTCCCCGCCATCGTCTTCGGCGAGAAGGGCGACATGGCGCTGCGCATCGCGCTGGCCAATGTCGACAACGTGCAGCTCGAACTGATCCAGCCGGTCGGCGGCGGGGTCGACCACATCTACCGCGACGTGCTGCCCAAGGACGGCAGCCACGCCAACGTCTTCCACCACGTCTGCGTCAAGGTCGAGGGCACGCTGGACGACTGGGACGCCTATATCGCTGCGCTCGGGCCGGAGCGCCCGGTCGCTTATGTCGGCTTCGTCGAAGGGGCGCGGTTTTGTTACTCCGACGAACGCGCGCTCATCGGCTGCTTTGTCGAGCACGTGTGGTTCACGCCCGAGACGCAGGCCCGCATGAAGGCGGTCGTTCCGACCTATTCCTCGCGCTAAGGCGTTCCCCCGCATGACGAAATACCGCACGCTCGATCACCCGATGATCCAGCTTATCGCGTGGGACCCGCAGCGCCCCGCCGAGTGGATCAACGATCACATCGCGATGGTCCGCGCCACGTCCAATGCCTACGTCGTCACCGGCGAAGACGGCGATGTCGTCATCAACACCGGCACCGGCCAGCAAGGCGCGCGGGTCCGCGAAAAATTCGAGGAACTGCTGGGCCGGCCGCTCGACGTGCGCAAGCTCGTCTTCACGCAGAGCCACCCCGATCACACCGGCGGCTGGCAGGCGTTCGCCGGGCCGCACACCGAAATCATCGGCCAGCGCATGTTCCCCCAGATCTGTGCCGAGCGAAAAATGCTGGGCGGGTTCTTCACCCCCCGCAATGGGCGCGTGCTGGCGGCGCTGACCCCGCCGGGGACGAACCACGCCAGGTTCGACACGCCCGACCCCGAACCGCTCACCACATTCGCCGACGAACTGGAGTTCACCTGTTCAGGCCGCCGCTATCGCCTCGTGACGATGCATTCGGGCGAAACGCTCGACGCGCTGGCCGTCTGGCTGCCGGACGAACAAACGGTGTTCACCGGCAACTGGGCCGGGGCGATCTATGGCGCCCTGCCCAACTTCTACACGGCGCGCGGCGATCGCCAGCGCTCGATCCCGGCGTGGTTGGTGCATTGCGAGCAACTGCTGGCGCAACAGCCGGAGCTGCTGATCACCGGGCACGAAGAACCGGTCCGCGGCGCCGACCACATCCGCGCCAGCCTCAGCAAGATTCGCGACGCGGTCCGCTACATCCATGACGAAACGGTCAAGGGCATGGATGCCGGCACCAGCCTGCCCGCCATCATGGCAAACCTGAACCTGCCCGCGCACCTTGCCCCGCGTGCCGGGCGCTGCCCCCCGCACTGGATCGCCCGCGCGGTCTATGAAGAATACGCCGGCTGGTTCCATCAGGAGCGCACCAGCGAACTTTACGCCACGCCGCAAAGCGCAATCTGGCCCGAACTGGTCGAGCGTGCGGGCGGCGCGGAAGTAGTTGCCGCCCGGGCCAGCCGCCACCTTGCCGACGGCAGTCCCGAAAAGGCACTGCATCTCATCGAACTGGCAGTCTTCACCGAACCGGCCAATCGTCAGGTCCGCGCGGTGGAACTCGCCATTTACGAGGCGCTGGCCGACCGGACGGAAGGGAAAATCTTCGACCTGCTCGGCTGGCTCGAGGGCCGCATCATGGAAGCCCGGGCCGCGCTGGCCGAGCAAGCCTGAACCACAACGCCAAAATGGGAGTGGCACCTTTGGCCCCCGAAAAGATCCGTATTGCCGACCTTGCCGAGCCGGTCCTGAGCGAACTGCAACAGCAGGTTCTGGCCCAGGCGACCGCCCATCCGGTCAGCCTGACGGCGACGGCGGTCATGGAGGCGGCCAGGGCCGCCACCGGTCTCGAAGACTTCGGCGACACGGGCTTCCTGCCCCGGCTGGAGCTGTGGATGAAGGCGGCCGATGCCGACACCGGGCTTTCTCCGGCCGGCCGCGCGGGGGTCTTCGGCCTGGCCGTGCGTTATGCGTCCAACCGCCTGCAAGTCGAGGATCTGATCCGGCGCCATCCGGAAATCGAACAGGTCGCGCTGGAACCGCCGCTGGTGATCGCCGGCCTGCCCCGTTCGGGCACGACCTACATGCTGCAACTGATGGCCGCCGACCCGCGCCTGCGCTCGCTGCCGCACTGGGAAGGCGTACGCCCGGTGGCCGAACCCTACATCGTGGACGGCAAGGATACCCGCTTCGATCTCTGCGCGGCGGAATGGGTCCAGACCGACGCGATCCTGCCGTTCACCAAGCTGGTCCACGAGTTTGCGCCCGAACATATCACCGAAGACATCGAACTCACCGGGATGGATTTCGGCGGCTACTATATCGAGTGGCTCGCGCGGGTGCCGGAATGGCGCGACTACCAGCTTGCCCACGATCCGGCGCCGTGGCTGCGCTATTTGCGCCGGGCGATGCAGCTCGTGGTGTGGCAGCACGGGCCAAACCGCTGGGTCGGCAAGTGCCCGCAGCACATGGAGCAACTGCTCGCGGTCGACCGGGCGCTGCCGGGCGCCTTCATCGTGATCAATCACCGCGATCCCGTCGCCTCGATCCAGTCGGCCATCACCGGCATGGCCTATTCGGCCCGGCTCACCCGCACGTCCGTCGATCTGGCCGACATCGCCGAATACTGGATCGACCGCTACGAGCGGCTGCTGCGCGGCTGCGTGCGTGATCGCGATGCACTCGATCCCGCCCGTTCCTACGATCTCTATTTCCACAAGCTGATGGCCGACCCGTTCGGCGAACTGTCCGCGATCTACGCCAAGGCAGGCATTCCCTTCGACGAACAGACCCGCGCCGCCTTCACCGGCGCGATCGAAGCCAACCAGCGCGGCAAGCACGGGCAGCTCACCTACGACTTGCGCGGCGACTTCGGGCTCGATCCCGACCGGCTTCGCGAGCGCTTCGCCTTCTACTTCGAACGCTTCCCCGAAGTGCGGGTCGAAGTTCAGTGAGCCCCGCCCCGGCAAGTCCTGCCAAGGAAACCCGAATGCCTGAAAACCTGTTCGATCTCACCGGCAAGGTCGCCCTCGTCACCGGCGCCAACTCGGGCCTCGGCCTTGCCATGGCCGAGGGCCTCGCCCGCGCCGGCGCGGACGTGGCGATCTGGGGGCGCCGGGCCGATCGCAATGCCGCGGCGGCCGAACAAGTGCGCCGCCACGGCGGCCGCGTTGCCACCAGCGTGGTGGACGTTGCGAACGAGCAGGACGTGATCGACGGCTTCGCGGCCGCAGTCGCGGAACTTGGCCGCGTGGACTGCGTGATCGCCAACGCCGGCGGCGCCGGGGTCGCCCCGATCGAGCAGATGACCAGCGAAACATGGCACGGCTTGCTCGCCGTCAATCTCCACGGCGCGTTCTACACCTGCCGTGAGGCCGCCCGCCACATGCAGGCGCGAGCAGCGGCGGGCGATCCGGGCGGCTCAATCATCCTCAACGGCAGCCTGTCGGTCTTCACCGGGGTTCCGGGCCTGTCGCACTATGCGACGGCCAAGGGCGGGCTGAACGCGCTGTCGAAAACCCTCGCGGTCGAACTGGGGGTCCACGGCGTGCGCGTCAACACGATCTGCCCGGGGTTCATCCCGACCGAGATTTCCGCCGGCGCAGACGTCCAGCCCCTGATCGACGCCACGCTTGCACGCAGCCCGATCAAGCAGATCGGCCGTCCCGAAGACCTCCAGGGGATCGTTGTCTACCTCGCCAGCGACAGGTCGCGCTACCACTCGGGCGATACCATCACGCTCGACGGCGGAATGATGGCCCAATGCTACTGAAGCCGCCGCAACGATCTTGCCGCCGGGGAGAACGCCGATGAAGCTGGTTCGCGTCCACGGCCCCGGCCGTTACGGCATCGACGACGTTCCCCTGCCCAATCCCGGCCCCCGCGATGTGGTCGTCAGGGTTGCCGCCTGCGGCATCTGCGGCAGCGACATTCACTATGTGCGCTGGGGCCGCACCCGCGAAAATGGCGACCCGATGCCGCTCGGACACGAAGCGGCCGGGATTGTCGAAACCGTCGGCGCCGAAGTCGCCGGTATCACGCCCGGCATGCGCGTTTTCATCAACCCCGTTGCCGGCGGGGGCGAAGTCATCGGCAACGGCGGCGCGGAAGGAGCCTTCTCCGACCGCGTGCTGGTGCGCGATGTCATCGCCGGCGAAACGCTCCTGCCAGTGCCCGGCACCATATCGCTCGCCCAGGCCGCGCTGGTCGAACCGCTCGCGGTGGGCCTGCACGGCGTCAATCGCGGCAAGCCGACGAGTGAAACCCGGGCCGCCGTGTTTGGCTGCGGCCCGATCGGGCTCGGCGCGGTAATGTGGCTGGCCCGCCGGGGCGTGCGCCATGTCGTGGCGGTCGATATCTCCGATGCACGGCTCGATTACGCCAAACAGATGGGCGCCCACGCTACGATCAACCCGTTCAGGGAAGATCTCGCCGCGCGCCTCACCGAACTGCACGGCGAAGGCATCGCGGTGATGGGCCAGCCTACCGTGGGCACCGATGTGTTCTACGACATGGCCGGCGGCAAGGACGTCATCGCAAACATCATCGGGATCGCGCAATATCACGCACGCCTGGTGATTTCCGCCGTCTATCCGGAGCCCGTGGAAGTCAGCTTCCTCGACGCGCTGATGCGCGAGCTGGAGATCACCACGGCGGGCGGATACCCGGACGAACTGGCGCCGGTGCTGGCCGAATTGCCCGCGATCCCGCCCGCGATCCTCGATGCCTATGTCAGCCACAGTTTCCCGTTCGAGCAATTCGACGAAGCGTTCGCCATCGCCCAGCGGCCCGACAGCGCCAAGGTGATGGTGACGTTCGATCAGGGCGAAAACTAGACCCGTAAGGAGACGGCACAATGGAACTCGGCATTGAAGGCAAGGTGGCCGTGGTCACCGGCGGCAGCAAGGGCATCGGGCGGGCAATCAGCCTTCGGCTGGCCCGTGAAGGCGCGCAGGTCGCCGTCATCGCACGCGGCGAGCAGGCCATTGCCGAAACCGTGGCCCAGATCGAGAGCGCTGGCGGAACGGCAATCGGACTATCCGCCGATCTGGCCGCGCTGGCCTCCTATGACCGCGTTATCGATGAGGTCCGCCGCAAGCTCGGCCCGCCCGAAATCGCGGTGTACAACATGGAAACGCCGCTTTCCGGCACCTTCGAACAGCACGACGAGGCAGCCTTTGCCTATGCCTTCCACATCATCGTGCTGTGCTACATGCGCATGGTCAAATGCGTGCTTCCGCACATGAAACAGCGCGGCTGGGGGCGGATCGTCACGATCGGTGCGGGGGCAGCCAAGCAGCCGGTCCGGGGCAATCTGGATTTCGCCTATGCGCTCACCAACACCGTGCGCGTCGCCGCGCTGGGCATGGCCAAGACTGTCGCATGGGAAACCGCGCAGCACGGGATCACCGTGAACACCATCGCCACCGGCGCCATCGAAACCCGGGCCGCGCTCGACTGGTTCGCGGACCGCGCCCGGGAACGCGGCATCAGCCCCGAGGCATTCGTCGCCGGCGTAGTCGGGCAAATTCCGGTCGGCCGACTGGGCCTGCCCGAAGAAATGGCCGGCCTGTGCGCCTACCTGTGCTCCGACATCGCGGCCTATACGACCGGCGAGGCTATCCTGTGCGATGGCGGCCTCACCAATGCGATGCCCTAGTTCCCAAAGGCCGCGTCACACTGCGGAGCTGAACCGCCGCCCCGATTCCTGCCGGTATGGATCGAACAGCGCGGCAATCGTGCGGGCATAGGGCAACCCATCGGGGCGAATGCGCAGCATGTCGCCGGACGTCTCGATCAGGCCAAGTTCGCTGAAGCGCACCAGTTCCGGCAGCATCCGCGCCATGCGTTCACCCACGAGCCGCGCCTCGTGGCGGCACAGCAGCGCTTCGATGATTTGTCCGCGCGCGCGGTCCTCCTCGGTGCGCGCGACGCCAAGGGTGCCGGCGAGCTGGTCCTGCGAAAGCAGCATCCGATAGCGCCCGGAGTTCTTCTCGTTCTGCACGATCACACCCGGAAACGCGCTGATCGCCGAGGCGCCGAGGCCGAGCAGCACGGGCGCCGCATCCTCGGTGAAACCCTGAAAGTTGCGGTGCAGCCGGCCCGATAGCGCCGCCTGCGCCAGCGCATCGCCGGGCAGCGCGAAATGATCGAAGCCGACCGGCTGATAGCCCGCCTCGGTCAGTTGCCGCCAGCCGTTCCACGCCATCCGGAACCGTGCCGCCTGATCCGGCAGATCGTCGGCGGCGATGCGCCGCTGGCGCGGGATCAGATGCGGCACATGGGCATAGCCGAACAGGGCAATGCGATCCGCCCCCAGCTCCATGGACCTGGCGAGCGAGGCGGCAAGGTCGTCGTCGGTCTGCCCCGGCAAGCCATACATCAGGTCGAAATTCAGCGAGGTGACGCCCGCGCGGCGGAGCATATCCGTGCCGCGCACGATGCTCGCGTCGGGCTGCAACCGGCCGATCGCGGCCTGGAGCCGAGGCTCGAACGTCTGCACCCCCATGCTGGCGCGGGTCACGCCGACGCAGTGGAGCACCGTCGCCCAGTCTTCGGTCAGCGTGCGCGGATCGAGTTCGACCGACACCACCGGATCGTAAAGCGGCATGTGCACGGTAAGCGCGTCGACCAGTCGCACGAAATCTAGCGGGCTGATCGCATTGGGACTGCCGCCACCGAACGCGATGCGCCGCACCCGAACGCCATCTTCGCCGCCGATCCGCAGCCTTCCGCCGACCAGCGCGATCTCACGGTGCAGCGCATCGAGGTAGGTCGCGAGCCGCTGCGCCTTGTTCACCCGGCTGGTGTTGCAGCCGCAATACCAGCAGATTTCCTCGCAAAACGGAATGTGCAGGTAAAGCGAGACATCGCCCCGCAGATCGGCCAGCGCCCCCGCCTGCTGCACCGATCCCACCGCAGCGCTGAACTCAGCCGCGGTTGGAAAGCTGGTGTAGCGCGGCACCGGCCGGGCCAGCAACTCAGGATGGTAAGGCCACATTTGACCCGTTTGCCCAAAGCAACAGGCCGGTTCATTGTCACACGTCAATTTGCGTCGCAGGACAATCCGCGGGAACCATCTTTCTTGCGCGAGCCGGTGTGGCACCCCTTGGCGCAACATCCCGCATCGGATGGGCCGGGCAACGGATCGCCCGGAAGCGGCACCGTCACCGTCCGCGTCACGCCGTCGCCGGAGCAGATCGGTACCACCATCCCGCGTGCCGCGGCCGGCGCAACGTTGAACGCCGCCGGGACGAGCGCGATCAGGCCAAGCAGTGCACTCCGCTTCACGGCAGTTCGTCCCCTTCCTCGTCGATCAGGATACGCGCCGCCGCACCTTCGCAATCATCGAACTGTCCGGATTTCAGCGCCCAGAAGAACCCTCCGAGGCCGATCAGGCCCATCCCCAGCGCGAGCGGAATCAGCATCGCCAGACCGGTCATTTCGTGGCGCCCCGTGCCGCGCTCGCCAGTCGCAGCGAATTCGCGATCACGATCAGAGACGAGAGCGACATCGCCGCAGCCGCGATCAACGGGGTCACCAGGCCGGCGATCGCCAGCGGCACCGCAATCAGGTTGTAGGCGATCGCCAGGCCGAAGTTCTGCCTGACCACGGTCAGCGTCCGCCGCGCCGCCCGGATCGCGCACGGAATGGCGGTCAGCGATTCGCCCAGAAACACCACGTCCGCCGCCTGCCGCCCCACGTCGCTGGCCGTGCCCGGCGCGATCGAGGCGTTGGCAGCCGCCAGCGCGGGGCCGTCATTGAGCCCGTCGCCAACCATCAGCACGTTGTGCCCCGCCGCCTGCAGCCGCAGGATCGCATCCCGCTTGGCGGCCGGATCTGCGGCTGCCTGCCCGGCCATCCCGGTGGCTAGCGCGATGTCGGCAACGGCGGCGGCGTTGTCGCCCGAAAGGATCGACGGCTCGATGCCCAGGCTGCGGATTTCGGCCAGCGCCGCGCGCGCCTCGGGCCGCAGCCGGTCGCCGAACGGAATAAGCCAGGCCGGGCGCCCGGCGATATCGAGCGTTGCCGCCATCCCGGTCGCGAGTTGCGGACGGCGCAGCGCGGCCGGCGCGCCATTCCACAAGGCGCGCACGCCCTGCCCCGGCTCTTCGGTCACGTCCGCCAGTTCCGCCGCCCTGACGCCCCGCGCGGTGAGCGCCTCGACCAGCGCGCGCGACAGCGGGTGAGCGCTGTGCGAGGCCAGCGCCAGCGCGACCGCCGCCTCGTCGGGCGACAGCCCATCGAGCACCGCCGGGTCCGGCAGCGGCCGGCCCATCGTCAGCGTCCCGGTCTTGTCGAGCAGCGCGCGATCGACCGCTGCCAGCCGCTCCAGCGCCGAGCCGTCCTTGACCATCACGCCCGCACGCATCAGCGCCCCGCACGCGACGACTTGCGCCACCGGCACGGCCAGGCCCAGCGCGCAGGGGCAGGTGATGATCAGCACCGCGATCGCGATCACCAGCGATTGGTGCAGCCCGGCCCCGGCAATCATCCATCCGGCGAACGACAGCGCCGCCAGCGTGTGCACCGCCGGCGCATAGAGCCGCGCGGCCCGATCGGCGATGCGCACATAGCGCGAGCGGGCCTGCCCGGCCGCGCCCATCAGCCGCGCGATCTCGGCCAGCGTCGTGCCCTGGCCCGCTGCCGTGACCTTCACGTCGACCGGCGCATCGAGGTTGAGCGTTCCGGCATGGACCTCGCCGCCCACCCCTACCGCGACCGGCACGCTCTCGCCGGTCAGCAGCGAATTGTCGAACCGGCTCTCGCCCGTGACGATTGCGCCATCTGCGGCCAGCCGCTCGCCCGCCGCGACGCGCATGAGCATGCCGGGCACCAGATCCTTGGCCGCCAGCCATTCCATCGCGCCGCCGCTGGTCACGACCAATGCTCCGGACGCGGCCTGGCGCAGCAGCGAATCGACCCCTGCGCGCGCGCGGTCACGCATGCTCGCGTCGAGCGCCCGCCCGGCGAGCAGGAACAGCAGCAGCATCAACGTCCCGTCGAACCAGGCGTCATGCCCGCCGGTCGCGGTTTCATAGAGCGAGAGCGCGGTGGCGAGGATCACGCCGATCGAAATCGGCACGTCCATGTTGGTCCGGCCGTGCTTCAGCGCACCCCATGCCGATGAGAAGAAGACCCGGCCCGAATAGACGATCGCCGGCACGCCGATCAGCGCCGACAGCCAGTGGAATATCTCGCGCGTCGCGCCATCGGCGCCGGACCAGATGCTGACCGAGAGCAGCATCACGTTCATGGCCGCGAAGCCCGCCACCGCAAGCGGGGCAAGCAGCGGTTTCACCGCCGAGGCCGGCGGCGCGATCTCGTCATTGCGCGGCTGGGCCGGGAATCCGATCCGGCCGAGCGGCTCGATCAGCGCCGGTGTCGCCAGCACGGGATCGTGAACGATGGTCACCTGCCGGGCGGTGAGGTTCACGCGCGCCGAGAATACTCCCGGCACGCTCGCCAGTTCGCGCTCCACCTTGGCCATGCAGCCGGCGCAATGCATACCGGGCACGACGAGTACCGTTTCGGCGCCCTCGCCCAGGGCTTCGCCCGAAGGTCCGGTGGCAAGGCTGGTCACGAAATCATTTCTTCGGTGCGCCAGCGCTGACCGTCGGCGACGACCTCAAGCCGGATGCGCCAGCGCCCGGCCGGAATTGCCTCGTCAGAGCGAAAACCGTCGCCGCCCGCGCGGAAGTGCAGCACCCGGTCCGATGCCTTGCCCAAGGGATGCCACGCCTGCCCGGTGACCGCCGCGCCGGACGGAACGCCCAGCAGCGCAACCCCCACCCGGCCGTCGGCCTCGCGCCTGGCCGTGGCACGCCAGCCCAGCTTTCGCTCGGCCCGCGCTTCATCCAGCCAGCCGTTGAAGTGCTGGCTGGCGACATAGCTGTTCTTGACCACCACGCCGGTGAAAGTCGAGCTGGCAAGGTGCGCCATGAAGAAGTTCACGCAGACCACCACGCCGAAAAAACCAACCATGATCACGGCCATGTGCCGGCCGGTGAACGGCTTGACGGGTGCCTGGCTCATTCCTCTGCTCCCGGTGCATCGAAGTGGGTCACGGTGCGATCGCCCCCGCCTTCGGCGTCATTGGCCTTCAGCACAAAGGCAAAGTCCTGCGCGGCCGTGCCTGCGGGCGCCGCGACATAGACGCGCAACGGCAGGATCGTATCGGTCGCGACCGTCGCGGACACCGATGTCGCCGCCTGTTCGCTGCTGATCGTGTCGGTCCACATCCGCGCGCCGGGCAGGCCCTCGATGGTCACCGTCATCGGGCGCGGGCGGCCTTCCATGTTCTTGAGCTTGAGCGTCCAGGCATTGCGGATCGCACCATCGCTCAGCAGCATGTAGGGCGGATTGCGATCCTTCTGCACCGCAAGATCGATATGCTTGCGCGTGCCAAGCGCAAACAGCAGCCCGAGGCCGATCGCCGCCCAGATGGCGAAATACACCAGCGTGCGCGGGTGCCAGATCAGCTTGAGGTGCGATGTCGGCGGATTGCCGGCCTTTTCGCTCGCGGAATCGTCCAGCGTCGCATAGTCGATCAACCCGCGCGGACGGCCGATCTGGCTCATCACGTTGTCGCAGGCATCGATGCACAGCGCACAGGTGATGCAGCCGATCTGCGGCCCTTCGCGGATATCGATCCCGGTCGGGCAGACTGCCACGCACTGATTGCAATCGATGCAGTCGCCAAACCCGCCCGGATTCTTTTCGGCCGCCTTGACGCTGCCGCGCGGTTCGCCGCGCCAGTCCTTGTACGTGACGATCAACGATTTCTCGTCGAGCATCGCGGTCTGGATGCGCGGCCACGGGCACATGTAGATGCACACCTGCTCGCGCATGAAGCCGCCGAGGGCGAAGGTAGTGGCCGTCAAAACGCCGACCGATGCATAGGCCACCGGCGCGGCATCGCCACTCCAGAAATCGCGCACCAGCGTCGGCGCATCGGCGAAGTACATGATCCATGCCCCGCCGGTCCAGAAACTGATGACGAGGTAGATCGACCACTTGAGCGCCCGCTTGGTGATCTTCTGCGCATTCCACGGCGCGTTCTGCAGCCGGATCTGGGCGTTGCGATCACCGTCGATGAACCGGTCGACATGCTGGAACAGATCGGTCCACACCGTCTGCGGACAGGCATAGCCGCACCATGCCCGGCCCACCGCGCTGGTGACGAGGAACAGTCCGATCCCGGCCATGATCAGCAGGCCGGCAACGAAGTAGAACTCCTGCGGCCAGATCTCGATCGAGAAAATATAGAAGCGCCGATGGGCCAGATCGATCAGCACCGCCTGATCGGGCGCATAGGGGCCGCGGTCCCAGCGCAGCCAGGGGGTTACGTAATAGATCCCCAGGGTGACCAGCATGATCGCCCACTTGATCCGGCGAAACTTGCCGTCGACCTGCCGGGGGAAGACCCCCCGGCGCTTTTCATACCAACCTTGCGGTTCTGGTTCAGGGTTGCGCATTGCTGGTCGCTGCGACTGTCGCCGCGGTGCCTTCCTGTGCGGTCGGCGCAGATGCGAACTTCTCACCGCCGCCGAGCGAGTGGACATATGCCGCCAGCATCTTGATCGTCACCGGGTCAAGGCGCTGGACCCAGGCCGGCATCACCCCGGCATGAGCATTGCTGATGCTGGAAACTACATCGCCATGGGTGCCGCCGTAAAGCCAGATCGCGTCGGCAAGATTGGGGGCGCCAACCTGGCGTCCGCCCTTGCCGTCGGGCCCGTGGCAGACCGCGCAGTTGTTGGCAAAGAGCGCCGCACCGCGCTGAGCGCCCGCACCGGCTGCGTCCTTGCCCGAAAGCGAGCGGACATAAGTTGCGGTATCATCGACCTGTGCCGGCGTCAGGATGCCGTCATGGCCGAAGCTGGGCATCAGGCTCTGGCGAGTCGCGTCATCGCCGGGGAAGCGGATGCCGTGCTTGATCGTCGTCTCGATCGCCTTGAGGTCGCCGCCCCACACCCAGTCGTCGTCGTTGAGGGTCGGATAGCCCTTGCTGCCGGCCGCACCGGCGCCGTGGCACTGAACGCAGTTGACGCGGAACGCGGCCCGGCCGCCCGCCACGGCGGCCTGCATCAGCTCGGGCTGTTCCGGCAACTGTTCGATCGGCGTCGCGGCAAGCGCGGCGAGCACCGTGGCACGGTCCTTGTCGGCCGCCGCGGTCTCTTCCGCGAGCGCGCCGCGGCTCGACCAGTTCCACAATCCCGGCGTGGCGCTGTGCACCAGCGGAATGGCCGGATAAACGATTACATAGCCGATCGCGAACGCGATGCAGGCATAGAAGGTCCACAACCACCAGCGCGGCAGCGGATTGTTGAGTTCCTCGATACCGTCCCATTCGTGCCCGACGGTCTCGACACCGGTGGCTTCGTCCACGCGTTTCTCAGCCATTGTCGTCTTCCTCGAAGATCATTGTCGCCGCAGTGTGATTCCGGTCGCGTGCGCCGGGCCGGAACGGCCACGCACACAGGCCCAGGAACACCAGGCTCATCGCGACGAGCCCCCAGCTGTCGGCCAGGTGCCGCAGCGTATCGTAAGTGGAATGGACGCTCATCGTCCGGTTTCCTTCGCGAGGTCCTCTTGCGCGGCCGCGCTGTTCACATCGACCAGCGTGCCCAGCACCTGCAGGTAGGCGACCAGTGCATCCATCTCGGTCAGGCGCGACGGATTGCCGTCGAAATCGCGCACTTGCGCCTTCGGGTAGCGCTCGGTGAGGTTGCCCGGATCGTCCATCCCGGCCTGGGCCTTGAGATCGGCATTGGCCTTGGCGATGTCTTCCTTCGTATAAGGCACGCCGACATTGTAGAGCGCCTTCAG
>VMTF01000153.1 GCA_013791705.1 Sphingomonadales bacterium | reverse complement strand
CGGCCGCTGGCATTTCGCCACGCGCACGATGAATCACCTGTTCGGCAAGCTGCCGTCATGGTGGAAGGCGAAATAGCGCCCTGCACAATGGCGTGCAGCTTGCCGAACAGGTGATTCATCGTGCGCGTGGCGAAATGCCAGCGGCCGTCGATGCAGACATATTCGTCGGCATATTCACCGATCGAAAAAGGTGCGTCGACTGGCGAAATCTTGCCCGGCACATAGTCTGTGGCCAGAAACGCGGTCCAGTAGGAGCGGCCCTTGGCCTGGGTGGGGCTGATCACGTCAACTTCGAAGTTGGACATGACGTGGCGCACCAGCGTGTTCTGGTCACGCGTGGCCAGATAGGCGCGGATGACATCGTGGCCGCGCATGGCGCCCTGGCTGGTGTGATTCCAGACGCCATCGGGCGCGAACAGCCCGATCACACCATCATCGTCAAACGTGTCCAGGCAATTGGCATAGCGGATCGCGAGCTTCGTGCAGGCATGCTCGATTTGCAGGATATCCAGTGCGTTCATGGCTTCGACTCCCGTGATGCGAGTCCGTCTTTTGGACTTCGGCTTCAGAATATCGCACCCTAACAAGGAAACGCGGCCGCAAACCAGCGCGCGATCCGGTTTGACGCCGGGAAAGCGCGCGTTTCCATCCTTGTGTGCATTTGCGCGAAACATGCGGCAGCGTTTGCTGGTGCGTGCGGCAGCGGCTAGGTGCTCGGACGATTGTTGCGGAGTGACATGATCGATGCAGTCCATTCAGGCTTTGACGCACCCCAAATCGGTCGCCGTGATCGGCGCCTCGAACGACAAGACGCGGATCGGCGGACGGCCGGTGCACTATCTTGTCGAGGGTGGCTTTGGCGGTCCGATCTATCCGATCAACCCGTCGCGGGATGAAGTGCAGGGCCTGAAGGCCTATCCCTCGGTCGAGGACGTGCCCGACGCGGTTGACTGCGCGATCATCGCTACCCCGACCCATGCGGTGCTGCCGGCAATCGAGTCGTGCGCGCGCAAGGGCGTGCGGGCAGTGGTCATCTTTTCCGCCGGACTTGCGGAAATGGGGGCGGAAGGACAGCGGGTTCAGGACGAAATCCTCGCCGTGGCCCGCGCGCATGACATGCGCATTCTTGGCCCCAATTGCCTCGGCATGTTCAACACCGCGGCGAACAGCTACCTGACGTTCTCCGGGACATATGAAGATGTTGTCGGCACCTCCGGGCGGATCGGGCTGGTCAGCCAGAGCGGCGGCTATGCGGGCGAGCTGGTCAAGCAGGCCAAGCGTATCGGGCTGACGTTCGGGAGCTGGATCACTACCGGCAACGAGGCCGATGTCGAGGCGGGCGAGATCATTGCGGCTTATGCGCAGGATCCCAACATCGACGTCATCCTGGCTTATCTGGAAAGCGCCCGGAACAAGGACACGCTGGTGGCCGGGCTGGAAGCTGCCCGCCTCGCGCGCAAGCCGGTGATCGTGCTGAAAGTCGGACGCTCCGAACAAGGCGCGCTGGCGGCCGCTGCCCATACCGCTTCGCTGGCAGGGGCCGATGCGGTCTATGATGCGGTGTTCGCCCGCTATGGCGCCTACCGCGCCCGCAGCACCGAGGAGATGCTCGATCTGGCCTATGCCTGTTTGCAGGGCGTCTATCCGCAGGGCAAGCGGCTGGTGGTGCTCACCGCCTCGGGCGGGATCGGCGTGCAGGCGGCGGATTTCGCGCAGGACGAGGGGCTGGACGTTGCGCCGCTGCCCGAAGATGTCCGGGCGGAAATCGTCAAGCTGGTGCCCAATGCGGGAACGCACAACCCGGTCGATCTGACCGGCGCGCTCGCGCACGATCCCGAACTCTATGCGCGCGGGCTCGAACTGGCGCTCGGCAGCGGCCAGTTCGACATGGCCTATATCAACATCGGGGTGCTGGCGGGGATGGCCTATGCCGCGCCGCGCCTGCTCGACAGCCTGACGCCGGTTGCCGCGCGCTATCCGGCGGTGCCCAAGATTGTGGCGGTGATGGCCTCGCCCGAGATCGTCAGCGCTTATGAAGCGGGCGGCTATCTGAGCTTCGGCGAACCGGCGCGGGCCTTGCGGGCACTGGCCGGGCTGTATCATTTCACCCAGGCCTGGGCGCGGCCCGCTCCGGCTCCGGCCGCCGTTGCCGCATCCATGCCGGTGATCCCGGCGCGCAAGGCGTTCAGCGAAGCCGAGGCCAAGGCATTTGTCGCGGCGGCCGGGGTGCGCGTGCCGGAAGAGCATCTGGTGCAGGACGCCGCCGGCGCGCTGGCAGCCGCCGCGCAGATCGGCGGGCCGGTCGCGATCAAGGTCGTCTCGGCTGATTTGCTGCACAAGAGCGACGTTGGCGGTGTCGCGCTCGATGTGGCGATTGCCGATGCCGGGCAGGCGCTCGATACGATGCGGGCGGCGGTGCAGGGCCATGCGCCGAACGCGCGGATCGAGGGCTATCTGGTCACGCCGATGATCCGGGGCGGCACGGAGTGCTTCGTCGGGGCGCAGCAGGACCCGGTGTTCGGCACGAGCGTGACGTTCGGGCTGGGCGGCGTTGCGGTCGAGCTATACCGCGATGTGGCGACGCGGGTCGCGCCGATTGATCGCGGCGAGGCGCTGGAACTGATTGACGCAACCCGGGCCTCGGCGTTGCTGAAAGGCTATCGCGGGCGGCCCAAGGCCGATGTAGCGGCGCTGGCCGACGCGATTGTGCACATCGTGGCACTGGCCGAGGCCAATCGCGACACGGTCGATACGATCGAGATCAACCCGTTGCTGGTGTTCGACGAGGGCAAGGGGGTTATCGCGCTGGATGCGGTGATCGCGCCCAAGGCCGACGTCGCGCCCTGATCGCGCTGCGCCCGGTGCGGATCAGGTCAGCCGCGCGGCGGCCATAGCGCGAGCACACCGCGCAGCGCGCCGATCAGCGCGAGCGGCTGGTCGGCGAGCACGTGGTGATCGGCGTCCGGAATCGGAATGAACGGCGTTCCCGCCGGCAGCACATCGAGCAGGAATTCGAGGATCTCCGGGTCGATGGTTTTTGACCGTTCCCCGTGCATGTAGATCACCGGGCAGCGCACGCGGCTCGGATAAGTCGGCACGCCGCTGCGATCGAGCAGGTTCCAGAGCGCCGGATCGAACCGCCATTGCCAGCCCGCCTGTCCGTCGCGCTCAACCTGCTTCAGGCCATGGCGCGCGATGTGGTCGATCAGATAGTGGTTTTCGGAAAGCTGCGGCGGATCGAGCCGAAAGCGGCAAATCGCCGAAGCCACGTCCGGGTAGATCTTGTGCGTGGCGCTGGTGGCTTCGCGCTTGGCGGGAGCGCCCCAGCGCGGGTGAATCGGCGTATCCACGCAGATGATGCCGCGCACGCGCTCGTCCGCCCCGCTGCACAGGAAGGCGGGACTTCCGCCCATCGAGTGACCGACGATGATGACCTGGCCATTTCCCGCGTCGAGCTTGGCGGCGTCGATTGCAGCTTTGGCTTCTTCGCCAAACCGGTCGAAGCTGTACTCGTCGCACCAGTCCGATCCGCCCATGCCGGAGAAGGAAATGGCGGCGCAGCGCCAATCCTGCGCGAACGACGGCGCGATGAAGCTCCACCAGTCGGCATGGGCGCTCATCCCGTGGAGGAACAGCAGGCCGGGTTTGCCGACTTCGCCCCAGGTCAGCAGTTCGATCTCGCGGTCGCCCACCGTGAACCGCGATCGTTCGGGCGGCTGGGCCATGGCCTGCCGATACCAGCGCGGCGCGGGTGGGCGCTCCCCGCCATATTGCCCCAGCGGCATCCGCACTTCATCCGGCAACTTGAAACTGCGGGTCAGATCGTCCGACAATGAAAAACCCTCATACTGTGCACGCGGTCAGTCTTGCATGGTGCAACGTGAACGAAAAGTCAGGCTAGCCGATCGGCCGCGCAAAGGACACAAGGATGGAATCACGCACGGTGGGTGCGGCATGGGCGTGACTAATTCCGGGACATGGCCGATAGTCTGCCAGCAGTCCGCCGGCTGCTGCACGAAACCTCGGCAAGACAAACCTCGGCAAGGCAAGGGTGAATGATCAGGTGAGCGGGATCTCGTTGGAAGCACAGGAAGAAAACGTCCGCATGATCCGGGAGAGCGCCGGCTTTTTGCGCGCGCCCGATCGCATGGCGGCGGTGCGGGCCGCGCGGCACATCATGCCCGGCATTACGCCCGCCGATCGCGATGCCGTGGTGTCGATGGGCTGGCTTGGCATGAGGCTGCCTGAAGAGCGCGGCGGCGTGGGCTTTGGGCTCGCGGAATTCTGTGCCTTGTCCGAGGAACTGGGCCGGGGCCTGCTGCCGGAATTTGTCGTGCAGGCCATGGCGATCGCGCCGCTGCTGCCCGACGCGGTGCTGGAACAGGCCCTGTCGGGCGAACGCATCGTCATTCCGGCCTGGAACGAAAAGCTGGGCGACCCCGACCATGTCGAGGCCGCGCTGACGGGCGGGGCCATCACCGGGACCAAGCGCTTCGTGCTCACGGCGGCGGCGGCGGACAGCTTTCTGGTGACGACCGCCGGCGGCGCGGCACTGGTCGACGCCGGGGCTTCCGGCCTTTCGCTTTCCACGCTGGCGTTGCAGGATGGCGGCCATTTTGGCGAGCTGGCCCTTGAAAATGCTGCGGCGACACCGGTTGAGGGGGATGTGGCGCGGACCCGGGAAGAGGCAATGCTCGGCATGTCCGCCTATCTCCTCGGCATGGCCGAGCGTACGTTTGAAATCACCAAGGAATATCTGGCGGTTCGCGAGCAGTTCAACCGGCCGATCGGTTCGTTTCAGGCGCTGCAGCACCGCATGGTGGACATGTATCTCCAGATCGAATTGACGCGCGCCGCGATCGGCAAGACCGCACGCCTGCTGGACGATGCCGAAGCCGACCGCGAGGAATGCCTGCGCGCCGTTTCGCGGACCAAGGCCCGCGCTTCCGACATGGTGTTGCTGGTGACGCGCGAGGGCGTCCAGATGCACGGCGGGATGGGCTATACCGACGACTGCGACGTGGGGCTGTTCCTGCGCAAGGCGATGATCGTGGCGACCGGCCATGGCTCGGCCGGATGGCATCGCCGCCGCTATGCCCGCCTGGCCGATCTGGCCAACAACCGCCTTGCCGCCTGACATCGCACGAAATTCGAGGCACGATCCGATGACCACCGAACTTGAACGCCGCGCCGCCGCGGATGCCAGCCTGTCCGACGAGGAATTCCGCGTCGTCGTGCGCGACTGGATTGCCGGGAACTACATGCTGGAGCGCAACCTGCGCATCCGGCCGCCCTTCGCCTATGCCAAGCCATGGTATCTGAAGCTGTCCGAGCGCGGCTGGCTGGCCCCGGGCTGGCCGGTCGAGCACGGCGGCCTTGGCCTTTCGATCATGAAGCAGGTCATCCTGGTCGAAGAGCAGGAACGTTACGGTTGTTGCCGGCTCAATGAAATGGGCGTGGTCATGGTCGGCCCCTTGCTGATCCGGTTCGGAACGGACGAGCAGCAAAAATTCTTCCTGCCCAAAATCCTGAACGGTGAAATCCGCTGGTGCCAGGGCTATAGCGAGCCGGGGGCCGGGTCCGATCTTGCCAGCTTGCGGACCGAGGCGGTTCGCGATGGCGACGAATGGGTCGTCAACGGCCAGAAGATCTGGACCACGCGTGCGAACGATGCGGACTGGATCTTCGCATTGCTGCGCACCGACAAATCCGTGGCGAAGCACGCCGGGATCAGCATGTTCCTCATGCCGATGACCAGCCCGGGGATTTCCGTGAAACCGATCCGCGACCTGAACGGCGGCGAGGAACTGTGCCAGACGTTTTTCGAGAACGTCCGGGTTCCGCATGCCAATCTGGTGGGGGAACTGAACAAGGGCTGGGGCGTCAATTCCGCGCTGCTGGGGCTGGAGCGGATCTATGTCGGCCTGCCCAAGCATTCGGCGCACGCGCTGGCCCGGCTGCACGATCTCATGACGCTGACCGGGGCGTGGGAGGATGCGGCCGCGGTCGACCGGTTCACCCAGTTCCAGTTCGATCTGGAAGATCACATCGCGCTGTATGAGGCCGCGCTGGAGCAGGTCAGCCGCACCGGCCAGTTCCCGGCCGACATTTCGCTGCTCAAACTGAGCCAGACCGAGCTGTGCAGCCGGATTACCGAGGCGATGATGGATATGGGCGGCGAAATCGCGGGGCTGTTCGACCCGCTCGTCGAGCACGACAATCTGTTCCTGGCCAACCAGTTCCTGCTCGCCCGGCCAACCACCATTTATGGCGGAACGTCTGAAATTCAGCGCAATATTCTGGCAACGCGCGTGATCGGGCTGCCCAAGCAATAGCCCCCAGGCATCAGCCCGGAGCGGGGGGCAAGGGGCGGCGGACCAGAGCCGGTCGCGCCGCCCTCCGGCCTCAGACGCCGATCTGGTAGCCGCCGTTCACCGACAGGTGCTGACCGGTGATGTACGAGGCGGCATCCGACAGCAGGAAGCAGACCGGCTTGGCGACTTCGTCAGGCTGCGCCCAGCGCCCGAACGGGATCTGCGCGAGATAGCGGTCGCGGAATTCCTCGCTGCGGATCGTTTCGGTCATCTGGGTTTCGACCATGCCGAAGCAGACGGTGTTCACCCGGATCTCGAACTTGCCCCATTCGCGCGCCGCGCTCATGGTCAGGCCGAGCACGCCGGACTTGGCTGCGCCATAGTTGATCTGGCCGATGGTGCCGCGCCGGCCGGCGTCGGATGAAATGTTGACAATCGCACAACTGCTCTTGTCGCCTTCCTTCTGGCGCTCGATGAAGTGACGGCCAATGGCCTGCAGGAAGTTGAACGAGCCGGTCAGGTGCACGTCGAGCACGTCCTGCCAGTTCGCCGCCGACATCTTCGTGATCATCGCGGCGCGCACGATGCCGGCATTGTTGACCAGGCCATGCAGGGCGCCGAACTTCGCGACACCGTTGGCGATCGTTTCCGCAGCAAACGCCGCATCGGCAACGCTGCCGGCCGATCCGAGCACGCGGCCGGGATGGGCGGCTTCGAATTCGTCGAGCGCGGCCTTGTTGACATCGACCGCGACGACATTGCCGCCAAGCTCGATGACCATTTCACTCAAGGCGCGGCCAATGCCCTGCCCAGCGCCGGTTACCACGACGTTTTTTCCTTCGAGGGACATCGAAACGGTCATCTGTCTTGCCTTTTTGCAGTGTTGGCTCAGCCAACGGTTTTCTGATGAGTGCTCGTTAGCGCCGGGTGGCGCACTTTACCATTGTTCCCGGAATTCTGCCGATATGTGAAAGTCGGCGGACGGGGCAAGCAGGCCGCGTCGTTGGTCGTGGCGGCCGGGCCTGATTGACTCCTTGCGCAAACCCACCTTACAAGCGTTCGAAAATCAGGGTTTGGGAGAAGATCGTCATGGGACAGACCGTTCCCGCGGACGCGAGGACATCACCTGCGGAACGGGTGATCGCGATCGGTTCCGCATGCTCCGGCAAGAAGCAGGGCCCCCGGCCGGACTGGCCGACCTTGCCCGGCAGCGTCGTGAAATCGGCCGGCAGGGCGCTGCAGATCCTGGAGTATTTCGACGACAAGCGCGGACCGGCGAATCTGGTCGATGTGTCGCGGGCGCTCGGCTACCCCGAATCGAGCACCTCGATTCTCCTGCGCAGCCTGACCACGCTGGGCTATCTCGAATATGACCGGTATGGGCGAACCTACCGGCCGACCAGCCGGGTGCGCCTGCTGGGCGACTGGATCGAACCGAAATTGTTCGAAGGCGATGCCATCATCCGCCTGATGGAGCGCATCCATGCCGAAACGTCCGCGACCGTCGTGCTCGCCGCGCGCAACGGCGTGAGTGCGCAATATATCTATGTCGTCCAGGCGCAGACCGATCCCATTCCGCATCTGACCCGCGGCGTCATGCGCTCGATCGTGCAGTCCGCGCCGGGCTATGCGCTGTTGAACCGGATCGACGACATCGAGCTTGCCAAGCTGGTCCGCCGGGTGAACGCCGACGCGCGCAACATCGACGATGTGGTGAAGGTTTCCGACGTGCTCGGCCATGTTGCGGCCGTGCGCCGCGACGGCCACGTCCATGTCCGTAGCCGGATCACTCCGGGCGTTTCGGCCGTGGCGATGCCGGTGCCCGCCGGTCTGGCCAGCGCCCCGCTGGCACTTGGCATTGGCGGCCGGGCAGAGCAGGTGGACGGTCATATGCCCGACCTTGCAATCCTGTTGCACCGCCTCATGGCCGAAGCCCTGCAAGGCTGACCGGCGCGGCGCGCGCCCGTCTCGCGATCTACCATCCCTCCGTTATCATTGCGACCAAGGACTATTCATGGCCCTGAACTACGAAACACTGCTCGCCAGCCCGCCTGCCATCAAGCACCAGGCATACGAGGCGCGTGACTCCATCATTTATGCGCTGGGCGTTGGCCTTGGCGCCGAGCACGAGGACGAACGCCAGTTGCGCTACTTGTGGGAGCGCGATCTGCTGGCACTGCCGACCAGTGCCTCAACGTTGGCGTGGACCCGGTTTGCCGATCTCGACATCGGGATGACCTATACCAAGATCGTCCATGCCGAACAGCGCATGGTGATCCACAAGCCGGTGCCGCCGACGGGTTCGGTCACCTCGGAACTGCGGGTCAAGGACGTGGTCGATCGCGGCGAAGCCAAGGGCGCGATGATCTATTTCGAGCGCAAGCTGATCGACGATTCCGACAAGAGCGTGATTTCAACGCAGATCCTGTCGATCCTTGCGCGGTGACGGCGGTTTCGGCGGGCCGGAACGTCCGTCGCTGCCGTCCCACATGGTTCCGGAGCGCCAGCCGGATCTCACCTGCGACCTGCAGGTATCGACCCGCTCGGCGCTGATCTACCGCCTGATGGGCGACGTGAACCCGCTGCATATCGATCCGGTCGCGGCCCGCAAGGTCGGCTTCAAGGGGCCGATCCTGCATGGCCTGGCAACATACGGATTTGTCGGCCACGCGCTGCTCAAGTCGCTGCTGGACTATGACGCGTCGCGCCTGCTGGAACTCGACGGACGGTTCAGCTCGCCGGTCTATCCCGGCGACCGCCTCCAGACCGACTTGTGGGTCGATGGCGATATCGTCAGCCTGCCCGTGAGCGTGCCTGAGCGCGATGCCGTGGTATTCGCCAACGGCCGGGCGCGTATCCGGGCAGCCTGAAGAATGTAGCAGCGGCGCGTCAGACTGTCGCGCCGCTGCCCAATATCACCGTCGCCTGGCTCGACAGCGTGCCGCCATTGCCATGGGCGATGGCGACATCGACGTCCGGAATCTGGCGCGCGCCGGCCGTGCCGGTGATCTGCGCCACCGATTCCACAATCGTGAACAGACCGTACATGCCCGGATGGACGCATGACAGGCCGCCGCCGTTGGTGTTGACCGGAAGGCTGCCGCCGGGCGCAATCGCCCCGCCGGACACGAACCGGCCGCCTTCGCCTTTCGGGCAGAAGCCGAGATCTTCCAGAAACAGGATCGTGTTGATCGTGAACGCATCGTAGAGTTCGACGACATCGACATCCTGCGGGCCGAGCTTGGCCTGGGCATAGGCGCGCTGGCCGGATTCGAGCGCGGCCGTCACGGTGAGGTCCGCCATGGCCGAGATGTTGCGGTTCCAGGTCGCCGCCGCCGCGCCGAGGACGTAGGCGGGCTTGGCGACAAGATCGCGCGCCCGGTCGGCCCGGGTCATGACGATTGCTGCCGCGCCGTCCGTCACCAGGCAGCAATCGCGCACGGTCAACGGCGTGGAAACCATGCGTGACGACAGGCAATCGTCAATCGTCAGCGGCCCCTTGGCGAAGGCGTCGGGATTGAGATTGGCCCAGCCGCGCGCCGAAACCGCCACTTCCGCCAGTTGCTCCCGGGTCGTCCCGAATTCGTGCATGTGGCGCGATGCCGCGAGCGCATAGGACGATGCCGGCAGGATCGGCTGATAGGGATCTTCCCAGGTGAATTGCTGGGCCGGGGTCATCAGCTTGCCGGCCTTGGTGCGCTGGTTGCTGCCATAGGCGATCAGCGCGGTATCGATCTCGCCCGCCGCGAGCGCGAGCGCGGCGTGATAGACGTATGTCTGGAAGGCCGAACCGCCGGTGCGGTTGTTGTCGGTCAGCTTGGGGCGCAGTCCGAGATATTCCGCGAACGACAGGCCTGACAGCATGTCATCGGGCAGGGCGAGGAACAGGCCGTCGACGTCCTTGAGCGCGATGCCGGCCTGATCGAGCGCATCGATGCTGGCGCGGGCGGCGAGATCGATGGTCTCATAGCCGGGCGCTTCGCCGATGCCGAAGGTGGCCGCGCCGACGATGGCGGTTTTGCCCCTGATGAAATCGTTCATGCCGCGCGCTCCTCTGCCGGAGCCGGATCGAACAGCAGAACGCCCTTGCCGTCCACTTGCGCAACGCGGGCCTGGACCGCCATGCCGATCTTCACGTCTTCGGGAGTGAGACCCTCGACCCGTGACATCAGGCGCGGGCCTTCCGCAAGGTCCACCAGCACGACATTGTGATTGGGCGTGGGCGGGCGGCGATGGACGATCGTGACTGCATAGACCGTGCCGCGTCCGCTGGGCTCGAACCATTCAAGATCGCGCGAGCCGGTGACCGGCGCCATGATGCGCGGATAGAAGAACGGTTCGCCGGTCGTACGGTCACGCATCAGCATGAAGCGGCCCTGGTCCAGAAATGCCTGATAATCGCGATTGGGGTGGAGATCCCCGATCGCCACGATGTCGTTTGCAGCCATGATTGCTATCCGTAGATTTCGGGCATCTCACGCAAGGCCACGCTGTGGCCCTGCGTGAGATCCAATGCCCTTGCCCGTGTTACTTGCCGATGAACTTGGGCTTGCGCTTGGCTTCGAACGCGTCGATCGCCTCGACGTGGTCGGCGCTCTGGCTCGACAGCATTTCGTAGGCAAAGCCCGCGTCAACCATGTGGTTGAACGACTGGAGCAGGCTGAGGTTGAGAGTGGTCTTGGTGTACCGGATGGCGCGGCTGGCGGCATTCACGGTGAAGCGCTTGACCCATTCGTCAACCTTGGCATCCAGTTCCTCGGCCGGAACCGCGAAGGCGATCAGGCCGATATCCGCTGCATCGCGTCCATTGATCAACTCGCCGCCCAGCAGGTAGCGCTTGGCGCGGGCATGACCGATCAGTTGCGGCCAGATGATCGCGCCGCCATCACCGGCAGCAAGGCCGACGTGAACGTGCGGATCAGCGAAGCGGGCCTTTTCATCGGCAATCACGATGTCGCAGAACAGGGCAATCGTTGCACCAAGGCCGATGGCATCGCCGTTGACCCGCGCGATGATCGGCTTTTCGCAAGTCAGAATGCCGTTCAGGATCTTTTTGCCCTGCTTGATACCCTGATGGAACTTCGCCGGATCCTGGGTTTCGCGCATATATTCGATGTCGCCGCCGGCGCTGAAGGCGCGGCCCGCACCGGTGATGATCAGCACTTCGGCAGTCGGATCGAGATCGAACTCCCAGATCAGCCGCATCATGTCGAAATCGAGCGCGCCATTGATGCAGTTGAGCAGTTCGGGACGGTTCATCGTGGCATAGACGGCAGGGCCGCGACGCTCGATCAGGATACTTTTGAAGTTCTCCAGGTACATTTCTGGCTCCTCGGTTCGGAAATTATGGATAAAGGATAATGATGCACCCCATGGGCCTGTCTTGCCAGAGTGGCGACTGCGGAATTGTGGGCATTCCCAATCTTCACAAACATGCAGAGAGTTCGGCTCGCCCGGAAAATCACGCCGACTGATGATAAGCTCAGTTGCAGTCCGGGCAATTGCGGGCCGCCACAGCGCAATCGGTATCGGCGGCGAGCGTGGCCATGGCCTGGCGCGCGGCCGGTCTATCGGGGGAATGAACGACGTGGGCACAAAGACCGGTGACCGGCCCTCGGCCGCGGCAATGCGGGCTGGCGGCGAGCGCGTCAGGAATGCGGCAGCGCGCCTGTTCCGGGAGCGGGGCTATGCTTCGACGACGATGCGCGAGGTCGCCGAGCGGGCCGAGATGCAGGCGGGCAGCATCTATTACTATTATCCATCGAAGCAGGATCTGCTGAGTGCGGTGCTGGATCACGTCATCACGACGCTGACCCGCCGGACCCTGCCGTTGCTGGCCGACGACGGCGGCGCGGCGAGCTATCGCGAGCGGTTCCGGGCCGCCATTCGCGAGCATATGCTCACGACCATCGAGATGGGCGATTACGCGCTCAGTTTCCGGCGGCTGGTCAATGAGTTGCCTGATGCGGTCCGCCAGGAATTTGCCGAGAAACGCAGCATTCTGGATGAACGGTGGCGGTCGCTGCTGGCCAATGCCGCGCGCAACGGCGAGATCCGCGACGACGTCGATCTGGGCGCGGTCCGGCTGCTGCTGGTGGGCGCGGTCAATTCGACCAACGAATGGTTCAACCCGGAGCGCGGGTCGCTCGACAGCATCGCGGATATCGTCACCGCGATGCTGTTCGATGGTCTTGCCCCGCAGGGCTGATCGCGCGAAAGCGCTTGGGCGGCGTGAGCTACATTCCGGTAAAGGCGACCGGCCGCTTCTCCATGAAGGCCTTGACCCCTTCCTGGAAGTCATCGGTCCGCTTGGCGCAGATCTGGCCCAGTTCTTCCTGATCCATGTACTGTTCGATCGTCGGACCCTGGGCGGCGCGGAACATCCGCTTGGTGAGGCCGATGCCGGTCGTCGGGCCTTTGGCGAGCTGTCCGGCCAATTCGGCCACGCTTGCATCGAGCTGGTCTGTGGGCACGGCCTTCAGGGCCAGACCGAGCGCAACCGCCTCATCGGGCAGGACAAACCGGCCGGTATAGGCGATTTCCTTGGCGCGGGCCTCGCCGAGCAGGCGCGACAGGAAGAACACCGAGCCGCCATCGGGGATCAGGCCGACGCGGAGGAACCCGCCGCCGAACTTCGCGGTCTGCGAGGCGATGATGAAATCGCACGCCAGAGCGAGGCTCCAGCCCACGCCGGCCGCTCCGCCCCTGACCGCCGCGATGACCGGCTTTTCGCAGTTGTAGATCGCCAGGACCATGCGATTGGCGCGCTTCAGCCGGGTCAGGCCGGTTGAAATGTCGTTGCGCATGTCGAGTTCTTCGAGATCGGTGCCGGAGCAGAACGCTTCGCCTTCACCGGTCAGGACGACCACGCGCACCTCGGTATTGCCGGAGCAATGGGTGAACAGCGCGGTGATCGCGTCCCACATCGAAGGTGCAACGGCATTGCGCTTGGCGGGCTGGTCGATCGTGATCCTCGCGACGCCGTTTTCGATGACAAAGCGGATGCGCGGGTCAAGCTGAGCCAGGTCTGCGGATGGGGTCATGGTCGCCAGTGTCCTTGCTTGTTCTTCAGATGAATGCCGGGCTTATTCTTTGTTGAATGCCGGTTTGCGCTTTTCGAGAAACGCATCGACCGCTTCATGGTGGTCATCGGTCTCATGGGCAAGTGCCTGGAACGCGGCAGACATTTCGAGCAGCGTGTCGAGCCGCGTATGCTGCGCTTCGCGGATCAGGCGTTTGGTCAGCCGCACCGCCTGCCGGGGATTGCCCGCGATCCGGCTCGCCAGCGCATGAGCTTGCGGCAGAAGTTCTTCGGGCGAGACGACCCGCGAAACCAGTTGCGCGGCCAGCGCCTCTTCCGCCGAGAGCATGTCGCCGGTGAACGACATTTCGCTGGCCTTCGAGATGCCGACCACGCGCTGCAGCAGCCAGGCGCCGCCATCGCCCGGGACGATGCCCATCTTGACGAAGCTTTCGGCGAATTTCGCGCGATCCGAAGCGATGCGGATGTCGCACATGCAGGCGATATCGAGCCCGGCCCCGACCGCAGGGCCGTCGATCGCGGCGATTGTCGGCACTTCGAGATCGTAGAGCGCCAGCGGGATGCGCTGGATCGTGCGCTTGTAGTTGTTGCGCGTCTTGATCGGCGTGGTCGACGGACCAATGCCTGTCCGCGCCTTCATCGCCTTGAGGTTGCCGCCCGAACAGAACGCCCCGCCGGCCCCGGTGATGATCACCGCGCCAACGCTCGGGTCGTTGCCGATGTCTTCGCAGGCGGCGACGAATTGATCGCAATCATCGACCGAGGCGAGGGCGTTCTTTTCCTCCGGCCGGTTCATGGTCAGCGTGACGACGCCGTTGTCGCGTTCGATCTTGAGAAAGTTCGCCATTGCTTGTTCCACTTGGCTTTTTTGGGGGCTGCCGCGCGGGCGGCTAGAGAATTTCCGCTGCGACCAGAGCGTCGAACGCGGCATCATCGACGTCGGCCAGTTCCCGCAATATTTCGCGGGACTGCTCGCCCGGAAGGGGCGGCAGCTTGCGATATTGCACCGGCGTTTCGGAGAGCTTGAGCGGGCTGCCGACCAGCTTGACCGCGCCATAGGCCGGATGCGGCATGGCGATCATCATGTCACGGGCGTTGACGTGCGGGTCCGCCTCGATGTCGGCCATCCGGTTGATCGGGCCGCAGGAAACCTTGGCGGCGTTGAAGGCGGCGATCCAGTCGGCGGACGGGCGCGCCGCGATGATCGCGGTGAGCGTTGCTTCCAGTTCCCGCCGGTTGGCAACGCGATCGGCCGAGCGCTGGAAGCGCGGATCGGCGCCCCATTCGGGATGGCCGACCACTTCGGCGAGGCGCAGGAATTCGCGGTCGTTGGAGGTGGCGAGCAGGACGAAGCCGTCGGCTGTCTTGTAGGGGCCATAGGGCACCGCATTGGGCGATTTGTTGCCGGTCCGGCCGGTTTCGATGCCGGCATTGAGCCAGGTCATCATCGGGTTCATCAGCGCGCTGATCTGGGCATCGAGCAGGGCTATATCGACGTGCTGGCCGATCCCGGTGCGCTCGGCATGGCGCAGCGCCGCCAGAATGCCGACCATGGCATTCATGCCGCCCAATATGTCCGATACCGGCAGGCCGATCCGCATCGGCCCGGCGCCAGGCTCGCCATCCGGGACGCCGGTGACCGACATGGCCCCGCCCATGGCCTGAATCAGATAGTCATAGCCCGACCGGTCCGAATAGGGGCCGGTCTGGCCGAAACCGGTGATCGAGCAATAGACGATGGCCGGATTGATGCGCCGGATGTCTTCATAGCCCAGGCCGTATTTGGCCAGCGTTCCGGTCCTGAAATTCTCGATGAACACGTCGCATTTGGACGCGATCTTGTGCAGCAGCTCGACCCCGGCGGGATTGGTGAAATCGACCGTCAGCGAACGCTTGTTGCGGTTCATCCCCTGCACATAAGTGGATTGGTCGCTCTCGCTACCGTCGCTGTTGCGCATCCACGGCGGGCCGGACTGGCGAATGTCATCGCCGCCGCCGCGACGTTCGACCTTGATCACGTCTGCCCCGAGATCGCCGAACATCTGGCCGGCGAACGGCCCCGCGACCACCCGGGTGAAATCAAGCACACGTATGCCGGCTAGCGCATCGGCCATTAAGGCGTTTCCCAATTTTCCTGCAGAAATACGGCAATCGGACCGTGGCTCCTCTAATATGCCGATTGGCGCGAATACCAATGCTGCTGCCCATGCGGCGACACATTTCACAATCATGCAGGAGGGCCGGGCAACACCCGCATATGTGCAGTTTGCCGGGAATGCGTGGTGCGTCGCTTGACAATCGGGCGTTACAGACGCCCTTCCTGTCGTTAAAAGTGGGCGCTGGCAGCGCACATCCTTCGGACGCATTGCATATGCGTCGAGAGCCAGCCGCCCGGGAGAAGTCGTTTGTCATTTACCACGCCGCCGCCCTCCACGTTCGGACGCATGATCGAGAGCAACGAGCGCCACCGCCGCGACTACCCGGCCCTGATCCAGAACGACCGGACCGTGACGCATGGCGAATTCGCCGCGCGGTCCCGCCAACTGGCCTCCGCGCTTAACAAGGCCGGCTGTCGCAAGCAGGACCGGGTGTCGATGCTCAGCCTCAACTCGATCGAGCAGTGCCTGATCTATGGCGCGGGCGAGCTGAGCGGCTATATCACCGCGCCGATCAACTTCCGCCTGGCAGGCGAGGAAATCGTCTATCAGGTCAACGATTGCCTGCCGCTGGTGCTGTTCTTCCAGAGCGGGTTCACGGACCTGATCGGCGCAATTCTGGATCGCCTGCCCAGCATCCGTCAATTTGTCTGCATCGGCACCGCCCCCGAATGGGCCACCGAATTCCAGAGCTTTCTGTCG
>VMTF01000166.1 GCA_013791705.1 Sphingomonadales bacterium | reverse complement strand
CCCTTGCTCAGCCTCGAGCCAGGCGGTTTCGAGGCTGAGCGCCGCATAGAAGCACGCCGTGCCGACGCGGTTGAAGCGGCCGCCGTGAAGCTTCGCGCCTTCGCCCGATTCCGGATCATAAGCCCACGCCGGATGATGCGCCCGATAGACCAGGCCGTCGAACCGGGTGAACGGCAGAGCCGATTTCGAAATCTGGCTCAAAGATCAGGCCCAAAGATCAGGCAAAGCCACCGGCGGCAATCCGGCCAAGATAGGTGCGAACCTTCTCGCCCTGTCCCTGACGGACAAGCTCTTCCGCCGTGGCATCGCCGAAGGACGGCAGCGGCTGCGATCGGTACCAGGCATAGGCGGCAAGTTCGCTACCCGCCCAGGGAATGACCCGGTTGATGATTTCGCTCATCTCACGCAGCCGCGACTGGGTGGCGATGCTTCTGCTGCGGGCAGCCTTCGAGACGGCATCGCGTGACAGTCCAGCAGCGAGCGCCAGTTCGGACTTGGTGATATGAAGCGCCGCCGACAACCTGTCGACCGAGACGCCCATGTCACCGGAGACTTCACTCAAGAATGCCGCACTCGCCATTTGCCTCACCATGTGCCAATATTCAGGGTATTATATGCGGCGGATTTGGAAAATTGTCAAGCTGGGCATCAGGCTGCGAACAGTTCACCCTGGCCCGTACCGGACGCTCGAACCGCGCCGATCATTGACGCAGGCCGACGCAGCAATTTCAGGACCGCCGGGTTCACCACATAGACCGCATGGCGCCCGCCGCCGCGATTGCGGTGGTTGGTGGCGTAGCCGGCGTAGTGCCGCGTGACCAGACCGGCACGCGCCAGATCCGAGATCGCGCGGCTGACATTGGCGCGGCCCACAGCCAGAACCTGCTCCTCGACTGCCTGGTCGATCTGAGCGGCATCGCGGGCCTCATCGCCGGAGAGTTCACGCCCAAGCGAGGCCGCAACGCGGGCGCGCAGCGCCGCACGGCGGCCCTGCTGTTCGCTCAAGGGAAGCAGCTGGGTGCAGAGCCAATCGCGCAAGAGAGCGGGCTTTCTATCCCGGCAAACAAAGGGACCGGCCTGCCCTCGCCCGTCGGCGGCTTCGGAAACGAGTTGGAGAACCAGGAAGGCGTAGCGCGGCCGGTTCGAGACCTCAGCCAGCACCGCGTAAATGCCGCCAACGCCAGTGATCGCTGTCTGTTGCTCCATGGATCAGCATTGAGCACAAAAGGTGAATCCTGTGAATCCCCTTTCGTTCGACCCATGTCGTTTGTCGCCCGTGACACTTTGCCTGGCACCGCATCGGAACATTCGGGACCTGCATCGTCAGCCAATTCGATCGGCAGAGCATTCAATACGGGCGGGTATCACCCGCGCTCCTGCAAAGGCTGATGTCGATGATGACACTTTGCCCTCGGGGCAGAGTGTCACAGACGGCAGGACATGCATCGATAAGTCGACAGAAAAGGAGCCAGGGAATGAAGCTGATATCCGACGTCGGTCCATCGGCGCATCAGGCTTAGCCGAAGGCGACCCCGAGCTTCTTGCGCGGTTTGGCGGCCGCGACCGGCTTAGCCTCTGACTTCGGACTTTGTCCGGGCTTGCGACCAAGTCCGATCCGGACGGCGAGTTCCTTGCGCTTGGCGGCATAGTCGGGCGCGACCATCGGATAGTCTGCAAGCAGGTTCCAGCGCGCGCGGTATTCGGCCGGCGTCATGCCATGATCGGTGCTGAGGTGGCGCTTGAGCATCTTGAACTTCGCGCCGCAATCGAGGCAGGTCACCGCATCGGGTTTGACCGATGCGCGGACCGAGACAGCGGGTATGCGCACTTGCTCGGTCGGCTCGGGCACCTGACCAAGCGAAGCCAGCGATGCGTAGACCGACTGGATCAGGCCCGGCAAATCACCCGCCGCGACCGAATTGTTGCTGACGTGGGCCGAAACAATATCAGCGACGTGATCCAGGAGCATTTCATCGGCCATTGCGTGCGGTCTTTCTCTAATTGGCGATGGCGGACCCTATGGGCCGCGGCCGCCAAATGCCAGTGCCGTTGGCTTGCGCTCCAGATCGACATGCGCAAAAAAATGGGGCCAGCTTGCGCCGGCCCCTTGGAAAGTTTTGGGAGAGGATGCCTGAAAGGCACTCCTGATATGGGGTGACGCCTTAAATGCTGCAAGTGCGAAATAAGGTCCGGCAGTTGAATTTTGTGCAACGCGGCATCCACCTTCACCCCGGCGGCCGGTAGCGCGGGGTCGGATCGGCAAACCGGCGCGGATGAGCGAGTTCGGTGCGGGCGACACGGAACGTGTAGCCGTCCCATTCGCGCCAGGGATGGTAGCGGCCTGCCTCATCGAGGCGGCCATAACAGACCCGCGCGAGGACGGTCGGACAGGCAGGATCGTCTTCAAGCAGCGCCACCGTGAAGGTGCCGCCCATGCCGCTCGGCGTATCCCACACCGGCGTTTCGGCAGTGATCGTCATGGGGAATTCCTGTCTTTGTGAGAAATCGGGGGTGCAACGATCCGGCAGGGATTGGCCTCACCCCCCGTTGGGGGGGGGGGGGGCGCCCCCCCCCGCCCCGGGGGGGCCCGCGGGGGCGCGCCCCCCCCCCCGCCCGCGCGCCCGCGGATGCGGGGGGGGGCGCGGGGGCGGGGG
>VMTF01000259.1 GCA_013791705.1 Sphingomonadales bacterium | reverse complement strand
GGCGCGCGGCCCGGCTTTTGCGCCACCGCGAACCGCACGCCGTTCTTTGCGGGGAGCGGGGCCGCGGGCAGCCCGGGCTTGCGCAGGAAGCCTCCCCGCGCCTGCGGCGGCGCGCCGCCGCGCGGGCCTTTCACTTCTTCCGAAACGGCCGCCGTGGCTTCCGGCAAGCCCGTGGCGACCAGCGCCAGCCGGCGCGGGGTCGACCACACGGTGACGGCGCCCACGGCAACGCCGGCGGCGGCCAGTTGTTCGCGAAACAGCTTCTCAAGGCTCGCGCGGGCACCGGCCTGCATCCGCGCGGGAATTTCTTCCGAGCGCAGTTCAAGGAGGAAATCGGGCATCAGATCGTCTCCCCGCCAGCACTGCCCCGCTCAGGCTGAGCTTGTCGAAGCCCGCGCACCGGGCTGGCCTCGCGCGCGTCCTTCGACAGGCTCAGGATGAACGGGTGTTGGCTCGGGATGAACGGGTGTTGGCGCAGCACCAGCGGGCGGCGGCTCAGCACGAGCGGGCGGTGGCGAGTGGCGCGCACAGGCATTGTCATACCGTCCACCCCGGGAACTGCTCGCCCCAGCGGGCCTCGTTTTTCCTGATCCACGCCTCGCACGATCCCTTGGCCAGATCGCGCACCCGGCCGATGTAGCTGGCGCGTTCCTGCACCGAGATCACGCCGCGCGCCTGCAGCAGGTTGAACAGGTGGCTCGCCTCGATCGCCTGATCGTAGGCCGCCAGCGGGATTTCCGCGGCGATACAGCGCTGGCACTCGGCCTCGGCGCTGCGGAAACCGGCGAAGAGCTGCTCGGTTTCGGCCACCTCGAAGTTGTACTTCGAAAGCTGCCGCTCGTTTTCGAGGAACACGTCGCCATAGGTGACGCCCGCATCGTTGAACTTGAGGTCATAGACCCAGTCGACGCCCTGGATATACATCGCGAGGCGTTCGAGCCCATAAGTCAGCTCACCCGCGACCGGCTTGCAATCGAACCCGCCGACTTGCTGGAAATAGGTGAACTGGGGCACTTCCATGCCGTCGCACCAGACTTCCCAGCCCAGCCCCCAGGTGCCCAGCGTCGGACTTTCCCAATCATCCTCGACAAAGCGGATATCGTGCGCCAGCGGATCGATGCCGATCGCGGCGAGGCTTTGCAGATAGAGTTCCTGCAGGTTTTCCGGATTGGGCTTCAGGATCACCTGATACTGGTAATAGTGCTGCAGCCGGTTCGGATTTTCGCCATAGCGCCCGTCGGTCGGCCGGCGCGAAGGCTGGACATAGGCGGCCTTCCACGGCTCCGGCCCCAGCGCGCGCAAGGTGGTGGCGGGGTGAAAGGTGCCCGCGCCCATCCGCATGTCATAGGGCTGGAGGATCAGGCAGCCCTGCGCGCTCCAGAACGCGTGGAGGCGCAGGATCATGTCCTGGAATGACAGGGGAGCGGTGACTTCGGCCATGCGCGGCCTTTGGCGGATGAGGCGCGGGGAATCAACTGTCACCCGCTTCATGGCGCCCTGCTTCATCGGTCCCGCCAAAATTCCGTTCATCGATTGTCAGGAATGCGCGGTATAGGCGTTGTCCCATGCGCAGAATGATCCGTACGTTCGCCCTGTTCCTGTCGCTCACGCTGACGTGGTTCACCACCGGTGTCCTGGCCCAGCAGCGACCCGCCGCCCCGGCCCCGCTCGCCCAGCCCGCCGCTGTTGCGGCCCGCCCCGCGCTGTGGAAGATCGCGGATCACGACACCACGATCTACCTGTTCGGCACAATCCACGCACTGCGGCCGGGCGTCATGTGGATGGCCGGGCCGGTCGAGACCGCATTCAAGGCGTCCGACGAACTGGTGACCGAGATTCCGGAGACGGCTGCGGCGGATATGCAGGCGGCGGTCATGGAAAGCGCGATGCTGGCGCCGGGCAAATCCTTGCGCGATCTGCTCGATCCCGGCGACCGGGCGAAGCTGGAACAGGCCCTGACCGGGTTCGGACTTCCGGCCTCAGCGTTCGACCGGTTCGAGCCGTGGTATGCGGCGGTCGCGCTCACCGCTTTCCCGCTCGCCAGGGAAGGCTACAGCGCGGAAAATGGCGTGGAGCAGACCTTCTCGACCGAGGCGAAGAAGCACGGGCACGCCAGGATCGGACTGGAAACAGCGGCCTATCAACTGGCCATCTTCGATTCGCTGCCGCTTGACGTTCAAAAGTCCTATCTTCACGAAGTGATCGAGGGTCTGCCGACGCTTGATGAGGATCTGGCGGGAATGGTCCGCGAATGGAGCGCAGGCAATCCGGACAAGCTCGCCGAACTGCTCAATGCCGACGAGGACGATCCGCGCATGGTCGCGGCGCTGCTGACCAATCGCAACCGCGCCTGGGCGCAATGGATTTCGGCGCGGATGCAGCAGCCGGGCAAGGTATTCATGGCCGTGGGCGCCGGGCACCTGGCCGGGAAGGACAGCGTGCAGGCGATGCTGGCAAAAAGCGGGCTCGTAGCCGTCCGGGTTCAATAGTCGGTGAGGCGGGGGCGGCCCGGGGTGCTGCGGCTCGCGTTCGGGCTGCTGCTGGCCTGCGGGCTGGCGGCCTGCGGCCGGCCCTTGCCCGCAAATCCTGCCTTGTGGGAAGTCACCGGCCCGAACGGTGAACGGGCCTGGCTGTTCGGGACGATCCATGCCCTGCCGCGTCCGGTAGCGTGGCGAACGGAACCGGTCGATCGGGCGCTCGCCCAGGCGGACGAACTGGTGCTCGAAATCGCCCGGATCGATGATGATGCGGCGACGGCGCGGATCTTTGGCGAACTGGCGCATACGTCCGGCTTGCCGCCGCTGTCTGCGCGGATCGATCCGGAGCAGAAGGCGTCGCTGGCGGCATTGCTCAACGCGGATGGGCTCAGCGAGCGCCGGTTCGCCGATGTCGAGACATGGGCGGCGGCGCTCATGCTCGCGCAGGCGCAGCGGCAGGCCGGTGACAGCGCCAACGGCATCGACCGGGCGCTGCTCAAGGCTGTCCCGGGCTTGCCGGTCGGCGAACTGGAGGGCGCGCGGCGGCAACTTGCGATCTTCGACCGGCTGCCGGAACGCGAACAGCGCGATCTGCTCGCGGCGGTGGTGCGCGGCGCGGATGAGCCGGATGACGACGCGACGATTGCCGACGCCTGGCGCAGTGGCGACATTGCCGCAATCGCCGCGCTGACCAACGCGGGACTGCTCGCCGATCCGGAACTACGCGAGGCGCTCTATACGGGGCGCAATCGCGACTGGGCAGAGCAGATCGAAGCGTTTTTGCGAGGCGGTCGTCATCCGTTCGTGGCAGTCGGCGCGGCGCATCTGGCCGGGCCGGACGGTTTGCCCGCGCTGCTGGCCGCGCGGGGCTGGACCGTGCGGCGCACCGAATAGCGCCGCCATGCGGGCGTTGCTTGCTTTTGCACCGATTTGCCGCTAGGGCGCGCCGCTTCCCGTCATGGTCATCCCTGGAGGCGTGACGGGACGGGTTGTGCCGATGACCGGCCCAGCCTGATCATGGAAACAAGTTTTCGAAAGGCAAGAGCATGAGCGATACGCTTACCCTGCCGGCCGAGGCGCGTGAACGGGTTGGCAAGGGAGCCTCCCGTGTCCTGCGTCGCGAAGGCCGTGTCCCCGCCGTCGTCTATGGCGGCAAGGAAGAACCCCTCAGCATTCACGTGGAACAGAAGGAACTGGTCCGTCAGCTCGGCACCGGCCACTTCTTCAACTCGATTGTCGATATCGAGGTGAATGGCGCCAAGGTGCGGACGCTTCCCAAGGACGTCGCCTTCCATCCCGTGACCGACCGTCCGCTCCACGTGGACTTCCTGCGCATTTCGGCCAACTCGACGGTTCACGTCGCGGTTCCGGTGGTATTCGTCAACGAAGCCGCTTCGCCGGGCCTCAAGAAGGGCGGCGTGCTCAACATCGTCCGTCACGAACTGGAGCTGGTTTGCGAACCGGCCCGCATCCCGGACGAAATCGAAATCGACGTGACCGGCCTCGAAGTCGGCGCTTCGATCCACATCAGCCATGTGGCGCTGCCGGCCGGATCGACTTCGGCGATCACCGATCGCGACTTCACCATCGCGACGATCATCGCTCCTTCCGCGTTGAAGAGCGAAGAAGGCAGCACCGCCGAAACGGCGGAAGAACAAGAGTAATCGGGTTCGGGGCCTTTCCTGTGGGAGAGGCCCCGTTCTCCTTACTGTGATTCCATGCAACTCTGGGTCGGCCTCGGCAATCCTGGTCCGCAATACGCGATGCAGCGGCACAATGTCGGCTTCATGGCGGTGGACACGATTGCCGAAGTTCATGGCTTCGCCCCGGTCCAGAAAAAGTTCCAGGGCTGGGTACAGGATGGGCGGATCGGCGGTGGCCGCGTAATCCTGCTGAAGCCGGCCACCTTCATGAACGAAAGCGGCCGTGCCGTGGGCGAGGCGCTGCGGTTCTACAAGCTGGGCGTCAAAGCGCTCACCGTATTCCATGACGAACTCGACCTTGCACCGATGAAGGTCAAGGTGAAGTCCGGCGGGGGCACCGCCGGGCACAACGGGCTGCGCTCGATCGATCAGCACCTCGGGGCGGATTTTCGCCGGGTGCTGATCGGGATCGGGCATCCCGGCCACAAGGACCGGGTAACCGGCTATGTGCTCGGCAACTATGCCAAAAGCGAACTGGATGCGCTGGCCGACATGCTCGGCGCGATCGCGGGCGAGGCCGAATGGCTGGCGCAAGGCGACGATGCGCGGTTCATGAACAACGTGGCGTCGCGCCAGGCGGACTGAACGCGCCGGCTGCGGCAGCAACGGTCAGGAGGCCGGCCGCGCTCGTCCCGGTCGCAGTGGCGAAAGCCCGGTCAAAACGGCCGGTCACCGATGATCGTCACGCGTTCCAGTCGGCGGTGTCCGACGACATCGTTGCTGACGGAATGCTGGGTGCCGCGATTGTCCCAGAAGGCGATGTCGCCCGGCTCCCAGCGCAGCCGCACATGATAGTCGGGGTTGTCGGCCTGGACAAAGAGGTGCGCGAGCGTCCGCTGGCTCTCCCCCTCCGACATCCCCTTGATGCGCATGGTGAAGGGCGCATTCACATAAATCAGCCGCTCTCCGGTGACGGGATGGGTGCGGATGACCGGATGTTCGACCGGCGGGAACTCAGCCTGCAACGCAGCCAGCTCGGCCAGCGATTCGGGATCTTGCGGCCAGTCGCGCCGGAAGCCGGGCCAGTCATGGATCGCCACCGCATCGTCGACGAGATGCCTGGTGCGATCGTCGAGGCCTTCATAAGCCGCCGCCATGTCCGCCCACAGCGTGTCACCGCCACTATGCGGCTTGTGTGTCATGCGCAGCAGTGAACCGAGCGAGGGCATCGCGCGGAAGCTGACGTCGCTGTGCCAGACTTCCGCAACTGCCGGGTTGTCCGGCGTGCTTTCGACCACCACCAGTTCGGGCCAGCGCGGATCGGGCTGGATCGCGCGGCCGCGCCCCTTGCGTGCCAGTTGATGGATTTCAAGCTCACCAAACTGCCTGCCGATGGCGATCTGCTGGGCGGTGTCGATCTTTTGATCGTGAAAGAACAGCACCCGGTAACGAGCGATTGCCGCGCTGATCTGCGCCACCTCATCGGCGGTCAACCTCGTTCGCAGGTCGATTCCCGAAACGTCCGCGCCGATTCCGTTGTCACGGACGGCGAAAACGAGCCTGCTTCCGGCCAAGGCCTCGTCAGCCATGCTGCTCTCCACGTCGCACTCATTATTCTGACGGGTAAAGTCAGCGGCAGATCGGCCCCTGTCAAGTTTTGCTTCGCGTGCAGCGGTAGTGCCCTGTGCGAGCCTTGGGTTCCGGGCCTGCGCGCGCCGGGTCAGCGCCGATAGTGATCGTCGGCGAGCGCGCCGCCAATAATCATGCCGATGATGCCGCTGGTGATCGCAACCATCACGATGTCACCGCTGTCGTCGCGGTAGTAGCGATAGCCCCGCCACGGCGCGGGCAGGCCATAAGCGCGGTAGTTCGTGACATAATGGCCGCGCTCGCGCCAATGCGGATAGCGCTGCCCCGCCCGCCACCGGCCCTTGTAGCCCTTGTAGCCATGGCTGTGGCCATAGTAGCGCCACTTCCGGTCGCCGTGGCGGTAGGCATCGCGGCGGTGGTCGCGCCGATCGTCGCGGCGGTCCCACCGGTCCGGACGGCCATCGCGGTCGCGGTCGCGGCGCACTTCGCGGTCGTAATCGCGATACTGGGCCGAGGCCGGCACCGCCGTAATCACGCTGCCGAATGCGACAAGGGCCGCCACTCCGCCTGTGAATAGCTTTTTCATGTCAGTCTCCCGAGGTTGCCTCCGGCTGGCCAGAGCCGGCGGCGGGGCATCTCAAGTAACGCCCCCGGCCCGGTTGGCGTTCCCCATCCGCTCAGTGCGGCGGGGTGATCCAACGAAGGCCGGCATGAACAGTGATGCGACCAAGAGGTAAAACTTGTATTGCGCGCACGGGCCAGCGGCGCAACTGGCCAAACGCCCCCCTCCCCGCTATGGGCCGCCGTCATACCGGCTTACTGGAGTGCATGATGGGTTTTCGTTGCGGGATCGTCGGCTTGCCGAACGTGGGAAAGTCGACGCTGTTCAATGCCTTGACGGAAACTCAGGCGGCGCAGGCGGCGAACTATCCGTTCTGCACGATCGAACCGAACGTGGGCAACGTCGGCGTGCCCGATCCCCGGCTCGATGAACTGGCGCGGATCGCCGGCAGTCAGAAGATCATTCCGACCCAGCTTGGCTTCGTCGATATCGCCGGTCTGGTGCGCGGGGCCTCCAAGGGCGAAGGGCTGGGCAACCAGTTCCTCGGCAACATTCGCGAGGTCGATGCGATCGTCCACGTGCTGCGCTGCTTCGAGAATGACGATATCCAGCACGTCGACAACAAGATCGATCCGCTGTCTGATGCCGAGACGGTCGAGACCGAGCTGATGCTGTCTGATCTCGAAAGCCTCGAAAAGCGCGTTCCCGCTGCCCAGAAAAAGGCCGCGCAGGGCGACAAGGAAGCGAAGATCATCGCCTCGGTGCTGGGCCAGGCGCTCGAACTGCTGCGCGAGGGCAAGCCCGCAAGGCTGACGCAGCCGAAGGACGAGGAAGAGGCCCGCGTGTTCCAGCAGGCGCAGCTCATCACCGCCAAGCCGGTGCTCTATGTCTGCAACGTCGAGGAAGAAAGCGCGGCCGAAGGCAACGCCTTTTCGGCACGCGTGTTCGGAAAGGCCCAGGCCGAAGGCGCCAATGCGTTGATCGTTTCGGCCGCGATCGAATCCGAACTGGTCGGCATGGACCTGGAAGAACGCCTCGTGTTCCTTGAGGAAATGGGCTTGCACGAAACCGGCCTCGCCCGGGTGATCCGCTCCGGCTACGAATTGCTCCACCTGATCACGTTCTTCACCGTCGGTCCCAAGGAGGCGCGCGCCTGGACGGTGCACAAGGGCGCGAAGGCGCCTGACGCGGCCGGTGAAATCCACTCGGACATGCAGCGCGGCTTCATCCGCGCCGAAACGATCGCCTATGATGACTACATCGCGCTGGGCGGTGAAACCGGCGCCAAGGATGCCGGAAAACTGCGCCAGGAAGGCAAGGAATATGTCGTCCAGGACGGCGATGTGCTGCATTTCAAGTTCAACGTCTAAGGCGAGGTCCCGATGTCCAGAACCCTGATTCTCATCGCGCTTCCCTTGCTGGCGGCCGCTCCGGCGGCGGCGCAGGAAATGGATCATTCGCGGATGAACCATTCGGCCATGGCCGGTCCCGCCGCCCCCCACAGCGGCCATGACGGCAGCGCCGGATCGCCATGGCAGGCCGGGTCCGGCACCGCGCGGCTGCCCGGCCGGGAAGCGATGATGCATGGCCCGATGACTGAACTGGCCGGGTGGGAGTTGATGCTGCACGGAGCGGTTTCCGGGCAATACACCGACGTTTCCGGTGGGCGCGGCGACGACAAGTTCTATGTCACCTCGATGGCGATGGGTTCGGCCGAAAAGGCGCTGCCGTGGGGCAAGATCGCACTGCGCGCGATGATGAGCCTTGAGCCGGCGATGGACCCGCGCGGCTATCCCAACCTGTTCGCGACCGGCGAAACCGCAAACGGCCTGGCGCTGGTTGATCGGCAGCATCCGCACGACCTGTTCATGGAACTTGCCGGCCGCGTCGATCTGAACAATGCCGACCAGACGACGCTGTTCGTCTATGGCGGACCGGTCGGCGAACCCGCGCTGGGGCCCAGTGCGTTCATGCACCGCGCTTCGGCGAAGTATAATCCCGATCCCCCGATCACCCACCACTGGTTCGATTCGACCCACATCACTTATGGCGTCGTGACGGCGGGCATTTCGGCCGCGCAGTGGCAGATCGAAGGTTCGGCCTTCCGTGGGCGCGAGCCGGACGAAGCGCGGTGGAACATCGAGACGCCCGACCTCGATTCGTGGTCGGTTCGCGCAACCTTCAATCCCGCCCCGCGCTGGGCGGTGCAGGCCAGTTACGGCGAAATTCACCAGCCTGAAGCGCTCCATCCCGGCGAGGACGAGCATCGCTTCACCGCCTCGGCCCACTACAATGACGGGCACGGACTGGCGATGATGGCCGCCTACAGTGCCAAGCGGCGCGTCCCCGGCGAAACGCTGCCGGCGTGGCTGGGCGAAGTGAACTGGGACATTGACCGGCACAACACGCTGTTCGGCCGGATTGAGAACGTCAAGAACGACGAACTCTTTCCGGACCACGATGATCCGCTGCACGATACCGCGTTTCGCGTGACCAAACTGCAGGCGGGCGCCGCCCGGCGGCTGCCGCTCCGCGGGTTCGAACTGGCGCTGGGGGGTAGCGTCGCAACCTTCCTCAAGCCCGCCGCACTCGATGCCGCTTACGGCGAAACGCCGGTGCAGGTTACGGTTTTCGTGAAGCTTTCGCTGGGGAGTTGAGGCGGTGGCGGCGGATCTCATTCACTACGAGGACATCGAGGTCGGCGTGCCTGACAAGTTCGGGCGCTATGAGGTAACGCGCGAGGAAGTGATCGAATTTGCCAGCAAGTACGATCCGCAGCCATTCCATCTCGATGACGCGGCCGCCGCGCAGACCCACTTCGGACGGCTGGCCGCCAGCGGGCTGCACACGGCGGCGATGATGATGCGGATGATGGTCGATGAACGCCTCTGCAAGACCGCCGGCCTTGGGGGCAGCGGCATGGAGGAAATGCGCTTCATCGCCCCCGTCTATCCCGGCGACACTCTCGGCGTCGTCAACACGGTGCTCGAAAAGCGCCGCAGCAAGACCCGGCCCGAGCGCGGCATCTATTATCAGGTGGTGGAAGTGGTGAACCAGCATGGCGTGGTGGTCATGTCGCATCGCGGCCACGGCATGATCCGGGTCCGCCATCCGGAAGTCCCGATCGAAGGCTAGGCGGCGGCGCCCTCCCCGCCGTCACTTTCGGCCGAACAGCTTTTCGATGTCGGCATGGGCCAGCTTCACCCAGGTGGGGCGCCCATGGTTGCACTGTCCCGAGCGGGGCGTGCGCTCCATTTCGCGCAGCAGCGCGTTCATTTCCGCCACAGACAGTACCCGCCCGGCCCGCACCGAACCGTGACAGGCCATCGTCGCCAGCACGTGATCGAGCCGCTCGCCCAGCAGCAAAGCGTCGCCATTCTGGACTAGATCATCCGCCACGTCGCGCACGAGTGCGGTCACGTCGCTTTTCGAAAGAGCGGCGGGGATGGCGCGGACGAGCATCGCATCCGGCCCGAAGCGTTCGAGCACGAGCCCCAGATCGGCGAGTTTCGCCGCACTTTCCTCCAGACGGTCACACGAAGGTTCGTCGAGTTCCACCACTTCGGGCAGGAGCAGGGCCTGACTGGCGGCGGCTGTTTCACCGGCTCCGCCCGCCCTCAGCCGCTCGAGCACGAGCCGTTCGTGCGCGGCGTGCTGATCGACGATGACGAGGCCATCGGCCGCTTCGGCAACGATGTAAGTCTGGGATACCTGTCCGCGAGCGACGCCCAGCGGAAAGCCCTGCGTGGCGGGATCAAGCGGCGCGGCCGCTTCCGCGCGGGCGCCGGGCAGCAGGGGCGCGGGGTCCATGATCGCTTGCTCGTAACCGCGCCAGACCTGTCCGGCATCGGAAAGGTGCGCGCCCGAGCGTGCGGCACCCGCATATTCACGGGCGAACAGCGAACCGAGCCCGGCCGGAGTCCGCGCCGCGCCCTCCGGTGCGGGTTCAAGCGGCTCAGATTGCCAATTGCCCATGGCCGTGCCAGCCGGGGCCTGGGCCGAGCGCTGCGAGGCGCCCTCCAGCGCATGGCGCAGGCCCGAAACAAGGAAGCCACGGATGAAGGCCGGATCGCGAAAGCGGACCTCGGTCTTGGCCGGGTGGACGTTGACATCGACTTCTTCGGGCGGGACGTCGAGGAACAGCGCCAGCACCGCGTGGCGATCACGGGCGAGCATATCGGCATAGGCGCCGCGCACCGCGCCGATCAGCAGGCGGTCTTTCACCGGGCGCCCATTGACGAATAGATACTGATGATCGGCCACGCCCCGGTTGAACGTCGGCAGGCCCGCGACGCCCGAAAGCCGAGCAAATCCGCGTTCCGCCGCAATCATGACTCCGTCATCGGCCAGTTCGCGCGCCACCAGTCGCGCGACGCGGTTGGCGAGCCCTTCCCCGCCCTGCACGGCCAGCACGCGGCGGCCATCGTGCTCAAGCATGAAGCCGACGTCCGGCCGGGCCATCGCGAGACGGCGCACGACATCGAGACATGCGGCATATTCGCTGCGGGCGCTGCGCAGGAACTTGCGGCGCGCGGGCACCCGGCCGAACAGGTCTTCGACCCGGACGCGGGTACCGGGCGGTAGCGCAGCCAGGCCCTCGGCCGTCAACGCGCCATGATCGACGGTTCGGCGCCACCCTTCGGCAGCCTTGCCGGTGTCCGGCGACCGGGGCCGGCTCTCGATCGTCAGGCGCGCAACCGAGGCGATCGATGGCAAGGCCTCGCCCCGGAATCCGAGCGTGGCGACGAGTTCGATCGCCTCGTCCGGCAGCTTCGAGGTGGCATGACGTTCGAGTGCGAGCGCTATCTCCGCCGGGGTCATCCCGCAGCCGTCGTCGGTCACTTCGATCAGGTCGAGCCCGCCACTGGCGATCCGCACCTCGATATCGGCTGCGCCGGCATCGATCGCGTTCTCGACCAGCTCCTTGAGCGCCGCGGCGGGGCGTTCCACTACCTCGCCGGCGGCGATGCGGTTGACCAGCGTTTCGGGAAGGCGGCGAATGATGGGCATGAGGCAAATCAGCCTAACGATGAAGTGGCAGGAATTCGAGCCAACCGGATCGGGTATCACCGGCTTTTGCGACAAAATTTTGGCCTTTGGCGATAGGCTGCGCTAAGGAGCCGCGTCCCCCGTCTTGGCGACTGTTCACCGCGCTGGCGGAAACGGGCGCCACCACCAGTAAAAGCCACGGATTTCCTGAATGTCCTCACTGATCTCCCGATTCTCCAAGCTGGGCTCGCAGAACCTTGCGATCGATCTCGGCACCGCGAACACGCTGGTCTATGCCCAGGATCGCGGGATCGTTTTGAACGAACCTTCCGTGGTGGCGATCGAGACGCTCAACGGCATCAAGACGGTCAAGGCGGTTGGCGACGATGCCAAGATGATGATGGGCAAAACGCCTGGCAATATCGAGGCGATCCGTCCCTTGCGTGATGGCGTGATCGCTGACATCGAAATCGCCGAGGAGATGATCAAGCACTTCATCCGCAAGGTGAACGGCAAGCGCAGCATGTTCCGTTATCCGGAAATCGTGATCTGCGTCCCCTCGGGTTCGACTTCGGTCGAGCGTCGCGCGATCCGCGATGCCGCCTCGAATGCCGGCGCCAGCCAGGTGTTCCTGATCCTTGAGCCAATGGCCGCCGCAATCGGCGCCGGCATGCCGGTGACCGAGCCGGTCGGCTCGATGGTGGTCGATATCGGCGGCGGCACGACCGAAGTCGCGGTGCTGTCGCTGCGCGGTCTCGCCTATACCACCTCGGTCCGCGTCGGCGGCGACAAGATGGACGAGGCGATCGTCTCCTATGTGCGCCGCCACCACAACCTGCTGATCGGCGAATCGACTGCCGAGCGGATCAAGAAGGACTATGGCATCGCGATGATCCCGGCCGACGGGATCGGCGAATCGATCCAGATCAAGGGCCGCGATCTCGTCAACGGAGTGCCCAAGGAAATCGCCATCACCCAGGCGAACATTGCCGAGGCATTGTCGGAACCGATCGGGGCGATCGTCGAAGGCGTCCGGATCGCGCTGGAGAACACCGCGCCGGAACTCGCTGCAGACATCGTCGATCAGGGCATCGTGCTGACCGGCGGCGGCGCGCTGATCAAGGGGCTCGACGATTTCCTGCGCGAAGAAACCGGTCTGCCGGTCTCCATCGCCGAGGATCCGCTGTCGTGCGTGGCGCTCGGCACTGGCCGGGCCATGGAAGACCTGATCTATCGCGGCGTGTTGATGACCGCCTGAGTCACCAGATTTCATCCGGTGCGCGTTCGGATCCCAGCGGGACATCCGGACGAGGGCGAAGCCGGCAACTGAGGGAGAAAACGCCATGGCGCCGCCGAACACCCGGCGCACCGGCTTTTCCAAACGGGCGCAATACGGAACGTTCTTCGGTTACCTCGCCGCAATGGCCGGGGTTCTGGTCGGTGCTGCCGTGCTGCTCTTCTCGATCCTGAACAAGGACGCCTTCACCGGCGTGCGGGGAATGGCCTCCGATGTTGTGGCGCCGGCGGGCATGGCTGTTTCCGCCGGGCGCGAGGGCGTGCACGACGTGGGCACGACGATCTACGGCTGGTTCACATGGGGCAGTACCAATGCGCGGATGAAGCGCGAACTGGAACTTGCGCGGGTACGGCTGATCGAGGCCCGTGCGATCGAAGAGGAAAACGGGCGCCTGAAAGCGCTGCTGGCCATGCGCCAGGACATGACCGCGAAGGGCCTGCAGCCGGTCACATCCGCACGGCTGATCAATTCGACCGCATCCAGCATGCGCCGGTTCGCGACGATTTCCGCCGGACGCGACAAGGGCGTGGTCACCGGGATGCCGGTGCGCTCTCCGCTCGGGTTGATCGGCCGCGTGCTTGAAACCGGCGAACATACCGCGCGCGTCCTGCTGATCACCGATCCCGAGAGCGTGGTGCCGGTGCGGCGCGCGAACGACGGGCTGGCCGCGTTCGTTCAAGGACACGGCGACGGGACACTGCTGGTGCGGCTCATCAGCCTCGGGATCAATCCGCTCAAGCCCGGCGATGTTTTCGTGACATCGGGTTCCGGCGGGCTCTATCATCCGAACACGGCTGTCGCGGCAGTCATGCGCGTCACCCGCGATGGCGCTGTTGCGCGGGTTCTGAGCGATCCGAGCACGAGCGAATTCGTGATGGTCGAGCCTGTGTTCGCCGTGGCTGCGGGGATGCCGCAGGCCCTGGTTCCTGTCTCCGATGCAGCCCTCGGGACTGCGCCCAAGACTAAAGCGAAGCCGAAGCCAGATCAGCGTGAGGCAACTGATTAATGCCGCTCGCCTCCGCCAAACCGATGCAGAAGATCAACCGGGCGCCCTCCCCGCTGCTCGCCCGCACGGTGCCGCCGCTGGCGATCATCCTGGGCTCGGTGCTGCAGACGCTGCCGCTGATCGCCTCGGCTCCGATTCTTCCCCCGCTCGGTTTCCTGTTTCTGCTGGCGTGGCGGCAATTGCGCCCGGGGCTGCTGCCGGTCTGGGCCGGCTTGCCGCTGGGGCTGGTCGACGATCTGTTCAGCGGGCAGCCGATGGGCTCGGCCATGTTGCTGTGGTCGCTGGCGATGCTGTTTCTGGAAGCTATCGAACGGCGCTTTCCGTGGCGCTCGTACCTGATGGACTGGTTCGTCGCGGCAGGTGTCATCCTGGGCTATCTTCTCCTCGGGTCGGTTGTTGCCCATGTCGGCAAGCATGGCCCGATAGCGACTGTGCTGACCCCGCAACTGCTCCTGTCGGTACTGGTGTTTCCGCTGGCCGAACGGTTCATTGCCACGTGTGATCGCTTCCGGCTGTGGCGCTTCAGGGCGATTTCGTGATGTGGCCGTTTCGGCGCGAGAAAACGCGCCAGTCGATCGGCCGCTATATGAGCGCGGGGACTCTGGCGAACAGCTTTGACCGGCGCACGATCGTGATCGGGGCGCTACAGGGCAGCGTAGGCGTGCTGCTGGCGGCGCGGATGGGCTGGATCGCACTGGCCGAGACCGAGCGCTACCAGATGCTGTCCGAGAGCAATCGCGTGAACCTGTCGCTGATCCCGCCGCGCCGGGGCTGCATTCTGGATCGCAACGGGACTCCGCTCGCCTCGAACCGGGCGGACTTTCGGGTTGATCTTATTCCAGACAGCCTGACCGACCCGGACAGGACCATAACCGAACTTGGGCAATTGCTCAGCCTGACTGCGATCGAGATGCGCGACCTC
>VMTF01000163.1 GCA_013791705.1 Sphingomonadales bacterium | reverse complement strand
GCCGCAAAATGTTGCGCGCAGCATTTGCGCTGCGTGACAAGGCGGATCATGCAAAAAACGCCGCGTTCCCGCGGGAACGCGGCGTTTTTTGCATGATCCGCCTTGTCACGCAGCGCAAATGCTGCGCGCAACATTTTGCGGCAAGCGCTGTTCAGTTCCCCAGTTTCACCAGCGCGGTTGGCGCCGCCGCCGACCGGGGGTTCACGATCCACGCGAGCTTCTTTCCGGCCGGGCTGGCCTGCGGGCCTTCGTCGGTGTTGTTGGCCAGGATCGCGCCATCGGTAGTAAGCGTGAAGGTGCCGTCGAATGTGGGCGGGGCAGGCATGTCCGATTTCCCCTTCGCGCCCATCATGCCGCCGGACAGCATGGCCTGGAACGGATTGCCCACTCCCGATCCGGCGCCAAAGCCGGGCGCATCGATTCGCACAGCGCCATCCCCGCGCCGGGTAATCTGGACAAAGGCGTTGGCCATCGGAAAGCGTTCGATCGTCGGGAACGTGAAATCGTGGTCAAGCCGCCCGGCAATGGTGAAGTCGACCAGGAACAGTCCATCGCCCTTGTAGACCACGCTGTTCCAGCCGGCCTGTCGCCGCAGGCGCGCGGCGAGTTCTTCGGCGGCCTTGGGGTTGGACGGATCGATCCCGCCGAGCAGCGCCTTCATCCCTTCGGCGTCCCATGCCGATTTTTCGGCGCTGCTCTTGCGCTCCTGCTCGAATTCGCGCTGTTGCTCGGCCAGTTCGTCGGCCTTGCAGGCGCGCTTGTTCATGTTGTCGTCATAGCACGGCTCCGCGCTGAACGACTTTTTCGCAGCATTGCCCATCTCGGCCAGCTTGCTCAGTGCCAACAAATGAATCTCGCCATTATAGGCGAAGGCAAAGCGCCCATCCTGGCGCAAATCGAGCGTCGAGGTGAAGCGCCCCGGGGTCAGCAGGCAGGCCGACAGGGCCAGCCCCAGTGCAAGCACCGCGACCGCGGCCAGTTTTCGATTCCAGTTCCATCCCGTCATGTTGGCCCCCTCTCAGGATCAGGTGTCGATTTCGCGAGTCGCAACAGCATAGAGTGCGATTGCGGCGGCATTCGAGACATTCAGGCTCTCGATCGCCGAACTGATCGGCAGACGGGCCAGTGCATCGCAATGCTGGGTGATGTTGTGCCGCATGCCTTCGCCTTCGGCACCCAGAATCAGCGCAACCGGCCCGGTGGGCAGGGCTGCGGCGAGCGTCGCTTCGCCATCCCCGTCGAGCCCGATCCGCCAGTAGCCGGCCTCGGCAATTTCATCGAGCGCCCGCGCGAGGTTCACCACCCGCACCCAGGGCACGCTTTCCAGTGCGCCCGAAGCACTCTTGCCCAGCGTGCCCGATTCCGGCGGTGAATGGCGATCCTGCGTAACGATGGCGCAGGCATTGAAGGCGGCGGCCGAGCGCAGGATCGCGCCGACGTTATGCGGATCGGTCACCTGGTCGAGCACGATCAGCGGCCGCGCCGGATCGCCCTGCAGCACTTCGTCGAGGAACAGGTCGGGCAGCGGTTCGCACTCCAGCACCAGGCCCTGGTGCGGCGCATCGCGGGCGACGAGGCGGCCGAGATCGGCGACATCGGCATATTCGATCGGAAAATTGGCCGGTAGCTCGCCGTCGAGCGAGGCGATGCCCTCGCGGGTCGCCCAGAGTTTGCGGTGCTGGCGCTCGGGGTTCTTGAGCGCCGCTTCGACCGCGTGCCGGCCCCACAGCCGCACCGCGCCGGCCGAGGCGCGGCCCGATCCGCGTCCACCCTTCATCCGGCCCGCGCGGCCACGCAGTCCCCGGGAAGGACGCTGCCCATCGTTCGCAGCGCGCTCCGTTCCCTGAGCGTCGCCGTGCTCGTCGCCATGCTTGCCGCCGCGCCTGCTCATCGTTTCGTCCTTCCGTTACAAACTTGTGGCGCTCATGCCCGTGCCCCCATTGACAGGCAAGCCTCGCTTCTCCATTGGGTCCGCCTCTCGGCCGGACGGCCCCATTCCGCAAGGAACCGGGGCCAAATTCGCGGGCTCGCCCGCCACCGGCATGCTGGTGTGGACAGGTGGCCGAGTGGTTAAAGGCAGCAGACTGTAAATCTGCCCGTGCAAGCGTACGCTGGTTCGAATCCAGCCCTGTCCACCACCCAGCATCCCCCTCCATCCCGGAAAGTGCTGCGACCGCCGCGTGTCCGGACCAGTCGCTGAAGCGGCTCTTCGCATGGTGCATGATTCGCGGCGCAGGCGGCACATGCTGCGAGCGCCGAACGTAAGGATTGATTTTCGGGCAGCGTTAAGCATAACTTCTCAGACAATAAGCGATTGGCCGCTGTCGCGCGTCCGGTCAGATAAAAAGAGAGGGTTGTCTATGTCGTTCATGGTGCTTTTGCGCCCGCTAAGTTCATGGCGGCATTATCGGCAGGTCAAGAAGCAGTTGGCGAAAATCGCCGTGGGCGGAACCGGGTGCGCCCCGCCGGACGGCGGGGAAGGCGCGGGCTGGTCGATTGTGCGGCACTCTTCGCAGCGTTAGCTTGTGCAGGCGACGGTGTGCCCGGCTGAGCGCGGCCCGGCTGGCGGGGGAAAGTCCGGCAATGTGGCAGATTGAACTCCGGCCAGCCACCTCGTGCCTTGCCGCCACGGCTCCAACCTCCTAGATGCGCGCAATGTCTGGAGATATCTTAGATAACCGGGGCCGGGGCGAAGCCAGTTGGCGTTGGCCGAGCATCCATCCCGAAGGGCGCAAATATGCGTTGATCGTTGCGGCGGCGGCGCTGGTGTTCGCGTTCCTGGCCTGGGAAACGATCGCCTGGCCGCTGGGAGTCCTCTCGCTTGGCGTGCTGGCGTTCTTTCGCGATCCGCAGCGTATCACCCCGCAAGGGGATCGCTTCATTGTGGCGCCGGCTGACGGCCTCGTCACGCTGATCCAGAAGGTCGATCCGCCGCGCGAACTCGTGCTCGACGATGGCAGTGGCGTGCCGGGTCTCGCGGCCGGGCAGGTCACGCGCATTTCGATTTTCATGAGCGTGTTCGATGTTCACATCAACCGCGCGCCGATCGGCGGCACGGTGCGGCGCGTTGTCTATATCCCCGGCCGGTTTCTCAATGCCGATCTCGACAAGGCGAGCGAAGAGAACGAGCGCCAGCACTTGCTGATCGAGCGCAGCGACGGCGTGAAACTCGGCTTTACGCAGATTGCGGGCCTGGTCGCGCGGCGTATCGTGCCGTTCGTCAAGCCGGGGGACATTCTCGCCGCCGGCCAGCGGGTCGGCTTGATCCGCTTCGGCAGCCGGGTCGATGTCTATCTGCCCGAAGGCACCGAACCGCGCGTTCTGCTGGGCCAGAAGATCATCGCCGGCGAAACCGTGCTGGCCGAGCTCGGCGAGCAGCAATTGATTGAAGGCGTGAGCCAGTGAGTCCAGCGGAGCGCGACCCGCGCGCGGCAGTCGAGCACGATCGCGCGCCGGGCCGGCTGCCGGGCGGACTGACCCTGCGGGCGCTCATCCCCAATGCGATTACCGCCTCGGCGCTGGCCTTCGGCCTGACCGGGATCCGGTTCGCGATCACCGCCGCCACGGGCGATCCCGCGCCGGTGAACGAGGGCTCGGTCGGCCTGCCGCTCGACGATTGGCAGAAGGCGGTGCTCGCGGTCATCCTTGCCGGAATTCTGGATGGGGTCGATGGACGCATTGCCCGCCTGCTCAAGGCGCAATCGCGTTTCGGCGCCGAACTGGACAGTCTGGCCGATGCGATTTCCTTCGGCGTCGCTCCGGCGTTGATCCTGTTTCTGTGGTCGCTGCAGGACTTGCCGCGGCTCGGCTGGTTTGCCAGCCTGGCCTTTGCGATCTGTTGCGTCTTGCGGCTTGCCCGGTTCAATGCGCGGATCGATCTGGTCGAGCAACCGCACAAGTCGGCGGGCTTTCTCACCGGGGTTCCCGCGCCGATGGGGGCGGGCCTGGCCTTCCTGCCGATGTACTTGTGGATAGCGACCGGCCGCGCCGAGTTTCGCGAGCCGATGGTCGTCGGCTGCTGGCTGGCGCTGATTGCCTTCCTGCTGATTTCGAACGTGGCCACCCTTTCGTGGACTTCGCTGCGTCCGCGCAAATCGATCCGGCTGGAACTGCTGGCGCTGCTGGGGCTGGTCGGGGCCGCACTGCTGACCGAGCCGTGGCGGACGCGGGTCGGGCTGTGCGGCGCCTATCTGCTGGCGCTGCCCTACGGAATCTGGAGCTACGCGAAAATCAAGCGGCAGCGCGCAATGCGGGCTGTGCCCGTATCGCCGGACCAGACGCCGCCGGCTGGATCCGCCTGACCGGGCGGCGAACCACCGCCGGCCCACGCTCGCGCACATCTTCCGCCGTAACGCGTATCGGGGCAGTAATGCGTACCGTGAAAACGCGGTCGGCATCGATCTTGCCGAGTTCATCCCGGATCGCGAACATCTGGTGCGCGTAAGTCTGCCAGGACATCGCGAGAACCCCCAGCGCGAACAGGCCGCTGACGATGAACAGGGCGGGAAGGGCAAGGGAAGCGATCATTTCGGCAGTCCTTGTGCTCGTAATCCAGATGTCCGGCCGATCATCAGCCGCCATCAGGGAAGACCTGTCGATCGGCGCGGAAGGGAACAATGGTTTCCGCGTTCTCGAATGATCATGATATGTTCCAATCATGTTCCATCTGTCAATGCAGAAATTCTTGATTTGTTCTGTTCCTGCAAAAGTCCGCGCTTTTGGCTGGAATTTTCCGGACAGGGGCGCTAAAGGCCGCGTCGTCGCGGGCTCCGGACGTTCGATCGCGGACGGCGCTGTCGCGGCAAATTCACACGGGAAGCGCCACACACCGGTGCCGCAGCGGGCTTGTCCGCACGGTTCCAGCTTCCCGGAGGACCAACCGGAAAGGAACGTATTATGGCGGCCCCTGTCGTCACCATGCAGCAACTCATCGAGGCCGGCGCTCACTTCGGCCACCAGACCCACCGCTGGAACCCGCGCATGAAGCCGTACATCTTCGGCGCGCGCAACGGTGTTCACATCCTCGACCTGTCGCAGACCGTGCCGCTGTTCGCGCGCGCGCTCGACTTCATCTCGGCCTCGGTCCAGTCGGGCGGCAAGGTGCTGTTCGTCGGCACCAAGCGTCAGGCCCAGCAGCCGGTCGCCGATGCGGCGCGCGCCTGCGGCCAGCACTTCGTCAACCACCGCTGGCTCGGCGGCATGCTGACCAACTGGAAGACCATCTCGGGTTCGATCAAGCGCCTCAAGACGCTTGAAGAGCAACTTGGCGGCGACACGGCCGGCCTGACCAAGAAGGAAGTTCTCCAGCTGACGCGCGAGCGTGACAAGCTCGAGCTTTCGCTTGGCGGCATCCGCGACATGGGCGGCATCCCGGACGTGATGTTCGTGATCGACGCGAACAAGGAAGAGCTGGCGATCAAGGAAGCCAACGTGCTCGGCATTCCGGTCGTTGCGATTCTCGATGCTAACGTCTCGCCCGACGGCATTGCGTTCCCGATCCCGGCGAACGACGACGCCAGCCGCGCGCTTCGCCTCTATTGCGAGACGATCGCCCAGGCTGCGACGAAGGGTGTCCGCGAGGCTATCGTTGATTCGGGCGTGGACATCGGCGCGATGGACGAACCCGTCGAAGAAGCCGTCGCAGGCTGATCCGGCGGGCCGGCCTCGGCCGGCCTGTCATCAAACTGCCCGGAAAGAATGATTAGGGGGCGCCGGGTCCACGGGCCTGGCGCCGCCCAGTATCTGACAACCTACGATCTAGAACCTAAGGACATATGCGATGGCTTACACCGCCGCTGACGTGAAGAACCTGCGCGAGCACACTGGCGCCGGCATGATGGATTGCAAGAAGGCTCTCGACGAGAGCGGCGGCGACTTCGAAGCTGCCGTCGATGCACTCCGCGCCAAGGGCCTGGCCGCCGCCGCCAAGAAGTCGAGCCGCACGGCCGCCGAAGGCCTCGTTGGCGTTGCCGTTTCCGGCACCCGCGGTGTCGCCGTCGAGGTCAATTCGGAAACCGACTTCGTTGCGAAGAACGAACAGTTCCAGGATTTCGTCCGCAAGACCACCGAGGTCGCGCTCGGCGCGGCGGCGGATGACGTCGAAGCGCTCAAGAGCGCGGCCTTTCCGGACGGCGCCACGGTCGGCGAAGTCCTCACCAACAACGTCGCCACGATCGGCGAGAACCAGCAACTGCGCCGCATGAAGACCGTCGCGGTCTCGTCGGGCGTCGTCGTGCCCTACATGCACAATGCCGCCGCTACGAACCTCGGCAAGATCGGCGTGCTGGTCGCGCTGGAATCCGACGCGGCTGCCGACGTGCTCGAACCGCTCGGCAAGCAGATCGCGATGCACATCGCCGCAGCATTCCCGCAGGCGCTGGCTGCCGAGGATCTCGATCCCGAACTGATCGCCCGCGAGCGCAAGGTCGCGGCCGAAAAGGCGGCCGAGACCGGCAAGCCGGCCGAAGTCCAGGCCAAGATGGTCGATGGGGCGGTGGCCAAGTTCGCCAAGGAAAACGCGCTGCTGTCGCAGATCTTCGTGATGGACAACAAGACCCCGATTGCACAGGTCGTCGATCAGGCCGGCAAGGCCGCCGGCAGCAAGATCGTGCTGAAGGACTATGTCCGCCTCCAGCTTGGCGAAGGGATCGAGAAGGCCGAATCCGACTTCGCCGCCGAAGTCGCCGCCGCTGCGGGCCTCAAGTAAATCTTGCGCCATGTCTGTCCCCGTGCCGGCCGTTGGGTTTGGGGACCACCCGGCGCGGGGCTACGCTTGTGAGGCGTGTGTGGCCTCGCCCAACCCGCGCCCAGGGCATGGGGC
>VMTF01000042.1 GCA_013791705.1 Sphingomonadales bacterium | reverse complement strand
TGGGGCACAGGCCACCCCGGCGGCGTCGGAACGCTCCACGCCGGCACGGCCATCGGCGCGCTGCGTCGGATGGAGCAGCTCATCCAGGAAGCGGTCGTCACGGTTCCACGCGCGCTGATCGCCGAAACGATCGATCTCGTCGCCGTGCTCTCCGGCCGCGGCGCGTCGCGCCGGCTCGCCGAACTCGCCCGCATCGAGGGGCTCGGCCCCGACGGCGACTACCGCGTCACCCCCGCAAGCCAGCCCCTCACAGGAGACCCGTCATGATCCAGCATGCTTTGCGCATCCGCCGCCACATCGCCACGGCGGTGTCCGTCAGTTTTCTCACGGTGGCGCTCGCGCCGGCGGCCCACGCCTCCGGCTCGTCGATGCCCTGGGAAGCGCCCCTGCAATCCATCCTCGAATCGATCGAGGGGCCGGTCGCTAAGATCATCGCCGTGATGATCATCATCGTCACCGGCCTAACGCTCCCTTTCGGCGACACCTCTGGCGGGGCGCGTCGCCTGATCCAGATCGTCTTCGGCCTGTCGATCGCCTTCGCCGCGTCCAGCTTCTTCCTGTCGTTCTTCTCCTTCGGCGGCGGGGCTCTCGTCTGATGGCCGACGGGGCTGATCGTGGCGCCGAGCTGCCGGGCTTCTCAGTCCCAGTTCATCGGGCGCTGACCGAGCACATCCTGCTCGGCGGTGCCCCGCGCTCGCTCGCAATCCTCAACGGCACATTGGCCGCCGCGCTCGGCCTCGGCCTTCGCTTGTGGCTGGTTGGCCTCGGACTTTGGGCCGTCGGGCATTTTGCGGCTGTCTGGGCCGCTAAGCGCGATCCGCAGTTCGTCGACGTCGTGCGCAAGCATTTGCGCATTCCCGGCCACCTGTCCGTCTGAGGAGCAACGCCGATGATGAACCTCGCCGAATATCGCAACCGCAACACCCGGCTCGCCGACTTCCTGCCTTGGGTCGCTCTCGTCGGCGAAGGGATCGTGCTGAATAAGGACGGCAGCCTGCAGCGGACCGCACGCTTCCGCGGCCCCGACCTCGACAGCGCCGTGCCGGCCGAGCTGGTTGCCGTGGCAGGCCGGCTCAACAACGCCTTTCGCCGCCTCGGCTCCGGCTGGGCGATCTTCGTCGAGGCGCAGCGCCATGGCGCAGCCACCTATCCGGCAAGCATGTTCGCCGACAGTGCCTCCGCCTTGGTCGACGCCGAACGAAAGGCCGACTTCGAGGAAGCCGGCGCGCACTTCGAGTCGAGCTACTTTCTGACCTTCCTCTATCTGCCTCCAGCC
>VMTF01000055.1 GCA_013791705.1 Sphingomonadales bacterium | reverse complement strand
TTCCTGGCCCCGTTCTCGGGCACGGCCATGGCCGAGTTCATCCGTGACAACCGCATGCACGCCCTGATCGTCTATGACGATCTGTCGAAACAGCCCGTGGCCAACTGTCAGATGTCCCTGCTCCTGCTCCTTGGTCTGGGCCGAGGAGCCCACGCGCGACACCGAGATGCCGACGTTCACGGCCGGGCGGATGCCCTGGTAGAACAGGTCGGTTTCCAGGAAGATCTGGCCGTCGGTGATCGAGATCACGTTGGTCGGGATGTAGGCCGACACGTCGTTGGCCTGGGTTTCGATGATCGGCAGCGCCGTCAGCGAGCCCGAACCGTTGTCTTCGTTCAGCTTGGCGGCGCGTTCCAGCAGGCGGGAGTGCAGGTAGAACCCGTCGCCCGGATAGGCTTCGCGGCCCGGCGGGCGGCGCAGCAGCAGCGACATCTGGCGATAGGCGACGGCCTGCTTGGAAAGATCGTCATACACGATCACGGCGTGCATGCCGTTGTCGCGGAAGAACTCGCCCATCGTCACGCCGGTGTAGGGCGCGAGATACTGCAGCGGGGCCGGCTCCGAAGCGGTTGCGGCAACCACGATGGAGTATTCCATCGCGCCGTTTTCTTCGAGCTGGCGGACGATCTGCGCAACGGTCGAGCGCTTCTGGCCGACCGCGACATAGATGCAGTAGAGCTTCTTGCTCTCGTCGTCGCCGGCGTTCGGGCCCTTCTGGTTGATGAAGGTATCGATCGCGACGGCGGTCTTGCCGGTCTGGCGGTCACCGATGATCAGTTCGCGCTGACCGCGGCCGACGGGCACGAGCGCGTCAATTGCCTTGAGTCCGGTCTGCACCGGTTCCGAAACCGACTGACGGGGAATGATGCCCGGCGCCTTGACTTCAACGCGCTTGCGCTCAGTGTATTCGATCGGACCCTTGCCGTCGATCGGATTGCCGAGGCCATCGACCACGCGGCCGAGCAGGCCCTTGCCGACGGGGACGTCGACGATCGTGCCGGTCCGCTTGACGACATCGCCTTCCTTGATCTCGGTATCCGAGCCGAAGATCACGACGCCGACATTGTCGGCTTCGAGGTTGAGCGCCATGCCTTTGACGCCATTGGTGAACTCGACCATTTCACCAGCCTGCACCTTGTCGAGGCCGTGGATGCGGGCGATGCCGTCACCGACCGAGAGCACGGTGCCGACTTCCGAGACCTGAGCCTCGGTGCCGAAGCTGGCGATCTGGTCCTTGATGACCTTCGAAATTTCAGCGGCGCGGATTTCCATGGAATTTAAGCCTTTCAGCCTTTCATCGCGTGCGCGAGGGAATTGAGACGGGTGCGGATCGAACTGTCGATCTGCTGACTGCCGATGCGGACGACAAGCCCGCCCAGAAGATCGGGATTGACGCTCGCCTTGAGCTTGACGGTGCGGCCTTCGCGCACCTGCAGTTTGGCGCCGAGCGCGGCGAGCTGATCGTCGGTCAGCGGGTGGGCGCTGGTCACTTCGGCCGACACTTCGCCGCGCGAGGCAGCGGCAATGGTGGCGAAGGCGCGGACGATGTCGGGCAGGGCGGCAAGGCGGCGATTGCCCGCCACCACGCCGAGGAAATTCCTGGTGAGCGCGGACAGGCCCAGCAGGTCGGCAACGGCGGCGATCGCCCTGGCGGCGGCCTCACGGCTGACCTTCGGATTGCTGACCAGCGCGGCAAGGTCGTCCGAGGCGGCGAGTGCTTCGCCGAGCTTCCCGAGATCGGCCTCGACCGCCGAAACGAGATTCTGCTCGCAGGCAAGATCGAAGAGCGCCGATGCGTAGCGCCCCTGCAAACTGGCCGTGATGCCGCCGGAATTCTCCACGCGCGTCGGTTCCTTCTTACCGGGTGCCAAATTACCAGGTTCGGCGACAGTATGCGTGGGGCATGGTTGTCACCAGCCCCCTGTCGACGGGGCGCGCCTAGCAATGAATGTGCTGCGATGCAAGGTCGCGGTGAACTTCCCGCAAATCCCCAAAAATTCGCCGTTCGGCGAGTCGCTTGGTCCAGCCGGCGCCAGAGTTTCCCCAGTTTGTGACATCCCCGGTTGGCAGGATGGTTGGCGGCCTTGCGCTTTGGCCAATTCGCCGGGCCATTAGGGAAGGGCCGGGTTCGCCGGGCGGCAGTCGTAGACCAGCCGTTCGTTCGGCGCCGCCGGAAGCAGCGCGCGGGCGGAGGCCTGCGCTTCGCCGAGCTTGCGCGCGGCGGCTTCGTCGGCGCCGCAGGAGGGCGCGGGATTTTTCGTCCGGTCGGCCCGGATCTTCTCCATCGTGGCGAGGTCGAGCAGATAGCGATCCTCCCGGTAGGTCCGGGTTGCCGGATCGTAGGAGGCGACCGTCACCGTATCGTCGGACTGGGGCGCGAGCATTTTCGACCAGCCGTCGACGGCCAGGCCATATTGCGTGCGCTCGTTGACGCAGCCGTCCGGCCGCCAGGTCAGCGGCACGTCGGCGGTGTCGGACACGGTGACGCGGCTGCGCTGCGGGTTGAACACGCAGGCAAACGTGCCTTCGCCCGGTGCCGCCTGGGTAGCCGGGGCGGCGGTGGCGGCATCGTTCGCCTCGGCGACGATTTCCCGTGCGCGCGAATCGATCCCCGCGATCGAAGGCCGGGTGAACCAGGCCACCGGCGCCAGCACCAGCAGCAGCACCGCCGCCGCCGCCGCCGCTTTCGATTTCTGTTTCTGGCCCTGATGGCTCAGCCACAGCGCGGCTCCGCCCGCCGCCATGGCCAGCAGCAGCGCGATCCCCGCCAGAGCGAGGTGGTTTTCGCGCGCGGTAATCACCTCCATTTCCGCCCGCCGGGTCGCGCTCTGCAACTGCGCGGCGCGCTTTTGCGCTTCGGCCTGCTGCTGGCTGTCGCTCAACGCCTTGACCCCGGCCAGCCGCTCGCGCTCGGCGGCATCGAGATCGGCCAGGCTGCGGCACGGTTCGCCCGTCGTGCGCGCGCTCACGCCGGCCTTGAGCAGGAAGCGCGAGATTTCGCGCATCGAGGCGGCAAAATAGAATTCCGAATCGGCGCCGCTGTCGGAAACGGTGCCGAAGCTGTTGGTCCCGATCACCCGCCCGCACGCATCAAGCAGCGGCCCGCCGCTGTTGCCCGAGCCAAGCGGCGCGGTGTGGAGGATCGTCTCGAAGCCCTTGCTGGTCCGCCCGGCGGAAACCGCGCCCCTGGTTTTCACGGGCGCGGTCGGGCTCATCAGGTCGGACGGGTTCAGGCCCTGGGCATGATCGACATTGCCCGGATAGCCGACCGCATAGACGTCCTCGCCATCGGTCACCGCGCCGGTGAACAGGGTCGCGGGCACCAGCGAGCCTTTTTCGGCGAGGCGCAGCAGCGCCAGATCGTTGCGCGGACTGAACGCGACTACCTTGGCGAAATAGCCGCTCGACCCCTGCGAAGGGACGATCCCCGCCTTCATGCTGGAATCCTCGGCCAGCGGGGCGACGACGTGGGCATTGGTCAGCACCAGGTCGGGCGCGACCGCGAAGCCCGAGCCATGCCCGACCAGTGCAACGCCATCGCTGGTATGCGTGATCAGCACGACCCGCACGACCGAGCGCGAAGCGGCGGCGATATCGGCCGGATCGGCCCCGACGCGCTGCGGCGCCAGGGCAAGGAACACGAGGGCGACAAGGGCAAGCAGGCGGTTCACGCACCGGACCTAGCCACCGTCCGGTTTGACCGCAATCCCCGGGACGCGTTCGTCACCCGGATCGGGCATCGCTTGCGGGCCGGAGGAAACATGCCATGTATTGCCCGATGCCCGTCGCTGCCGCCATGCCCGATCCGCACGAAGCGTGGAACGCGGTCCTCGCGCGGGACCGGGCGTATGACGGCCGGTTCGTCACCGGCGTGCTCTCGACCGGAATTTATTGCAGGCCATCGTGCGCGGCGCGGCATCCGGCCCGTGCCAATGTGCGCTTTTTCGCTACCGGCGCGGCGGCGCGCGCGGCGGGGTTGCGGCCCTGCCGTCGCTGCCTGCCCGATGACGTGGCCCGTGATGAACGCGCGGTGTTGGGCGCGATCGCGGCGATCAAGGCGGCCGACCAGCCGCCCGCGCTCGCCGCGCTGGCGGCTGCAGCGAGCTATTCCCCGGCGCATTTTCAGCGGATATTTGCCCGGCTGACCGGGCTATCGCCGGCCGCCTATGCCCGCGCGCTGCGTCAGGAACGCACCGCCGAGGCGCTGAGCGCGGCGGGGCGAGAGGCATCCGGGCGCGTGACCGACGCGATTTATGACGCGGGCTTTTCCGGGCCGTCGCGGTTTTATGCGGCCAGCGCCGGGCGGCTCGGCATGACGCCATCGGCCTGGCGCGATGGCGGGCGGGGCGCGGCGATCCACTGGGCGATTGTCCCCACCTCGCTCGGCCCGATGCTGGTCGCGGCGACCGACAAGGGCATCTGCCGCCTTTCGTTCGCCGAAACCGGGGAAGATCTGGCTGTCCGTTTCCCCAATGCCGATCTGATCGAGGGCGGGGAGGCGTTTTCAGCCTTGCTGGGCGATGTGGTCGCGGCGGTCGAAACGCCCGGACAATCGGCCCACATTCCGCTCGATGTGCAGGGCACCGCGTTTCAGGAAGCTGTCTGGCGCGAGCTGCGCCGCATTCCGCCCGGCGAGACGCGCAGCTACGCGCAGATCGCGGCCGCGGTCGGCAATCCGGGCGCGGTGCGGGCGACGGGCTCGGCCAACGGCGCGAATCATGTCGCGGTGCTGATTCCGTGCCACCGGGTCGTGCGCTCTGACGGCAGCCTTGGCGGCTATGCCTATGGGCTCGAGATCAAGCGCGATTTGCTGGAGCGCGAGAAGAAGGCGTGACGGCTGCTATTGTTGCTGCTGCTGCGACTGGCGCATCCGCGCCGCCACCGCCGCAGGATCGAGCGCCGCGCTCTGGAAGCGCTGGTTGGCGTCACGCGAAGTGATGTGCTCGTTGTCGATCGCTTCGGCATAAGTCATGCCGTAGTTCGCCTCGATCAGCGCGTTGTAGGGCTGCACGATGCCCGGATCGTTGCGGGCAATATCCTCGGCCAGCGCCAGTGCCTCGGCCATCAGGTCCTCGGGCGCGACAAGGCGGTTGACCAGCCCCCAGCGCTCGGCCGTTGCGGCGTCGATCATCCGCCCGGACAGCGACATTTCCTTGGCGCGTGACAGGCCGATCACGCGCGGCAGCAGCGCGCTCATCCGCCCGCCGGGAATGACCCCGACTCGTGCATGGGTGTCGGCGAACCGGGCGGTCGTCGCGGCGATGCGGATATCGCAGTTAAGCGCGAGTTCCAGCCCGCCGGTCATCGCGAAACCGTTGATCGCGGCGATGATCGGGCCTTTGAAGGCGCTCATGCCGAAGCGGTTGTGTCCGGCGCCCTCCACTTCGTCGGGCGCCTGCAGCACGTTGTCGCCCGACGACAGCTCCTTGAGGTCGACGCCCGCGCAAAAGGCACGGCCCTTTCCGGTGAGGATAGCGACGCGGGTTTCTTCGCCCAGGCCGGCGAACGCCGCGCTCATCTGCGCGGACAAGGCACGCGACTGGGCATTGAGCGCATCGGGCCGGTTCAGCGTGATGATCGCGATCGGCCCGCGATGCTCGGTCAGTACTACCGGTTCTTCCATCGCTGCGTACTCCTGCGGTCGTTTGCTGGTTTGCCCGGTTTAGACGAAGGAATAGGGGTCGATGTCCACCCCGATCCGCACGCCGGGAGGAAAGCGCAAGGGACTGATCCATTCGCGGATCACCCGCTGCACTTCGGCCGAACGCCGTGCGATGATCAGCAGGCGGTAGCGATACCGCCCGCGCAGCAGCGCCATCGGGGCTGGCGCCGGGCCGAGGATCGCGACGTCCGGCAGGTTGGGCCGGGTTCCGCCGAGCGCGCGGGCGGCCTCGCGCGCCTCGGCTTCGTCCTCGCTCGAAACGATGATCGCGGCCCAGCGCCCGAACGGCGGCGCGCCCGCGTCGCGGCGAGACTGGGTCTCGGCCTCGTAGAACGCGTCGCGGTCGCCGCTGGCCAGCGCCGCGATTACCGGGGCGGTCGGGTGCCGGGTCTGGATCAGCACTTCGCCGGGTTTCTCGCCGCGCCCGGCGCGCCCGGCGACCTGGGCGATCTGCTGATAAGTCCGCTCGCCCGCGCGCAAGTCGCCGCCTTCCAGCCCAAGGTCGGCATCGACCACGCCGACCAGCGTCAGTTCGGGAAAGTGATAGCCCTTGGTCACGAGCTGGGTGCCGACGATCACGTCGATCAGTTTGTTTTCCGCCGCCTCGACGAATTCCATGACCTTGCCCGGCGAATTGAGCGTGTCGGACGTCACCACCGCGACGCGCGCTTCGGGGAACAGTTCGCTCACCTCGTCGGCGATCCGCTCCACCCCCGGCCCGCACGGAACCAGGCAATCGGGCGTGCCGCATTCCGGGCATTTGTCCGGCACCGGCACTTCGTGGCCGCAGTGATGGCAGGCGAGCCGCCGCGAGAGCCGGTGTTCGACCAGCCAGGCGGTGCAGTTGGGGCACTGGAAGCGATAGCCGCAATGGCGGCACAAGGTCAGCGGGGCATAGCCGCGCCGATTGAGGAACAGCAACGATTGTTCGCCCTTGAGCAGCCGGTCCTTGAGTTCCCGGACCAGCCGGGGGGCCAGCCAGCGCCCGCGCTCGGGTTGCTCGGCCCTGAGGTCCAGTATCTCGATCGCGGGCAGTTCCGCGCCGCCGAACCGGGCCGGCAGCGCGATCTTGCGATAGACCCCGGCTTCGGCGAGCTGCATCGATTCGAGCGCCGGGGTCGCGCTGGCGAGGATCACCGGCGCCGCTTCGAACCGCGCGCGGATCACCGCGACATCGCGCGCATTATAGCGCACCCCGTCATCCTGTTTGAACGAAACTTCGTGAGCCTCGTCGACGATGATCAGGCCCAGCCGCGCATAAGGCAGGAACAGCGCCGAGCGCGCGCCCACCACCACTTGCGCGTCGCCCGAGACGATTGCCCGCCACGCGCGGCGCCGCTCGCTCGATTTGAGCGAGGAGTGCCACAGCACCGGCGGTACCCCGAAACGATGCTCGAAGCGGCGCAGGAAATTCTCGGTCAGGGCGATTTCCGGCAGGAGCACCAGCACCTGCTTGCCCAGCGCCAGCGCCGCCGCGACGGCTTCGAAATAGCACTCGGTCTTGCCCGATCCGGTCACGCCGTCGAGCAGGAACGGTTGAAACCCGCCCTCGCGCACGGCCGCCACGAAGGCCTCGGCCGCCGCTTGCTGGTCGGCCGAAAGGTCTGGCGCGGCAAAGTCGGCGCGGGCCGTGGGATAGGGCCGGTCGAGATCGACGGCCACCGGCTCCAGCAATCCGGTTCCGACCATGCCGCGCAGCACGCCTTCCGACACGCCCGCCTTTTCAGCCAGTTCGCGGATCGTCGCCTGTTCGCCAGCCAGGGCCTCCAGCGCTACTGCGCGTTGCGGGGTGAGGCGGGTGGGCTCTGCCCCGGTCAGGCGATATTCGGTGGTGGTCCCGCCGCCCTTGAGCGCCGCCATCGATCCCAGGGCCATCCGCGCGACGGACGCGATCGGGGCGCAATAATAGTCGGCCGTCCATTCGATCAGGCGGCGCAAGGGCGCGGCCAGCGGGGCGACCGGCAGCGCTTCCAGCAGTGGGCGCAGCTTGGCGTCGGCCACTGCGGTGCCGCCCAGCCGTTCCGGCTCCCACACGATCCCGAACACCTGGCGCGGGCCGAGCGGCGCGATCACCACGCTGCCCGGTTCGACCGCCATGCCGTCCGGCACCCGGTAATCGAGCGCCCCGAGGGCGGCGTTGAAGACAAGGAGGCGCACGCGCTGCATCGCCCTGCCTATATGGGCAGTTTTCCCAAAGCGCGACGGCGTTTCCCGATTGTGCGACGGGGAGCGGCGTTCCGGGCTTGGTCCTGCTCCCGGTCGTGCCTATAGGCTTCAGCAGACTCGCATCCCCGGAGCAGCCCACGTGAAATTCTTCGTCGATACCGCCGACACTGCCGAAATCGCCGATCTTGCCGCCACCGGCCTGCTTGACGGGGTGACCACCAATCCCTCGCTGATCATGAAATCCGGGCGGGACTTCATGGAAGTGACCAGGGAAATCTGCGGGCTGGTCGATGGCCCGGTCAGCGCCGAAGTTGTCGCGCTCGATCATGCCGGGATGATGCGCGAGGCGGAAATCCTGCGGAAGATCGCCGATAACGTCTGCATCAAGGTGCCGCTCACGATTGATGGCCTGAAGACCTGCAAGGCGCTCACCGGCGAGGGCACGATGGTCAACGTCACACTGTGCTTTTCGGCCAATCAGGCGCTGCTTGCGGCCAAGGCGGGCGCGTCGTTCGTCTCTCCGTTCGTCGGCCGGCATGATGACAACGGGTTCGACGGGATGGAGCTGATCCGCGATATCCGCCTGATCTATGACAACTATGCTTATCCCACCGAAATCCTCGTGGCCTCGGTCCGCCACGGCATCCACGTGCTGGAAAGCGCAAAGATCGGCGCCGACGTGATGACCGCGCCGCCCGCCGTCATCAAGGGCCTGTTCAAGCACGTGCTGACCGAACAGGGTATCCAGGGCTTCCTCGCCGATTGGGCGAAGACCGGCCAGTCGATCTGAGCAGCGGATAGCCGTTGGCCGACGAAACCCCCCTCGACCGGTTCAAGACCGCCCTGACCGGCGCTTCGCGCGCCATCTCGGGCGATGCCGAGCTTGACGTCAACTGGACCGCCGACGCCCCCGCGATGACCGGGCACACCTTGCGCGTGCCGATGCCGGGCCGTTCGCTTCAGCCCGAACAGGCGGCCCAGGCGCGCGGGTTCGCCGATAGTTTCGCGCTGCGGCTCAAGCACCACAACGAGGCGCTGCACGCCCGCCACGCCCCGGCCGAGCCTTCGGCGCGCGCCTGTTATGATGCGGCCGAACTGGTTCGCTACGAGGCGCTGGGTTCGCGCGATTTCGCCGGGATGCGCGGCAATCTGGACGCGGCGCTCAATCTGCGGGTCGGCGGCGATCCGATCACCCGCGCGGCCGAGCCCGGCGAAGTGCCGATGCAGTCCGCCCTCGCGTTATTGCTGCGCGAGCGGCTGACCGGGCAGGAAGTGCCCGAAGCGGCGCGGGCCGGGGTCGACATGTTGCGCGGCTGGATCGAGGGAAAGGCGGGCAAGGACTTCGGCGCGCTGGCCGATTCGCTCGACGACCAGGCGGCGTTCCAGAATCTGACGCTCGACATGCTGCGGCATCTCGAACTGACCCGCGCCGATCCCGACGATCAGGAAGCCACCGATCCCGATGATCAGGACGGCGACGAGCCGACCGAGGAAGAGGACGACGGCGCCGAATCGGGTCAGGAAGAACAGCCGACCGAAATGGCCGCCGATCCGTCGCAGGGCGAGGATGACGGCGAAGACAGCGGCGAGCGCGAAGTCGAAGATGATGGCGAGGACGCCGAGGCCGGTGACGAGGGCGAGGAGGGGATGCTCCCGGTCCGCCCGAACCGGCCGTGGACCGATTTGCCGTCCGAGTTCGACTACAAGATTTTCACCACCCGGTTCGATGAGGTCGTGGCCGCTTCCGAATTGTGTGATGACGAGGAACTGACTCGCCTGCGCGCCTATCTCGATGCGCAGTTGAAGGGTTTGCAGGGCGTTGTCACCCGGCTTGCAAACCGCTTGCAGCGCCGCCTGATGGCCCAGCAGAACCGCTCGTGGGACTTCGATCAGGAGGAAGGTCTGCTTGATGCCGCGCGGCTTGCCCGCGTGGTGATCTCGCCCGGCCATTCGCTGTCCTACAAGATCGAGCGCGACACCGAGTTCAAGGACACGATCGTCACGCTGCTGATCGACAATTCCGGCTCGATGCGCGGCCGGCCGATCTCGATCGCGGCGATCAGTGCCGATGTGCTGGCCCGCACGCTCGAACGCTGCGGGGTCAAGACCGAGATCCTCGGCTTCACCACCCGCGCCTGGAAAGGCGGGCAGAGCCGCGAGGCATGGTTGCAGAGCGGGAAGGTCAATCAACCCGGCCGCCTCAATGATTTGCGACACATTGTTTACAAAAAGGCTGATGAGCCGTGGCGCCGCGCGCGCAAGAGCCTCGGGCTGATGATGCGCGAAGGCCTGCTCAAGGAAAACATCGATGGCGAGGCCTTGCTGTGGGCTCACAGCCGCCTGCTGACGCGCTCGGAAGATCGCCGCATCCTGATGGTCATCTCCGATGGCGCTCCGGTCGATGATTCGACCCTGAGCGTGAATTCGGCCGGCTATCTGGAGCAGCACTTGCGCAAGGTGATCGAGTGGATCGAGAAACAGTCTCCGGTCCAGTTGGTCGCCATCGGAATCGGTCATGACGTCACGCGCTATTACCGGCGGGCGGTTACGATCATGGATGTCGAACAGCTTGGCGGCACGATCATCGAGCAGCTCGCCGGTCTGTTCGAGGAAGAATGATGCGAGGTATTTTCCAGTGAACGTCAGCGAAGCTGTGTTGTCCCGTCGTTCGGTCCGGAAATTTCAGGACACGCCAGTGCCGCTCGAGACCCTGCGGCGGGTGCTGGAAACGGCGCGCTGGGCGCCGTCAGGCTGCAACTTCCAGCCGTGGGAGGCCACCGTGGTCAGCGGCGAGCCGCTGCGCGCGCTGCAGGAGCGGATCCTCGCCAGCGAACCGCAAGACCCCAAGGAATATAGCTGGAGCGAGCCGGAAGCCTTGCCCGAATGCGTCGCGCGTGTCCGCGACCTTGGCACCAGCATGTACGGCGCGATGGAGATCGGCCGCGAGAATTTTGACCGGCGGGCCGAGTTCGTCCGCAACAACATCCTGTCGTTCGGCGCTCCGGCGGTGCTGTTGTGCTATTTCCCGCGCGTGATGGGGCCACCGCAATGGTCGGACGTGGGGATGTGGCTGCAGACCATCATGCTGCTGCTGCGCGAGGAAGGGCTGGATAGCTGCCCGCAGGAATTCCTTTCGATCTACGCCAAGGTGATCAAGGATTTTCTCGGCGTTTCTGACGAAAGTCACATCTTCTTCTGCGGAATCGCGATCGGCCACCGCGATCCCGAGGCCCCGGTAAACGGCTTCGAGCGCGAGCGCGCCACAGTGGACGAGAAAGTGCGCTTTCTCGGCTTCTGACCGGCGGGCTTCCGGCGGTTGACCGGCGCGACAAACCACAGCATGGCGCCTCGCCATGACTGACACGCATCCGCTTGTGCTGTTCAACAGCCTGACCCGCCAGCCGGAAGAGTTCCAGCCCGTCCATGCCGGCGAGGCGCGCGTCTATACTTGTGGGCCGACCGTCTATAACTACCCCCACATCGGCAATATGCGCGCCTATGTGTTCGCCGACGTGCTCGGGCGCACGCTGTCGTACAAGGGCTACAAGCTTACCCACGTCATCAACATCACCGATGTCGGTCACCTGACCGACGATGCCGACGCGGGCGAGGACAAGCTGGAAAAGGCCGCGAAGGAGCGCGCGCAGTCGATCTGGGACATCGCACAGCACTACACCGAGGCCTATTGGGCGGACATCAAGGCGCTCAACATCCGCGCGCCGGCCGAATGGTCGATCGCGACGAAATATGTGCCCGAGATGATCGCGTTCGCGCAATCGATCGCCGACAAGCACTGTTATGAGCTGCCCACGGGCCTCTATTTCGATGTTTCGACCGTGGCCGACTATGGCCGTCTTGCCCGCGCCGCGACCGACGAGGGGGAGGGCCGGATCGAGCACGTCGAAGGCAAGCGCCATGCGGCCGACTTCGCGATCTGGCGCAAGACGCCCGAGGGCGAGAAGCGCCAGATGGAATGGGATTCGCCGTGGGGCCGGGGCGCGCCGGGCTGGCATCTGGAATGCTCGGTCATGTCGGGCAAGCTGCTCGGCTTTCCGTTCGATATCCACACCGGCGGGATCGACCACCGCGAGATTCACCACCCCAACGAGATCGCGCAGAACCAGGCGTTCTGCTGCACCAACGGGCTCGACGTGCCGGCCAATTCCGGCGCACGGGTGTGGATGCACAACAACTTTCTGGTCGAACGCTCTGGAAAGATGAGCAAATCGTCGGGCGAGTTCCTGCGACTGCAACTGCTGATCGACAAGGGCTATCACCCGCTCGCCTATCGCCTGATGTGCCTGCAGGCGCATTACCGCAGCGAACTGGAATTTAGCTGGGACGGGCTGGGGGCCGCGCTGACGCGGCTGAAGCGGCTCGTGATGGCGGTTACTGCCTTGCGCGCGCAAGCCGAACCAGTCGCGGGGTCCGGCGCGAGGTTCGCACCGTTCCTGGACCGCTTCGCGGCGGCCCTGTCGGACGATCTCAACACCCCGGTGGGCCTGACGGTGCTGGAGGAAGTCGCCGCGCTCAAGAAAGTCGACGCCGGAGAAAAACTCGCCGCCATTGCGGCAATGGATGCGGTGCTGGGCCTCGACCTGCTCGCGCTGGATCGGGCCGAACTGCGTCTTCGCCCGAAGGCGGCGGAAATCGCCGAGGCCGAAATCGAGGCGACCCTTGCCCGCCGCAAGGAAGCCCGCGCCGCCAAGGATTTTGCCGCTTCGGATGCGCTGCGCGACGAGCTTGCCGCGCGCGGCGTGGAAGTGATGGACGGCGATCCGCTGGGCTGGGAATGGAAGCTCGGCGGCTGAGCGACGCCTGACTGTTCTTCCCGGGCACGCAGTTTTCCGTTCCCATGCGCCGGCTTTCCCGTCAGTCTGCCGGAAAATCGAACCGCAGGGAAAGGAGTTCATCGAATGACGGTGCTTGTCGCCAGCGCATTGATCCGTCCCGCGCTGGAACCGGTCGTGCCGGACTGGCTCGACGTTCGCTGGGCGGCCGACAATGCGGAGTTGCTTGAACTTGCCGGCGAGGCCGAAATCGGCTGGTTCGACAGCTTGAGCAAGACCGCGATGGCCGAAACCGTCCGCCGCGCGGCTGGCCTCAAGTGGCTCAACAGCCTCTATGCCGGGGTCGATGGCCTCCCGTTCGGGCTGATGGCCCAGCGCGGCACAATTCTCACCAACGGCAGCGGGCTTTCGGCCACGACCATCGCCGAATATGTGGTGATGGGGATGCTCACCATGGCCAAGGGCTATCGCGAGGTGGTCCGCGCGCAGGACCGTCACGAATGGCTGGGGGATGCGCCGGGCCGGGGGCAACTGGCCGGAACGCGCGCGCTGGTGCTGGGGTTCGGCCCGATCGGCCAGAAAGTGCAGCGGATGCTCGGCGGGTTCGAGGTCGCGGTTTCCATCGTGCGCCGGACGCCGGGCGAAGGCTTCCTGACCCCCGACCAATGGCGCGCGCGGCTGGGCGAGTTTGACTGGATCGTGATCGCCGTTCCCGCCACCGCCGAGACTGACGGGATGATCGGTGCAGCGGAACTGGCGGCGATGAAGCCCGGCGCTCGCATCATCAACATCGCGCGCGGCGCAGTGATCGATCAGGATGCGCTGCTGGCGTGCTTGCGCGAGCGGCGCCTGCGCGGAGCATTCCTCGACGTGACGACGCCCGAACCCTTGCCGCCCGAACACCCGTTGTGGGACGAACCCAATGCCCACATCACGATGCACCTTTCGGGCCGGTCGCAGAAAACCGTGATGCATGAAGCCGCCGTGCGGTTCCTGGAGAACCTGGAGCGCTATCGGCGCGGGGACGAACTGGCGCACCGGGTCGACTACACGCGCGGTTACTGAACCCCGCGAATTGCGCGTTATTCGCGAACTTGTCGCAATATCGGGCATAGTCCCGGCTTCAGGCAATGACTCAGGGGACCGCGTTTGTTACCCCTGCGACAACGGGGCAGGCGAGGGCCAGACACCAGCCGTGCCAAAATAGCGAAAAGTTCATGAACTGGGGGATGGCGCCTGGTCCGCGCGTCCGGATGGTGGAGCGCTCGAAAAATGTCCAAACGTTCCGGCAAGAAGGCTTCCGACCTGTTCATCGAATGCCTTGAGGAAGAAGGCTGCGAATATATCTTCGGTGTGCCGGGCGAGGAAAATCTCGATTTTCTTGACTCGCTGTCCCGCTCGAAGAAGATCAGGTTGATCCTGACCCGGCATGAGCAAGGCGCGGGTTTCATGGCGGCAACCTATGGCCGCCACACCGGCAACACCGGCGTCTGCATCGCCACGCTCGGGCCGGGGGCGACCAATTTGGTCACCGCCGCCGCCTATGCCACGCTGGGCGGCATGCAGATGCTGATGATCACCGGGCAGAAGCCGATCAAGAAATCCAAGCAGGGCCGCTTCCAGATCCTCGATGTCGTCTCGATGATGGGGCCGATCACCAAGTTCACCCACCAGATGGCTTCGTCGGACAACATCCCCAGCCGCGTGCGCGAGGCTTATCGCCTGGCCGAAGAGGAAAAGCCGGGCGCGACCCACATCGAACTGCCCGAGGATATCGCCGATGAGCATACGGACAGCCGGCCGCTCCGGCGCAGCCAGGTGCGGCGCCCCACGGCCGATGTGAAATCGATCCACCAGGCGGTCCACGCGCTGGAGAATGCCAAGGCTCCGGTGCTGGTGATCGGCGCGGGCGCCAACCGGAAGATGACCGGCAAGATGCTCCGCGAATTTGTTGAAAAGACCGGAATTCCGTTCCTCACTACCCAGCTTGGCAAGGGCGTGATCGATGAGCGGCACCCCAAATTTCTGGGCTGTGCCGCGCTCTCCGCCGGTGACTTCGTGCACCGCGCGATCGAGGATTCGGATTGCATCGTCAACGTCGGCCACGACGTGATCGAAAAGCCGCCGTTCTTCATGCGCGAGGACGACGGGCCGACGGTGATTCACGTTTCGACCAAGACGGCCGAAGTCGATCCGGTCTATTTCCCGCACATCGAGGTGATTGGCGATATCGCCAATGCCGTGTGGCAGATGAAGGAAGCGATTACCCCGGCCGCTGCGTGGAAATTCGATCACATGCTGGCCTATCGCACCGCCGAGGTGAGCCACACCGACACCCTTTCGGGCGATACCCGTTTCCCGATCTTCCCGCCGCATCTGGTTCAGCAGGTCCGCGATGTCATGCCGGACGACGGCATCATCTGCCTCGACAACGGCGTCTACAAGATCTGGTTCGCGCGGGGCTATGCGGCGCACATGCCCAACACCGTGCTGCTCGACAACGCGCTCGCCACGATGGGGGCAGGGCTGCCTTCGGCCATGATGAGCGCGATGATCTATCACGAACGCAAGGTCATGGCGATCTGCGGCGAGGGCGGCTTCATGATGAACAGCCAGGAGATGGAAACCGCCGTTCGCCTCAAGCTCAATCTCACCGTGCTGATCCTGAACGACAACTCCTATGGCATGATCCGCTGGAAGCAGGCGAACATGGGGTTCGAGGATTTCGGCCTGACTTACGGCAACCCGGATTTCGTGAAGTATGCCGAAAGCTATGGCGCGAACGGCTATCGCGCCGAAAGTTCCGCGCACCTCAAGGAATTGCTGACGCATTGCAACGCCGCGCCGGGCGTTCACCTGATCGAATGCCCGGTCGATTACTCCGAGAACGACCAGATCCTGAACAAGGACATCAAGGCGCTCGCAAAAGCGCTGTGATTTCGGACCCATTGCCCCTCCCGTCCGGCCTTTCCGGGGGAGGGCGGAGGACATGATGATCAAGCTCAACGACGTTTACCCGCTCTATCTCAACAACAAGGCCGCCCAGCCGAACAGCGACCTTGTGGTCACCGACAAGTTCACCGGCGAAGTGGCGTTCCGCACCGCACTCGCCACGCCTGATGTGATCGACGCGGCGATTGCCGGGGCGGCCCGTGCCGCTGAACCGATGGCGGAGATGGCGAGCTATGAACGCCAGGCCGTGCTCGATCATTGCGTGAAGCGGTTTCGCGAGCGGTTCGATGAACTCGCCTGGGCGCTGTGTGTCGAGGCGGGCAAGCCGCTGGCCGATGCCGAGGGCGAGGTGACCCGCCTGATCGATACCTTCCGGATCGCTGCCGAGGAAGCGACCCGCAATTATGGCGAGATCCAGCCGCTCGACATCAGCCCGCGCGCCAAGGGCTATATCGGGATGTGGAAGCGCGTGCCGATCGGGCCGTGCAGCTTCATCTCGCCGTTCAACTTCCCGCTGAACCTGGCCGCGCACAAGATCGCCCCGGCGATCGCGGTCGGCTGTCCGTTCGTGATGAAACCGGCCTCGCTCACCCCGCTGGGCGCGATCATCATGGGCGAAGTGCTGGCCGAGACGGACTTGCCCGCCGGCGCGTTCTCGATCCTCCCCGCCAGCCGCGACGGCGCCTACCTGTTCACCACCGACGAGCGTCTGAAACTCCTCTCCTTCACCGGCTCGCCCGATGTGGGCTGGGCGTTGAAGTCCAGGGCGGGCAAGAAGAAGGTCGTGCTCGAACTCGGCGGCAATGCGGCGGTGGTGGTGGACAAGGACGCCGATCTTGATCACGCGCTCGCCCGCGTCATCTTCGGCGGCTATTACCAGTCCGGCCAGAGTTGCATCCACGTCCAGCGCGTGATCGTCCATGCCGACATTTATGACGCGTTCCGCGACCGTCTCACCGCGATGGTGAAGAACCTTGTGCAGGGCGATCCCAAGGACCGCACGACCTTCATCGGCCCGATGATCTCGGTGAAGGAAGCCAGCCGGCTCAAGGGCTGGGTGGATGATGCGGTGGCCGCCGGCGCCACGCTGCTCGCCGGCGGCGGATGCGAAGGCGCGATGCTGGAGGCGACCTTGCTGGAAGATTGCGGCCGCGAAACCGCGCTCTATCGCGAGGAAGCCTTCGGGCCGGCCGTGATCCTTTCGAAGTTCACCCAATGGGCCGAAGCGCTGGCGGAAGTGAACGACAGCAAGTTCGGGCTTCAGGCCGGCCTGTTCACGCGCGATCTGCACAAGGTGATGAAGGCCTGGGACAAGCTTGAGGTGGGCGGGATCGTCGTCAACGATGTCTCCTCCTACCGGGTCGACAACATGCCTTATGGCGGGGTCAAGGATTCCGGGCTGGGCCGCGAAGGCGTGCGCTTCGCGATGGAGGACATGACCGAGATCCGCAATCTGGTGATCCGCCGGGAGGATTGACCGCGCACCGCGCTAGATGTCATCGAGCAGGAGCAGTTCCAGTTCGATCGTCAGGCGCGGCGTGGGCTCGATCACGTGGGTCACTTCCGCCACTGCGGCATCCGCCACGATCTGCCCGGGCAGATCGAATTCGTGGTCGGGCAGGCGAGCGATCAGCAATTCCGCCGCCTCGATCGCGTCGCGACCCTCGAACGCCAGTGCGATCATGTGCCGTGTGCCGGTGAACGTCGCGCTCGCCCAGGGGCGGTCGGCATGGCGCAAGAGTTCGGCCTTGCCGTCACCCAGTTCGAGAACCTGGCCGAGCAGCTTCATCCAGCCGCCACGCGAGCGAGGGCGCCGGGTCGTCGCGCAAGTGCTGAGTACGCCGTCGATATCATGCAGCATGAATGTCGCCCCGATAAGTGTTCATGAAATGTTCCACCCGCTTTTCCGTGCCGGGACGTGGGGTGCGGCCATTGCGCAGATCCTCCACGAAACGGGGGTCATGCGTCGCCAGTCGGCCAAATTTGGTCCAGGGCATTCCCGTTTCCCGCAGGAATCGTTCGATCTGGTTAATCAGCATACACCCCCCGTTTCCGGCGAATCGACCCGCCGACAACCGATTACATCCAAGGCGAAATCCTACTTGTCTAGGAAAAATACATCGTCTATGCAGGATTTATGGTTACCGCCGATCCCCGCGCCCGCCTGTTGCACCTGTCTGAGGAACGGGGGGTGAGCCTGTCCGCCCTGTCTGGCCTGATTGGAAGGAATGCGACGTATCTTCAGCAATTTGTGCGCAAGGGCAGTCCGCGCAAGCTGGCCGAAAACGACCGGCGCAAATTGGCCGACTTCCTGGGGGTGGAAGAGGCGGAACTGGGGGCGCCGGAGTATATTTCCCATAGTTCCACCAAAGGCATGGGTGGTAAACGGAACAGCAACCCTGATTGGCTCGACATTCCCCGGCTGGCGATCGAGGCTTCAGCCGGGCCGGGCGCTTTGGGCGCAGGCGATGACGCGATCGGGGCGTTTCGCTTTTCGGCCCGCTGGCTGCGCGGCCAGGGCTTTGAGCCGGCGATGCTCAGCGCGATCCTGGTCGCCGGCGATTCGATGGAACCGCTGCTGCGCGATGGTGACGAAATCCTCGTCGATCGCACGCCGCGCCCGATGCGCGATGGCATTCACGTCGTCCGCGTGGGCGATGCGCTGCTGGTCAAACGGGTCCAGACCGGCGTACCCGGCCGGTTGATCCTCGAAAGCGCCAATCCGGCCTACCGCCCGATCGAATTGGACCTGCGCGAGGTCGAAGTGATCGGCCGGGTCGTGTGGAAAAGCGGGCGTCTTTGAGCTTGGCATTGATTCCGGACCAGCCAACCGCCATCTGCGTGGGCATGTCTGATCCGCTTCCCTTGCGCGCCGCCATCGTTCCCGTCACCCCGTTCGAGCAGAATTGCTCGCTGCTGTGGTGTACCAAGACCATGCGGGGCGTGCTGGTCGATCCGGGCGGCGACCTGCCGCGTCTCAAGCAGGCAGTCGAGCAGGCCGGAATCACGATCGAGAAGCTGTTCGTCACCCACGGCCATCTCGATCACTGCGGCATGACCGGGGTGCTGACGGAAGAACTGGGCGTGCCGGTGGAAGGACCGCACGAGGATGACCGGTTCTGGATCGAGGGCCTTGACGATCAGTCGGGCCGGTTCGGGCTCGAGGCCCGTTCGTTCGAGCCGGACCGGTGGTTGGTCCAGGGCGACAAGGTCAGGTTCGGCGAGGTCGAACTCGATGTGCTCCATTGTCCCGGTCACACGCCGGGCCATGTGGTGTTCTATCACGCTCCGTCGCGGCTTGCGGTGGTGGGCGACGTATTGTTCAAGGGATCGATCGGCCGCACCGATTTTCCGCGCGGCGATCACCAGCAACTGCTCGATTCAATCAAGCACAAGCTTTGGCCGCTCGGGGACGACGTGACCTTCATTCCGGGACACGGCCCAACCGGCACCTTTGGCGAGGAACGCCAGACCAATCCGTTTGTCGCGGATTCGCGCTTCGGCTGAGCGGTGCGCCGGCGAGGGAAGGTTCCAGCATCCCCGCCCGTGCCGGCAGCAGGGAAAGCCGGTGCTACATCACGCCAAGCGCAATCAGCACGGCAACCACCGCGAGCCCGAGCAACCCCAGCATCGCGGTGAGCGCTCCGGCCGGACGACCCCATTTCGGCCCGTTTTCTTCCATCCCGAAGGCGTGCGCCACGCGGCCGAGCATGAACACCGCGCCGACCGGCGCCAGCCAGGTGCCGCCCTTGCCGGTCATTTCGACCAGTCCCACCAGGATCAGGAACAGCGGCGCATTCTCGACAAAGTTCAGTTGCGCGCGCATGCGCCGCACGATCACGTCATTTCCGCCGTCGCCGACCGATATGCCTTGTGTCTGACGCAACTGGCCAATGCGCACACTTAGCCAGAAATTGATTACCGCAGCCGCGGCGGCAAGGCTCAGCGTCGTTTGAAGCAGCATAATGGTTTCCCCTCTAGAACTCCGGGCCGGTTGCTAGCCCGCCAGCGCTTGCAACGCACGATAAAATCGCTATAGGCGCGCCTTCGCTCCGCTGGCCGGCCATGGCTGTCGCGGGTCATCTACAGACGTTATCAATTTGCAGGAACAGGTGCCGAAATGGCTGTCCCCAAAAGAAAAACGAGCCCGTCCCGCCGGGGCATGCGCCGCAGCCACGATGCGCTGACGCCGGCAGCATTCCACGAATGCTCAAATTGCGGTGAGCTGAAGCGCCCGCACAATCTGTGCAACGCCTGCGGCCACTATAACGGGCGCGAGATCGTCGCCGTCGGCGCCTGAGCCGAAAACGCATGAGGTTTGGGGGATGAACCTGCCGCGTATCGCCGTCGATGCGATGGGCGGAGATGTGGGCGTGCGCGTGATGGTCGAGGGGGCCGCACTCGCTCGCCGGCGTCACGAGCGCTCCAAGTTCCTGCTTGTCGGGGACGAGGCCCGGATCAAGGCCGCGCTTGAAAATCACCCCAACTTGCGGGCCGCTTCGGAAATTCTCCACGCGCCCGATACGATCAGTGGCGAAGACCGGCCAAGCCAGGCGCTGCGCCGGGCCAAGACCACGTCGATGGGGATGGCGGTTGACGCGGTGAAGCAAGGGCACGCCGGGGCAGCAGTCAGCGCCGGCAATACCGGCGCCCTGATGGCGATCAGCAAGCTCGCGCTGCGCACTCTGCCGGGCATCGACCGTCCGGCACTCGCGGCCTTGTTGCCGACACTTGGCGAGAACGATCTCGTCATGCTGGATCTTGGTGCCAACACGGATTGCGATGCGCGCAACCTTGTTCAGTTCGCGATCATGGGGGCGGCCTATTCCCGGATCGTCACCGGGCTCGATTCGCCGCGCGTGCGGCTGCTCAACATCGGCACCGAGGAAATCAAGGGCACCGACACCTTGAAGGTTGCCGCCAACGACCTGAAGGCGGCCGCCGACGAACTGGCGATGTCGTTCGAGGGCTTCACCGAGGCGGACAAGATCTGTCGCGGCGATGTCGATGTCGTGATTACCGACGGATTTTCCGGCAATATCGCGCTGAAAGCGGTGGAAGGAACGGCCCGGTTCGTGGCCGACCTGCTGCGCCGCTCGTTCGCGAGTTCGATCCGTTCGAAGATCGGCTTCCTGATTTCGCGCCCGGCAACCGAATTGCTCAAGCACCATCTTGATCCGAACAATCACAACGGTGCGGTCTTTCTCGGGCTCAACGGCGTCGTGGTAAAAAGCCACGGCAGCGCCAATGCGGTCGGCGTTGCCAACGCGGTTGCGGTCGCGGCCCGTCTGCTGGAGGAAAACCTGACCGAGCGGATCGCTATCGATCTTGCCCGCGTCGGAGCGGATAGCTTGCGCCAGACCAGCCGCAGCGCCAAAAAGGCAAAAAGCGAAGGAAGTGCGTGATGGGTCGTCGTTCGGTGCTTATCGGCACGGGTTCCGGGTTGCCGGCCCGGGTGGTCAGCAACGCGGAACTCGCGCAGCAGGTCGATACGACTGACGAGTGGATCGTCGAGCGCACCGGCATTCGCCAGCGATATATCGCCGGGGAAGGGGAGACGACCGCGACGCTGGCGATCATCGCCGCGCGCAATGCCGTCGCTGCCGCCGGAATCGAACCTTCGTCGATCGATCTCATCATCCTCGCCACGGCGACGCCCGACCAGACGTTCCCCGCTTCCGCCACGATCGTGCAAGAAGCGCTGGGCGCCTGCGGCGGCATCGCATTCGATGTCGCGGCGGTGTGTTCGGGGTTCCTCTATGCGCTGGGCGTCGCCGACTCGATGCTCCGCACCGGGATGGCCCGGCGCGCGCTGGTGATCGGGGCGGAGACTTTCAGCCGCATTCTGGACTGGGAGGATCGCACCACTTGCGTGCTGTTCGGCGACGGGGCCGGCGCGATCGTGCTGGAAGCGCGCGACAGCGACGCTCCCGATGCTCCGGGCGTGCTTGCCACCCGGCTCCACGCCGATGGCACGCACAACCAGTTGCTGTTCGTCGATGGCGGCCCCTCAACCACGGGCACGGTGGGCAAGGTACGGATGAAGGGCAAGGAAGTGTTCCGGCACGCGGTGACCAATCTTGCCGACGTGTTGCGCGAAGTGCTGGAAGAAACCGGAATTACGGCCGATCAGCTTGACTGGGTGGTGCCGCACCAGGCCAACAAGCGCATTCTGGACGGCACGGCGAAGAAGTTGGGCCTGGCGCCGGAAAAGGTCGTGATTACCGTCGATCAGCACGCCAACACTTCGGCAGCTTCGGTTCCGCTGGCGCTTGATGTCGCGGTTCGCGACGGTCGGATCAAACCGGGCCAACTGGTCATGCTCGAAGCGATGGGCGGCGGATTTACCTGGGGTGCAAGCCTGATCCGGGTGTGAACCGGGGCCTGTTTTCGCGCGCGCAGCACGGCGAAAGCAATGGTTCGGTGCGGAATTTGCCCAGTTTCCGTTGCCGGTCAGTCGATTAGGTTGCGTTTCCTGATACGCGTTGTAATCTACGTGATCGGGAATCAGGGTAACGCTTGTTCTTGGGGGAAGGGGCTTTGATGCGTTCGATGAGTACGCTAACGCGCGCCGATCTGGCTGATGCGATCAATCGCAAACTCGGCTTCTCGCGCGCCGAATCGCTTGAACTGGTTGAATCGCTCCTGCGCCACATGTGCGATGCACTGGCGGAAGGGGAAAACGTCAAGATTTCGGGTTTCGGCACATTCCTGCTGCGCGACAAGGCGGAGCGGGTCGGCCGCAATCCGAAAACCGGGGTGGAAGTGCCGATCACGCCGCGCCGGGTGATGACGTTTCGGGCCAGCCAGATGCTCAAGGATCAGATTGCCGGCGCATGAGCGGCGGCGGAACTCCGACCTTGTTTGATGCCACCAAATTCGAGGATGGCAAGGCACCCGACGCGCTGCGCACGATTGGCGAAGTCGCCTCCGCACTTGGCATCCGCCAGCATGTCCTGCGCTATTGGGAAGAACAGTTTCCCCTGCTGCGGCCGCTGAAACGCAGCGGCGGCCGGCGGTATTACCGGCCGGCCGATGTCCCGCTGGTGGAAACGATCGATCGGCTCGTCCACCGGGAGGGCTACACCTTGCGCGGTGCGCGGCTGGTGCTGGAAGGCAGGGACGCCACCGGCGAGGCCGGACCGGCAGCCCCCGACGCGGCGGGTGGTCCGGCTGACGCGTCGCAGGACGCACCGGCGACCATGGCGACTGATGATAATCTGGTCGCGCGGATGAGAGCCATCCGGGACCGCCTTGCTGCCGCGCTGGACGCTTAATCCTCGATCAGTTGCGGGCCAAGGTCTGCGTCGATATCTCGCGGCCGCATCAGGTGGACCAGCTTGGCGCATCCGTCGTCAAGGTCTTCCCAGCGATCGATGGCCAGTTCCATGACGGCATATGTTGCCGTGGGAAACTTCTCCTCGACGATTGCCCGCAGCGGTGAGGAACCATCTTCCGGCACGAGATCGAAGATCAGGTCTTCAAGGCTCGGATTGTGGCCGACCATCAAGACCCGGTCGATCTCGTCGGATTGTTCGCGCAGCACATCGGCCAAGGTCGCTGAACTGGCTAGATAAATCCGGCGGTCCCACTCCAGCGGGATCGTCAACTGGAATTCGGCCGCCGCCAGTTCGATCGTCTGGGCCGCGCGGACCGCCGGCGAAGCCAGCACGCGCTGCCAGGCAATGCCGTGTGCGAAGATGTGACGACCCATCACGGCGGCGCCCTTGCGCCCGCGCCCATTGAGCGGCCGGTCGAAATCGCGCGCGACCGCGTCGTGCCAGTCAGACTTGGCGTGCCGGAACAGACCGAGGGTTTTCATTTGGGGGTTTTCATTCGGCAGCAATCTTCATGGCGGCAGTTCACCCGTCCGGCTTCGCTCGGGCCCGTGTTCGGGCAGGGATTCGGAATGGGCCGCAGGAACACCGCTCGCGACGCGTTGTAAAGCCTCATCGAGCGTGCAGCGCCGGATCGGCGTCCCGGCCGGAAACGCGCTCAGCAAGCGGCTGGGAAAGGCGGACGACAGCACGACGAAGTGGCCGTGATCGTCCTTGCTGCGGATCAGCCGCCCGAACGCCTGCGCCAGCCGCGCACGGATGATGCGGTCATCATGGGCACTGCCGCCACGGCCCCCGTTGAGCTGGCCCCGGCCGATCTGGGCCGCCCGGCGCGCCCGGTGCAGGATCGAAGGCTTGGGCCAGGGAACCTGCTCCATCACCACCAGCCGCAGCGAATGGCCCGGCACGTCCACCCCGTCGCGCAGCGCATCGGTGCCCAGCAGGCTGGCGCGCGGATCATCGCGGAAGATATCGACCAGCGTTCCGGTATCGATCGGATCGACGTGCTGGGCGTAAAGCGGCAGCCCGCCGCGCGCCAGCCGGTCGGCAATCCGGCCATAGACCGCGCGCAGCCGCCGGATCGCGGTGAACAGGCCGAGCGCGCCTCCGCCCGCCGCCTCGACCAGACGCCCATAGGCGGCAGCCAGCGCCGGAATATCGCCCTTCGCCACGTCGGTCACGATCAGGACTTCTGCTTGCGCGCCATAATCGAACGGACTTTGCGCCAATGTGAGCCGCGGTGAGCCGTCAATATACGCGGCGCCGGAGCGGGCAATAGCGGCATCCCAGTCATCCGCCGCTTCCTCGCTTCCGGCCCGGTCCATCAGCGTGGCCGAGGTCAGCATCACCCCGTGGGCCGGCTCCAGCACGGTTCGCGCAAACGGCTTCATCGGATCGAGGTAGTGGCGGTGCAGCCCGATATCGAATTCGCGCGCGTCCGAACGGTCGACCGCCAGCCAGTCGACGAACTCCGGGTCCGCAGGCCCGCCCAATCGTTCGAGCAGCGCCTGCCACGCTGCCAGCAGATCGATCCGCCAGGCGAGTGAATGGCGGGCGCCTTCGATCCGGGCGCGGCCTTGCGGATCGAGCCAGTCGGGCGGTTCGGCCAGGATCGCCTCAAGCCGCACGCCGAGCCGGATCAGCGGCTGGCGCAAGGCATTGAGCGCGGCCTGAGCCTGTCCGGCCAGCTCGATGAATTCGCCGGGCAATTGCGCGGCTTCGGTCTCGAGGCCATAGCCCGCCTCCTGCCCGCCGCTCTCGTCGCGGGCATAGACGACCGCACGGACGCCGGCGAGCAGCTCCTCCAGCGGCCCGGACGGCGCGCCTTCGTTCAGCCGTTGCAGCCACCCTTCGCCGGGCAGGGCTTCGGCCGCCTCACGCGCGGCGGCAATCGCCTTCCCCCCGGCATCGTCATAGCTTGCGATGTCGGCCAACCGCGCCGAAAGCCCGCGGCGGCGGCCCTTGGAGCCACGCTCCGGCCCGATCACCCAGCGGCGCAGTTCGATCGTTTCCGCCCCGGTTAGCGCGGCGGCAAAGGTGGAATCGGCCGCCTCGAACACATGGTGGCCTTCGTCGAACACGATCCGGGTCGGCCGGGCCGCCGCGTCGCGCCCGCGCGCCGCATTGACCATGACAAGGGCATGATTGGCGATCACCAGATCTGCCTGCGCACTGGCCCGGCTGGCCCGCTCGATAAAGCACTTCCGATAGTGCGGACAGCCGGCATAGACACACTCGCCGCGCCGGTCGGTCAGCGCGGTCACGCCGCGCTGGCGAAACAGCGTGCCGAGCCAGCCCGGCAGATCGCCGCCGATCATGTCGCCGTCCTGCGAATAGGCGGCCCAGCGCGCCACCAGTTGCGCCAGGATCGCGGCCCGTCCGCCAAAGCTGCCTTGCAACGCATCTTCGAGGTTCAGCAGGCACAAGTAGTTCTCACGCCCCTTGCGCACGACCACCGGCTGCGAGCCGTCCGCCCGCGTGTTGGGCCAGCCGCGCCGGCTTTCGCGCCGCAATTGCCGCTGGAGGGCCTTGGTATAGGTCGAGACCCAGACCGTGCCGCCTGATTTTTCTGTCCAGAGCGAGGCCGGCGCGAGATAGCCCAGCGTCTTGCCGATCCCGGTTCCGGCCTGTGCCAGCAGCAGGTGGGGCTGGGCTTCGCGCTGCCGGGGCGCAAAGACGTGGGCCACTTGCGCGGCATAATCCCGCTGCGTCGGGCGGTTTTCGGCATCGCTGCCGGTCAGCCGCGCGAGCCGCTCAAGCACTTCGGTCTGATCGAGCGAGACTTGCGCCGGCTGCGCTCGTTCCGGCGTCTCGTCCCATTCCGGCAGACGGGTGAAGAGCCAGCGTTCGGATCGTTGCGGCTTGCTGATCCGTCCGCCGAGCAAGGTCGCCCAGGGCCAGCGCAGCCGCGCCAGCGACTGGAGCTGGGTCCAGGCTCCCTCCCGCTCGGCCCAGTCGGCGCTCTGGCAGGTCGCCAGCAACGCTTCTGCCGCCTGTTGGAGCAGGTCCGGCACATCGCCGTCCGTCGCAGGCTCGGGAAGGCTCAGCGCATGGGCCAGGCCCTTGGGCGTCGGCACCACGAAGCGGGCCGGATGAATGAACGCAAACAGCTCAAGCAGGTCCAGCCCGGACAAGTCAGGATAGCCGAGCCGGCTTGCCACCAGCGGAGCATTGAGCAGCAACAGCGGCGTATCGGCCGCCGCCATGATCGCCTCGCCCTTGCCGATCGCCCGCGTCGCCTGCCCGTCGCGCAGCCAGCAGCCGCCATGGCTTGCGTGGAGCGCGGGAAGGGCCAGGGGAACCATCAGGCTCAGATGGCCTGCGCGGAACGAAAAGTAAACACGGACCCCTCCGACGCCGGTCGGTCAATCCCCGTTTATGATCCCGACCTTATCTGCGGCCGAGCAGCCAGTGCCACAATGGACGGTCACGATCTTCGGCCATCGGACGGATCGGGCCATAGGCCATCCGCCGCATCACCGGATCAAGCGGCTGGCGCGGCATCGACCACGCATCGGGACGGGATCTGTGTGAGTAGGTAAGCGCCATGAGACACTCCTTCTGCCGGGCGGCTGCTGGGAGAAGCAGCAGCCGCATCTGACATGGATCATAATGTCCGAGGCGCCGCGTGGTTCCGACTTTGCGACGAACCGAGCTTCAGGCCACCTTTCGCCCGTCGAAGCGCTGGATCGGGTTGTGCCGCGCCATGGCCGAACCGACCGGGCCATTGAGCGCCTGGGCGCGCTGCAACTTGCGGTTGAACAGGTGGATCAGTTCCAGATCGTGCGTGCCGTTGTCGGACAGCACGAAATCTTCCAGCATCTGTTCGCTCTCGTGCCAATCGGCCGGTCGCTTGCCGGTGAGGGCGGCGACATCGTCGAACGTCGCTTGTTCGATTTCCCGGCCGACCTGATCCCAGCGCTGGAGGTGGCGGGCGAGGCGGAAGAGAATGCGGACCTGATGCTGGGCGAAATCGTTGCCCGCCTCGATCCGGGTCAGGCTGCGGACCATGTGCTCGAACGGCTGGGCGACTTGCGTGATTTCCGGTTCGGGCAGTTCGATCTGGGGCAAATCGAGATCGAGGTATTCTGCCAGCGCGTCGATCGCGAAAAGATTGGTCTCGTTCACCCACTGCAGATTGGTCATGTAATCGGATTCAGGCGTCGGCGCGGCAGCGAGACGTGAAACGACAGTGCGTTCGTCATCGTGAAGAACAGGTGGTGCCACTTGATCGCGTCCAGATCGACCGGCTGGCCCGAAAACTCCTCGTATTCCTTGTAGAGTTCGCGAATGTCGCCGTAGTGCAGCACGGTGTCGCGCATACGGAAGGCGGCAAGGTCCATCATCGGATCGCCGATGTGGCCAAGCTCGACGTCGATCATCGCGACCAGCTTGCCGTCCTGCTGGTGGAACTGGCCCGAATCCCAGGTGACGATCGCCTCGCGCCCGGTCGATTTGGGTGGATTGCGCCGCAGCCAGCCCAGAATGAATTCGATGAACGGATCGGGCCGCTGCCGGGTGCTGCGATAGATCACGTCCTCGAACTGCCGCGGGCCAACGAGGTGGGCTTCGGCCGGATCGGTGGCGTGCTGGATTCCGGCGTCCTTGAACGGCTGGACCGGCAGGCTGTGCATATGCGCCAGCAGCTTCATGTATTCGCGCATGACCGAGCGGCGCTGGTCCTCGCTCGCGCCGTCAAAGCCGGGAATGCCGGCCACGCGGTCCATGATGTAGCAGCGTGGATTGTCGATCCAGCCATGGACCTGGGGCACGTTGACGCCGCTCAGGTACATCTGGTCCTGCACCAGCATCTCGTGTTCGAGCGGGAAGACGCAAGGCGTATCGACTCGGTCGCCGCGCACGACCAGTTCCCGGCAGGCGCGCTGGCGGCCACTTTACTTCGTCGATGTCGAGCGGGATGTGGTAACGCTGGAACTGGTCGTGCGCGGCGACCGCGTCGATACGCCTTGCGTCTTCCCGCTCGAACACGAGATGCTGGTGCAGGACCAGATGTACCTG
>VMTF01000054.1 GCA_013791705.1 Sphingomonadales bacterium | reverse complement strand
GGTGGGGAGCGCGCCCCGCACGCCCGCGGGGGCCCCCGGCGGCGCGCGGCGCCGCCGCGACACGGGGGGGGCGGCGCGGGCGTTCGCCGCCCCGCGGGCCAAGACCGGCAGGCCGCCGCGCGCCTTGGCGAATGGCTGGAATCCGGGATGCACGGCCAGATGGCGTGGATGGAAGCCCGCGCCGATCAGCGCCGCTCGCCGCAAGCGCTCTGGGGCGAAGCGCAAAGCGTGATCGCGCTCGGGATGAGCTATGCCCCCGCCACCGATCCGCTGGCGCTGGCCGCCCACCCGGATCGCGCCCGCATCTCGGTCTATGCGCAGGGGGCGGATTATCACGACACCGTCAAGAAAGCGCTCAAGGCGCTCGCCCGCTGGCTCGTCGCCGAAGCCGCGCGGCGCGGGCTGGGCGAGATCGGGTTAAAGGTTTTCGTCGATACCGCCCCGGTGATGGAAAAACCGCTCGGGCAAGCTGCCGGGCTCGGCTGGCAGGGCAAGCACACCAATCTCGTCAGCCAGGCGCACGGCTCGTGGCTGTTCCTCGGCGCGATCTACACCACGCTGGCGCTGGAGCCGGATTCGCCCGCCACCGACCACTGCGGCTCGTGCACTGCCTGCCAGCAGGCCTGCCCGACGCAGGCATTCCCAGCGCCCTACCGGCTCGATGCGCGCCGCTGCATTTCCTACCTGACCATTGAGCATAAGGGCCCGATCCCGTCCGAATTCCGCAAGGCGCTCGGCAACCGCATCTACGGCTGCGACGATTGCCTCGCCGTCTGCCCGTGGAACAAGTTTGCGGAAAACGCTCACACCATGCGCGCCTTCCGCCCCCGCGCCGAACTCGCCGCGCCGCGACTTGCCGAACTGCTGGCGCTCGACGATGCGGGCTTCCGCGCCCTCTTCTCCGGCTCGCCGATCAAACGCATCGGGCGGGACCGCTTCGTGCGCAATTGCCTCTACGCGGCCGGCAACAGCGGCGACCGCGCGCTGGTGCCGCATGTGCAAGCGCTGACGGGTGATCCGGACGCGGCGGTGGCCGAAGCGGCGCAATGGGCGCTGCGGGAGTGGGCCGGGGCCGACTGAAACGGCAAAGGCTCTAACAGGAACGCAAGCGCAGGCCTCGCGCTCCCCGGCATTTGGAGGCATGTATGGTGTCAGCGCAAAAGCGATCGCGATTCTGGGAGAAAGCGACATGGCCTTCACACTCTATTCGGCGACCATTCCGTCTTACCTGCAACTCCTTCGATCGGTGTCGCACCTGATCGACAAGGCCGAAGCCTTTTGCCACGCCAAGGGCTGGACGCCGGACGCGCTGATCCAGGCGCGATTGGCGGATGACATGTTGCCGTTCGCCTATCAGGTCAAATCGGCTGCGGTCCATTCGCTCGGTGCGATCGAGGGTGTGCGCAAGGGCACGTTCTCGCCCGACATGACCAAGCCTCCGGAAACGTTCGCCGATCTTCGCGAGCGGGTGGCGCAAACGATCGCGGCGCTGGAAGCGATCGATCCCGACGAAATCGAGAGCTTCGTCGGGCGGCCGATGCGGTTTGAATTCAGCGCCTACTGCATGGACTTCGTCGCCGAGAATTTCCTGCTCTCGTTCTCGCAGCCCAACTTCTATTTTCATGTGACGACCGCCTACGACATCCTGCGGATGAAAGGCGTCGAACTCGGCAAGGGCGACTATATCGGAGCGGTCCGCAAGTCCGGCTGAACGCACGCGGTCAGGCCGGCATCAGTTCCTTCAGCGGCACGCTCGCATCGGCCAGCAGTTCGGCATCCGGCGAGACTCCGGCTTCGATCAGCTTGCGGCCCTGCACATAGTCCTTGACCATGTTGACGCAGTCTAGCGCGATCAGCTTGCCGCCCTTGAGGTAAACCACCGAGAACGAGCGGTCCGCCGGGCTGCCGCGCGTAACCACCTGGTCATAGCCGGCGTTGATCCCGGCGGTCTGGAGCTTGAGGTCGTACTGGTTCGACCAGAACCACGGGAAGGCGTGGTAGGGGTGTTCATCGCCGCAGATTGCCTTGGCCACGCAAGTTGCCTGATCGTTGGCGTTCTGCACCGATTCGACCCGCAGCACCGCGCCGCCCGCATAATCGCAGGCAAAGGCCGCGCAGTCGCCCACCGCATAGATGTCAGGCAGTGAGGTCCGGCAGTATTCATCGATGTCGACGCCGTTGGCCCCGGCCGCACCGGCCGCGATCAGCGGGCCGACGGCGGCGACGATGCCGATGCCCACGATCACCGCGTCGGCCGGGATCACCGTCCCGTCGGCCAGCTTCACGCCAGTCACGCGGCCCCCTTCGGCCCCTTCAAGGCTTTCGACGCTCACCCCGGTGCGCAGGTCCACACCGTGCGCGCGGTGCTCGGCCTCGTAGAATGCGGACAGTTCCGGCCCGGCGACGCGCGCCAGCACGCGCGGAAGCGCTTCGAGCAGCGTCACCGTGCAGCCCAGCTTGGTCAGCACCGCCGCTGCTTCCAGCCCGATGTAGCCGCCGCCGATCACCACGATGTTCTTCACGCCGCCGTCGATCTCGGCCATCAGCCGGTCGCAATCGGCCCGGGTGCGCACCGCATGGACGCCGGCCAACTCCGCGCCCTTGCAGGTCAGGCGTCGGGGATCGCCGCCGGCGGCCCAGATCAGCGTGCCATACGTGAAGCGGGTTCCGTCCGAGAGCGTGAGCACCTTCGCGGCCGGATCGACCGCGCCCACTTCCGTGCTCAGCTTGAGGTCAATATCCTTCTCGCCCCAGAACTGCGGCGGACGGATGTAGAGCCGCTCGAAGGTCTTTTCGCGGGCAAAATATTCCTTGGAGAGCGGGGGGCGTTCATAGGGCGGTTCGGGTTCGCGCCCGATCATCGCCACCGTTCCGGCGAAGCCGTTCTGCCGCAGCGCGATGGCGGCCTGCGCTCCGGCATGGCCCGCACCGACGATGACGACATCCGCACCACTCATGATCGCAATCCCTCGGTTATGTGCTCGCGCTGCGCAGCGGCGCGATGCTCCAGGGCCGGTGGCGTATCAGGCGATTCCGGTTCCTGATTTTGGCCCTGCTCCTGATACCCCGCAATCCGGCAAGGCCCTCAGCCCGGCAAGCCCCGCCGCCGGGACGGCTCCCGGCCGATCAGCCCGGGATCACCGCCTGCGCCTCGCGGCCATCGCCCTGCGGTGCGGCCACGATGTCGCGGGTCAACTGGCCCTTGGCGACGGTATTGGTCTGCGCGTCGCCCACGCCCGAGCGGATGCCCGGCGCAGGAGTGCCGGCCTTGCTCACCGTATTCTTCTCGATTTCGCTGCGCGGGGCCGAGCCGCCGAACAGCGCGTCGAGCGACTGCTGCGAGGCGGTCGTATCGTTCGGCCGGGGGGCGCCCGGGCGGGGCGGGGTCAGCGCGAAGTCCGGCGGCACGACCAGCGGCGCCTGGCGCTGCACCGCGAACTCGTCGGGGCGGGCGCGGCCGAGCAATCCGCCGCTCGAACCGCAGCCGGCGAGCAGCGCCGCAGCCGAGACGAGAGTAACGATCGCGCCGGTCTTGGTGACGGAAATCTTGCGCATGAATTCAACTCTCCGAGGGCGCTTGCGCCGATTGGCCGCCCGTTTGGTGTTCGTGCTTTTCGCGCGAAAGGAACGAGCGGGCAAGGATAATCACGACACCGATGCTGATCGCGGCATCGGCCAGGTTGAAGATCTGGAACGGCCGGAACTGGCCGAAATGGAGGTCGGCATAGTCAACCACGAAGCCCTTGTAGGCCCGGTCGTGAATGTTGCCGAGCGCTCCGCCCAGCACCAGCCCGAGTGCGCCGATCTCGGCCATTGCCGTCTCGCGCAGCAGCCAGAACAGCACGCCCGCGCTGATCGCCAGGGTCAGCAGCACCAGCAGCCAGCGCATTTCGAGGCTGGTCGCGGAAAGCAGCGAGAACGAGACACCATAGTTCTGCGCCCAGCGCAGATCGAAGAACGGCACCAGCTCGATCACCTGCCGGTGGGGCAGATGCAGCTTTTTCTCGACGAACAGCTTGATCAGCCGGTCGAGCCCGAACACCAGCAGCGCGATGCCGAGCCCGGTCAGCCGCCGCCGCACCACGCCGGTCGGGCCGGCGGCGCTCATGAAACCGCGTCCAGCGCGGCCACCGTGCTCTCGCAGCGTCCGCACAGCGCGCCATCCTCGGCCACGTCGGGCAGGTGGCGCCAGCAGCGGCCGCACTTGTGGTCATAGGTGCGCGAAACGGTCACCGACTCGCCCTGCCCGCGCGTCACTTTCGCGGTGATGAACAGTTCGGCCAGCCCGGCCAGGCCGCCTTCGGCATCCGGTGCGCCGGCCGGCACGGCGACTTCGGCTTCCAGCCCCGAACCCAGCACCTTCTCGCGCCGCAGCGGCTCGATCGCCTCAAGCACTTGCGCCCGCAGCGCGCGCAATTCGTCCCACCTGGCAAGATCGACGCCGGTGTCGGCCGCGATGTTGGGCCATTCCAGCAGATGGACGCTGCCCCCATCGGGATAGCGCGTGCCCCACACTTCCTCGGCGGTGAACACCAGCACCGGCGCGGCATAGCGCACCAGCGCGTGGAACAGCACGTCCAGCACGGTGCGATAGGCCCGCCGCTTCGGGTCGGCCGGACCGTCGCAATAGAGGCTGTCCTTGCGGATATCGAAGAAGAACGCCGACAAGTCGTCGTTGCAGAAGTCGCTCAGCGCGCGCACATAAGTGTTGAAATCGAAGTCGGCGATCGCCTGCCGCAGCGTCTCGTCGAGCCGGGTCAGCAGTGCCAGCACATAGCGTTCCAGCTCGGGCATTTCCGCCGGGGCAACGCCCTCGCTGCCGTCATACCCGTCCAGCGCGCCCAGCAGGTAGCGGAAGGTGTTGCGCAGCTTGCGATACTGGTCGGCCACGCCCTTGAGGATCTCGTCGCCGATCCGGTGGTCCTCGGTGTAATCGACCGAAAGCGCCCAGAGCCGCACGATATCCGCGCCATAAGTCTGCATGACCTTGAGCGGATCGACCGTGTTGCCCAGCGACTTGGACATCTTCATGCCCTTGGCGTCCATCGTGAAGCCGTGAGTCAGCACCGCCTTGTAGGGCGCAGCCCCGCGCGTCGCGCAGGCTTCGAGCAGCGAGGACTGGAACCAGCCGCGATGCTGGTCGCTGCCTTCGAGGTAAAGGTCGGCGTGCGGGCCGGACCAGCCAGCGGGGCGCAGCAGGTCGGGCCAGCGCCCGCTCTCCAGCACGAAGGCATGGGTGCTGCCCGAATCGAACCACACGTCGAGAATGTCGGTGACGCGCTCATAGTCGTCGGCGTCGTGGTCGGCCCCCAGATACTCCTGCGCGCGGGCCTCGGACCAGGCATCGACGCCCGCCTCGCGCAGCGCCGCAACGATCCGGGCGTTGACCGCCGGGTCGGCCAGATACTGGTTGGTGCCCTTCTTCACGAACAGCGTGATCGGCACGCCCCACGCCCGCTGGCGCGAGAGCACCCAGTCGGGCCGTCCTTCAACCATCGAACGGATGCGGTTTTCGCCCTTCTCGGGCACCCAGCGGGTGTCGCTGATCGCCTTGAGCGCCACTTCGCGCAAGGTTCCGTTCGCCCGCTCGGTATCCATCGGCACGAACCACTGCGGCGTGCAGCGGTAGATCACCTTGGCCTTGGACCGCCACGAATGCGGATAGGAATGCCTGTAGTCCGCGCTCGCCGCCAGCAACCCGCCGGCTTCGTGCAAGGCGGTGCAGATCGGCCCGTCCGGCGCGTTGAACTTCGGATTGATCACGCTGCCTTCGCCGCCGAGCCATGCCCAGTCGGCGCGATACTTGCCGTCGCCTTCCACCGCGAAGACCGGCTCGATCCCGTGCGCCTTGCACAGCGCGAAGTCGTCCTCGCCGTGGTCCGGCGCCATGTGGACCAGCCCGGTGCCGCTCTCGGTGGTGACGAAATCGCCGGGGAGGAACGGACGCGGCCTGGCGAAGAACCCGCCGAGTTCGTGCATCGGGTGGCGGGCAATGGTTCCGGCGAGGTCGGAGCCCTTGATATGTTTCCGAAGGAAAAGATCGTTCAGAAACGGTGTGCCGACACGTGCCTCAAAATTTGCGATCAAGTCTGCTGCGACGAGAACAGAGATAGTCGAGCCGTCCTCGCATCTGAAGTCAGCGAGAATATAGCTAACCTCCGCCCCATAAGCCAAAGCCTGGTTCACCGGGATCGTCCACGGCGTCGTCGTCCAGATCACCGCATGAGCGCCGACCAGTTCCGCAATCGGCGATTCCACAATCTCGAACGCCACATCTACCTGCGTGGAAACGATATCCTCGTATTCCACCTCGGCCTCGGCCAGCGCGGTCTTCTCGACCGGCGACCACATCACCGGCTTGGCCCCGCGATAGAGCTGCCCGCTTTCCGCAAACTTCAGCAGCTCGCTCACGATGGTCGCCTCGCTGGCGAAATCCATCGTCAGGTAGGGATGGTCCCAGTCGGCATTGACGCCCAGCCGCTTCAATTGCCCGCGCTGGGTATCGACCCACTTCTGCGCATAGGCGCGGCATTCGGCGCGGAACTCGTCCGGATCGACCTGATCCTTGTCGAGCTTCTTCTTGCGATACTGCTCCTCGACCTTCCACTCGATCGGAAGGCCATGGCAATCCCATCCGGGCACATAGGGCGCGTCCTTGCCGAGCAGGCTTTGGGTGCGCACCACCATGTCCTTCAGGATATGGTTCAGCGCGTGGCCGACATGGATATCGCCGTTCGCATAAGGCGGGCCATCGTGCAGGATGAACTTTTCGCGGCCCGCGCGGGCTTCGCGCAGTTTGCGATAAAGGTCTTCGGCTTGCCAGCGCGCCAGAATGCCCGGCTCCTTCTGGGGGAGCCCGGCTTTCATCGGAAACCCGGTCTTCGGCAGGAAGACGGTGCTGCGGTAGTCTGGTGCGTCTGCGGGCGGCTGTTCGGTCATGATCGGGGCGCCTTAGCGACCTGCGCGGATTCCTGCAAACTAGTCCCGCGCGAGCAACTCCCGCGCCGCCACGCAGTCCGCCGCGATCTGCGCTTCGAGTTCCGGCAGGCTGTCGAACTTCGCCTCGGGCCGGATGAAAGCGTGCAGTTCCACTTCGATTTCCTGCCCGTAAAGGTCGCCCGAAAAGTCGAAGAAATAGGGCTCCAGCCATTCGACCGGCGGATCGAACGTCGGGCGGATGCCGACATTGGCCGCCCCGTCGCGCACCAGGCCGCCGAATTCGCCGTTCGCCGGCAGCCGCCCGCGCACCGCATAGATGCCATAGCGCGGCCGCATGTAGTGCCACAGCGAGAGGTTGGCGGTCGGGAAACCGATCTTCCGGCCCACCTGATCGCCATGCTGGACCACGCCGCGCACCGTATAGGGCCGGGTCAGCAGCCGGGTCGCGGTCGCGCAGTCGCCCGCTTCCAGCGCGGCGCGGATGCGGGTCGAGGAGATCGGCGCGCCCTCGTCCAGCACTTCGCGCACCGCTTTCGCGCCGATCCCGAAGCGCGCGCCGATTTCCCGCAGCGCCGTCACAGTCCCGCTGCGGCCCTTGCCGAACGTGAAATCCTCGCCGGTCACCACTCCGCCCGCGCCGAACTGGTGGTGCAGCACCTGCTCGATCCATTCCGGCCCGGTCATCGCCGCCACGCCTGCGTCGAAGTGGATCACCAGCATCGCGTCGGCCCCCGCCGCCGCGAACAGGTCCGCGCGCTGATCCAGCGTGGTCAGGCGAAACCACGGCGCGTCGGGCACGAAGAACCGCTTGGGATGGGGATCGAACGTCGCAACGATCGCGGGCCGCCCTTCGCTGCGCGCCCAACGGATCGCCTCGCCCACCACGGCCTGATGGCCGGCGTGAAACCCGTCGAAATTGCCGAGCGCGATCACGGCGCCCTTGAGCTGGTCGGGAACGGGCAGGCGGCTGTCTAGGCGGTGCATCAAAGTGCGACTATCCGCCTGCGGCTTCAATCGCAATCAGAACGAGTAGGCAGCTTGCGCAGATTTGTCCTTTGTTGCCTTGGACCGACCTTTTGCGTGAACTTGATTAAGGTGTTTTTCCAAAAACCTGTTCGCCAGAGCTTTTCGCATCTCAACGCGCTCGTGCGCATCGGGCGCAGAAAACTCAACGATTTTGAATGCGAACTCGTCTTGGCCGGACACAGCAGGAAATCTTGCTATTTCATGCGCTTGCCAGCGATTGAACTCGCTCACAACGTGTTCGTCAAGGAATGCGTCGGCATCGGCAGCCGAATGATCAACAATCGTGGCAAGGTAGCGATCAACGTATGGCGCAAATTCCGAATATGTCGTGGCTCCGCCAATTACAAACGTCTCGGCCCCACCTTGTTGCGTGGCGGCAGCAAGTGCTTCTTTGACCGAATTTACTAGACGGCACGTTTCGCTAGACTCGAAAACTCGGCTGTTGTGGGACAGCACGAGATTGTGGCGCCCCTTTAGGCAACCGCCGATCGATTCATAGGTCTTGCGACCCATAATGATCGATTTGCCCATGGTGCTCTTTCGGAAGAACGCCATGTCGCTCTTTATCGACCACGGCAGCCGATTTTTGCAACCGATCGCACCGTGTCGATCGATCGCCACAATCGATGTGAGGTGCTGGAACATGTTTCCCCCGAATGGCCGAAGCCCTTAGAATCAAAGAACGCCTCGCGGAGCAAGTTTTATCCGACAAAGGGAATCAGAACGTCGGCAAACTGAGGCTGAGATCGTGTTGGTGGCCTGTGGATTGATTGTGGCTAACCTTCAACTGCTCACTTCAGGACAAGCCGGGTCACATGGCCCATCTTGCGCCCCGGCCGCGCCGCCGCCTTGCCATAGAGGTGCAGGTGATTGGACGGGTCGGACAGGATCGCCGCCCAGTCATGTGCGGCGTCACCGATCAGGTTGTTCATCTTCACGCCGCGCGCGGCCAGCGTGGTTTCGCCCAGCGGCAGCCCGCAGATCGCGCGGATGTGGTTCTCGAACTGGCTGGTGATCGCGCCCTCGATCGTCCAGTGCCCGGAATTGTGCACGCGCGGGGCCATCTCGTTGAAGATCGGGCCGGCCTTGGTCGCGAAGAATTCAAGGCACAGCACCCCGACATAGTCGAGCGCCACCGCCACCTTGCGGGCGAGCGAGCGGGCGGCGTTGACTTCGCCCTGCACCAGCGCCCCGCCGGGCACGGTCGAGCGGGCGAGAATTCCGCCCTCGTGGACGTTCTCGGGTGTGTCCCAGAACCGCAGGTCGCCGTCCGCCCCCCGGCACAGCAGCACCGAGAACTCGGCGCGGAAATCGATGAACCCCTCGTAAACCAGCTCGCGGTCGAACACGTCGGCATCCAGCGCCTCGGCGTCGGCCGGGGTCATGATCCGCCACTGGCCCTTGCCGTCATAGCCGTCGCGCCGGGTCTTGAGGATGCCCGGCGTCCCGATGGTCAGGATCGCGTGGCTGAGGTCATCCCTTGATGCGACCGCGAGAAACGGCGCGGGCGAGCCGCCCAGTTCGGTCACGAAGCGCTTTTCGGCCAGCCGGTCCTGCGCGATTTCCAGCGCTCGCACCCCCGGCATCAGCTTCACCGCGCCCAATGCCGCCAGCGGCGCGACCGGCACGTTCTCGAACTCGTAGGTCACCACCGCGCAATCGGCCGCGAACCGGCGCAGCGCGGCGGTATCGTCCCACGCGGCCATGGTGAAGTCGCCGCAGACTTCCGCGGCGATCGCGTCCGCTTCCGGCGAAAAGACGTGAGCGCGATAGCCGAGTTGCGCCGCCGCCATGGCGAGCATCCGGCCAAGCTGGCCGCCGCCGAGAATGCCGATTGTTTCGCCGGGAGGAATCATGATTGGCAAAGCATAGCGTCAGGCGGGCCGCTCGGCCACGCTGTCGGTCTGCGCGGCGCGATATTTCTTGAGCCGTTCGGCCAGCGCCTCGTCATGGGTCGCCAGGATTGCCGCTGCCAGCAGCCCCGCGTTCACCGCGCCCGCCTCGCCGATCGCCAGCGTGCCGACCGGAATTCCCGCCGGCATCTGCACGATCGACAACAGGCTGTCCTGCCCCGACAGCGCTTTGGATTGCACCGGCACGCCCAGCACCGGCAAATGCGTGAGCGCCGCGATCATCCCCGGCAGATGCGCCGCGCCGCCCGCTCCGGCGATGATCACCTTCAGCCCCGCGTCCGCCGCGCCCTTGGCAAAGGCATAGAGTCGCTCGGGCGTGCGGTGGGCGGAAACGATCCGCACATCGGTTGCCACGCCCAGCTTCGCCAGAACGTCGGCCGCGCCCGTCATCGTCGCCCAGTCGGACTGGCTGCCCATTACGATCGCGACAGGCGGGACGATCGCGACAGGCGGGCTGGCCGGATCGGTCATCTCACCGCTCCGACAGGTAATAGCGCTCGAGCGCGGTCAGGCTGTCGTCCAGCTCGTACACGATCGGCTGCCCGGTCGGGATTTCCAGCCCGGTGATGTCCGCGTCGGAAATGCCCGAAAGGTGCTTCACCAGTGCGCGCAGGCTGTTGCCGTGGGCGGAAACCAGCACCGTCTCGCCAGCCAGCAACTGCGGCGCGATCGCGGCCTCGTAATAGGGCAGCACGCGCGCGATCGTGTCCTTGAGGCTTTCGGTCGCAGGGATCGCGATCCCGGCATAGCGCGGGTCGGACGCCAGATCGAACGCCGATCCCGCCTCCAGCACCGGCGGCGGGATATCGAAGCTGCGGCGCCAGATCTTCACTTGCGCTTCGCCGTGCTTTGCGGCGGTCTCGGCCTTGTCGAGCCCGGTCAGCCCGCCGTAGTGCCGTTCGTTGAGCCGCCAGTCCTTGGTTTCGGGAATCCACACTCGTTCGGCCGTTTCCAGCGCGAGGTGGAGCGTCCGGATCGCGCGGGTCTGCACCGACGTGAACGCCACCGTCGGCAACATCCCCTTTGCGGCCAGCAAGGCGCCCGCCGCAGCGGCTTCTTCCTCGCCCTTGGCGGTGAGGTCGACGTCCCACCATCCGGTGAAGCGGTTTTCAAGGTTCCACTGGCTCTGGCCATGGCGGACGAGGATCAGGCGCGGCACGGTTCTGGCAGGCTCCCTGTTGTCTGGACGGGGCATTGTCTGGAAGGGGCAAGCCCCTAGCCGCTGGGGCGCTCTTTGGAAAGTCCCCCGTCGCCGCCCGCGCCCGGTCCTCCGGCGGTTTCGCATTCCGCCTCCGGCCCGCCGGGATCAGGCGCTTCCATGGCCCGCGCCTGGGCCTTGCGCCGCCGCAGGTTCTCGCGCAGCTTGGCCGCCAGCCGTTCCTCGCGCGTTACATCGCCGTTTCCGTTCATGCGCCATCCCTGCCGCGCGCGTCCGGTGCAGGCAAGCGCGAACCGTGATCGGGCCGGATCGGGCGCGGGCATTCCCGCGCTTGACAAAGCCACCCCCCGCAGCCAAAGCGCCGCCCTGCCCTGCGGGAGCCTCACCAGGCCGGCCGGGCTGCCGGAAATGGTGTGCTGCTGTAGCTCAGTGGTAGAGCGCATCCTTGGTAAGGCTGAGG
>VMTF01000041.1 GCA_013791705.1 Sphingomonadales bacterium | reverse complement strand
TTTGGCCAGGCCATGGGGCGGCCGCTATCAGGGCGGCGCGGCACAGGCCGCCCATGAAATGGCCGGGGGCGGGCCGGCTTAGGGCCCCACGACCATTGCCGGCGGCGATGGCAGCCGCCAGCCCGATGAGGATGAACTCGCCGGGGCCCGCTATCTCGGTGCGCGCGTCGCAAGAACTGCTGCCAAGCTGTTCGGCTGATCTCGAGCGGCAGGGCGCCGTCACACGATGGCGCCCTGCCCTTCAACGCACATCAAAACCGACTGCACGGTCAGGCCAGTGGCACAGAGAGACGAGGGGATAGCATGTTCGAGAGCACCGTGACTTTCCTCGACTGGGTCGGGATTGTGGTTTTCTCGCTCACTGGCGCGCTGGTCGCATCACGAAAGCAGATGGATGTCGTCGGATTCGTCCTGCTGGGCACCGTGACCGGGATTGGCGGCGGAACGCTCCGCGACCTTCTGCTCGACCTCCATCCGGTCCTGTGGATCGAACAGCCCCTCTATGTGGTCGTCTGCGCGCTCGTCTCGACAATCGCGTTCTTCACGGCCCACCTCGTGCACTCGCGCTACCAGCTCATCCTCTGGCTCGATGCAGCCGGGTTAGCCGTGTTCGCCGCGACCGGCGCCGAACGGGCGATCGGTGCCGGCGCAGGCCCGATCGTCGCCGTCATCATGGGCATGATCACGGCATGCTTCGGCGGCATCATTCGTGACACGCTAAGCCAGGAGCGGTCGATCATCTTTTCCTACGAGATCTATGTGACCGCAGCGTTGGCCGCTGCAATCACCCTCGTTGGCGCCAACGCGCTGGGCATTGACCGGCAAGTCGGTGTGTCCGCAGCATTCGGGGTAGGCTTCGCGCTGCGCGGAGGCGCGATCATGTTTGGCTGGTCTCTGCCGCGCTATCGGCAACGCCAGGGCCGAACACATGATAATGCAGTTTGCTGAAGGGCATTCGCCGGACAGGTTGCGAAGCCAAACGATCGACATCGGTCAGAGGAGATCCACATGAGCTAGAGCGACGATTTCAGCAACAGGGTCAGCTCGAGGGTGCAAATCGAATATCCTGATTTCGCAACGCTACCTGCATACGTGAAAGAGAAGTTCGAGAACTTGCCCACCAAGGTCAATTTCTTCGGGATGATGGGCTACAGCCCGGACACTTTCGTTGAGATCGTCGATCTGACGAACGCGATCTTCAAGAACCTGACACTGAACGATTACCACAAGGAACTGGTGGTGCTGAGTGTCGCTTCCTATGCCGATGCGACCTACGAATGGGAGCAGCATGTCTCTGCCAGCAGGTGGACGACGGGCTCGAGATCGCCTTCCGTACGCACCCTACCGCATCGGCATCTTTGTCATCGGGGGCGCCCTGTAATTTCCTCCCACGCACCGGAACCCGCGAGTCAGCACCTATCTCGATCTGTAATTCATGGGTAGAGCCGGAGCTGATGAAGATAAACACACGGCAATCTATTCTCGCAGGGCTGGCCTTAATTCTTCTGGCGCTGGTGGGATACTGGCTGCTCGTGCCCCGCACAAAGGAAGTGATCACATTCGTCGCCCAAGTGGCACCTGCGGAGCGGGTCCTCGCGGTCAATGGCAGGATCAGGCCGCGCTTGCAGGTCGATATACGTCCTGCGCTCGGCGGTGAACTCATCGCTTTGCCATTTGATGTCGGCGATCGGGTTGCAGCGGGACAGATCCTCGCACGGATCGATGACGCACCTGAAACGGCAGCGATTGCCGAGGCGGAAGCATCCGTCCAGACACAGCAGGCAACGCTGGCGCAGGCGCAGCGGGACCTCGCCCGTTTCGTGGCGCTGGGCCAGTTTGCAACGAAACGTGAAGTGGAGCAGCGGCGCCTCGCAGTGCTCGAAGGCGAGCGGGAACTGAGCCGCCGCCGAGCCAGCGTGGTGCAGGTCCGCGAATTGCGCGACCGCCGGGTGCTGCGCGCGCCCTTTGCCGGTGTAATCCTGGAGCGTCCCGTCGATCCCGGGCAGACAGTCGGTCTGGAGAGCATCATCTACCGCCTGGCCGATCTTTCCAGTCCGGAAGTCACCCTCGAGGTCGATGAGATCTATGCCGCGGAGATCCGTCCGGGAATGGAGGCAATGGTCAGCTTGCCGGGGCAAACCCGCCAGCTCAGGGCGATTGTGGCGCATGTCGAGCCGCGGGTCGATCCCGCGACGGGCGCGCGCGATGTCCGACTGAGCCTGGTTGACGCTGCTATCGACGTTCCTTCAGGTCTGACCGTCACGGTCAATCTGGTCATGGAAAAGCGGGATCGCGCAATCAGTGTGCCGCGCAGCGCCGTCATCCAGTCCAGCAGCGGGGCAAAGGTCAGGATCGTCGGCACGGATGGTGTCGTGATCGGACGCGAGATAGGCTTTGTCGACTGGCCTGCGGAAAAGGTGATCGTCACCAGCGGCATCAGGGCGGGCGAACGCATCCTTGCCAATCCGGAATCCGCAGCGCCGGGTGAAAAAGTCCGGGTAGCGAAATAGGATGAGTCCCTATGCCGTAAAGCTCGCCATCCGGCATCTGCTGTCCCATCCGGGCCAGACGGCGCTGCTGATGGCTGGCGTGGCGCTGGGCGTCAGCGTGTTCATCTTCATGAGCGCGCTCATCGGCGGATTGGCGACCCTGCTGACCTTGAGGACGGTTGGCAGCATCCCGCACATCGTGCTGGAAATGCCTGATCGCGATCCGGCGATCCTGTCCCCGGATGGGCTCGCGCAAGTGGTGCTCCAAAAGGACCTCAGCCGGCGTGATCAGATTGCGATCTGGCAGCCCGTCATCCCGATCATCGAAAAGACCCCAAATATCATTGCCGTATCGCCGCAAATCCGGGGCTCCGCCTTTGTCGAACGTGGGCAGACCGTGGCGCCTGTGGGCGTCATCGGCGTCATGCCGGGCAAGCTGTCGGAAATTGCCGATATCGACGCGGCCATGGTCGATGGCAGCAGCAACTTGCCCGCCGACGGTATCCTGATCGGCAGCAGGCTGGCGCGTGATCTGGGCCTCAGGATCGGGCAAGTGGTCCGCCTGAGTTCCGATCGCGGGCGCGCGCGCAGTTTCCGGATTGGCGGCATCTTCACGCTGGGCATTGCCAGCGCCGACCGACAGGCGGTCTATATGAACTTCACCACCGCCCGCGCCTTGTTTGATCTGCCGACCGGCATTTCCCGGATCGAAATCAAGGTGGCCCCTGCTACCGATGCAGCCGACATCGCTGAACGTCTGCGCCGATCCACCGGCCTCAAGGCCACGGCATGGACCGAAGACAACAGCCAGTTGTTCGAGGGGCTGGATGCACAGGCCCGTACTGGCATCATCATCAAGGCGTTTTCGCTGGTCACCATCATCGTTGGCATCTCCAGCGCCATGCTATTGTCCATAGTCCGGCGCCAATCGGAAATCGGCATCATGCGCGCCATGGGTGCCAGCAAAGGGCTGGTGATTTCGATCTTCGTTCTGGAAGGCACGCTGATCGGCCTTGTCGGGGCAATCGTCGGCGCGGTGATCGCATGGCTCGCGCTGTTGCCGCTGCCGCCGGTGACCGAGGTACGCAGCGGCGGGTTGCCGATTGACCGGGCGCAGGGTGATTTCCTGCTGGCGATTACGTTGACCACTTTGGCTGCGATGCTGGCGTCAATCCTGCCCGCCCGCAACGCCGCCCGGATCGACCCCGTGGAGGCGATCGGGGCATGAGCGCGGAAGCGATTTTTTCCGTGAGCGGCCTGACCAAGCGCTTCGGCGAAGGCGAGGCCGAGGTGCTCGTTCTCAAGGGTATCGACCTGTCGATGGCGGCCGGCGAAATGGCCGCGCTGCTCGGTCCGTCCGGTTCGGGCAAGAGCACATTGCTGACGATCCTGGGGACGCTGATGCGCGCTAGCGGCGGCACCCACGACATGCTGGGCGTGGACCTGATGCAAGCGAGCGAGGGTCAGCGCACCAAATTCCGCAGCAAGCACTTGGGCTTCGTGTTTCAGTTCCATCATCTGCTGCCCGATCTATCGGCACTGGAGAATGTGATGATGCCTGCGGCCTGTGCTGCCGGACGCGAAACGCGCGCGATGCGCGAACGGGCGACGGAACTGCTCGATGCCGTGGGGCTTGCCGACCGCAGGGATTACCGGCCATCGGCAATGTCGGGCGGCCAGCGCCAGCGTGTTGCGGTGGCGCGCGCGCTTATCAACAATCCGGTGCTGGTGCTGGCAGACGAGCCGACCGGCAATCTTGATCGGCAATCGGCAGACCATGTGATGGACCTGATCCGCTCGATCAACCAGACGATGGCTACCAGCTTCCTGATCTCGACCCACGACGAGCATATCGCGGGCCAGTGCCCGCGCCGGATCGAACTTCTTGATGGCCGGATTGTCCGGTCATGACCCTTCACAGGAGCCCACGCATGCAGCGCGCCCTTCCCGCCCTTCTGGTTCTTTGGGCCGCAGCAGCGGCGCCGTCCGCGCACGCCCAAGGCGGGCCGCCGCCGGGAGCTGGCCGTCCGCCACAAGGAGACACCGTAACTGTCGGCATCGGCATTGGTGTGACGACATCCTACGACGGGGCCAGCGACTACAAACTCATTCCAGGCGGCACATTGCGCGGGACGGTGAAGGGCCACGATTTCCAGCTCAACGGTCTGCAGCTTTTCGTCGATGCCGTTCCCAACGATCCGCAAAGGAAGATCGACATCGAGTTCGGTCCGGTGGCCGGGGTTCGCTTCAACCGCACAGGGGATGTCAGCGATTCCAGGATAGCCGCCCTCGGCGAACTCGATACCGCGATTGAACTGGGCGCGCGCGGATCGGTGGGCATGCGCGGTGTACTCAACCGCACGGACAAGCTCGCGCTGGCCGTTACCGGGGTGTGGGATGTTGCGGGCGCGCATCGCAGCCATATGATCAGCCCCTCAGTCGAATACAGCACGCTGGCAGGCAGGCGCACGTTCCTGCGCGTGGCGATCAACACCGAGTTCGTGGGCAAGGGCTATGCCGATTACTACTTCGGGATCACTGGCGCCGGATCGGCTGCCAGCGGCCTTTCCACTTACAATGCCGACGGGGGTTTTGCCAGCATCGGCGGCAATGTCCTTGCCACCTACTCGCTGAGCGGCAAACGGACCGGATGGTCCTTGTTCGGTATCGCCAGTTACAAACGCCTTCAGGGGGACGTTGCAGCCAGCCCCATCGTGCGTGACACGGGTTCACCCAATCAGGTCTTCGCCTCCATCGGGCTGGGATACACTTTCTAGAGCGCCCTGAGGGTTCGCCCACCATCGATGGTAGTCGTCTGCATGGGCGAGCACCCAATAGTCGCCGTAGAAGGGGCCGAAGAAGGACCCTTTCAGCTTCACCCCGGACACGTGTCCACAATCCTCACCTTGCCGGTTGCAGTCTTCACCGGGTCATCGACCGCTCCCTTTCGGCAGCTGTTCAAGACACGGATCGTCCCATCCCCGTTGCGCGAATAATCGGCTGCGACAGCCTCGCAACCTTTCTGGAATGGGGCATTATACGGGTAGAGTTCGTACGACCGGCCCAGATAGCTATCAAGATCGACAGATTTGCCGGGTTGCGGCACATTTCGGTTCCCCACCGGCATTGAGGACAGCGTCGCGCAGGCAGATACGCCAATACCGACATTTCAGGTGCGGCGCGGTTGCTCCGCCGGTATCATTTACGGATGATCGATCAGTTGCTCAAACTTTTTGAGCAGTCCGGCTACGGCGGGATTGCAGCCCTCATGTTTCTGGAGAATGTCTTTCCCCCGATCCCGTCGGAATTGATCATGTCGATGGCCGGCTATGAGGCGGCTCAGGGCAAATTGAGTCTCCCGCTTGTTATTGTTGCCGGATCCGCCGGGTCGATGTTCGGAGCGCTGTTCTGGTTCTATATTGGCAAATGTATCGGTGCAGATCGGCTGAAGGCATGGGCCGGACGCCACGGTCGCTGGCTGGCTATAAACCCTCGCGACATCGACAACGTCGATCAATGGTTCGAAAGGCACTCCGGCAAATCGGTTTTCTTCGCACGCATGGTCCCGGCGATAAGAACCCTGATCTCGGTTCCCGCAGGCATTTT
>VMTF01000072.1 GCA_013791705.1 Sphingomonadales bacterium | reverse complement strand
GTTCTCGCCGCTCACCGATACGCTCGGTTCCGAATCCTCCAGCAGCGTGATCGTGACCGTCGCGCGCGAAGGATCACCGTCGCCGTCCTGGATCGTGTAGTCGAACGTGACGGTCCCTTCCTCGCCCGGACCGGGCGTGTAGGTGATCGTCCCGTCAGGGTTGACCGCCAGCGAACCGGCCCCGGACAGAGTGCCGGCCACTACTGCAACCGTGCCGGGCGCAACTCCGTCCGCGCCGGGAATATCGTTGGCGAGGACCGCCACCGTCACCGATGCATCCTCTGCCATCTGCGTGGCGCTGTCGTTCACGGCTGTCGGCACGTCGTCAGCGATCACGATGGTCAGCCGGGCGTCGGCGGCGTCGCCATCCGGATCGGTGACCCGGACGTTGAACACGTCGGTCGTGGTATCACCCGTGGTGTTGTCCGCCAGGGTGTAAACATAGGGAATCTCGTTGCCCGAAAGCGCGCCGAGCACGAGCACGCCCTTGTCGGTAACGATCGTCTGGCCGGCAAGGCCGGTCACCAGTTGACCGTTGATCGTGACCGAAGCGATCCCGTCGGGCGAGGTGATGATGATCGTGCCGTCGGTCGAATCCGAACCATTGCCCGCCAGCGTGCCGGGGGATTCGCTAGCACTGCCCGCGCGCGGACTGCGCAGGCCGGCTTCGCTGACCTCGTCCGTCGCGTCGCGGGATGCCGGTCCGCCATCCTGGATGACGACATCCGGCCGGTTGCCGACGACCGCCGGAAACAGTTCTTCCGTGACCGGCTGCGGGAACGACAGTTCGGTGTAGGGCAGCAGATCGCCCAGGTCATAGGCCGCCTGGATCGGGCCGACCGGATCGGCGAAGTTGCCGCCCGAACTCTGCACCGCGCCCGCCGCCGGTTGCGGCTCGTTGCCGATCAGCAGCGCGGCCAGGTTGAGCGGCGGAACCGAAACGCCGGCGACCACTATCTCGGGCACATAGACCGCGCCATCGGGGATGACGAACATCCGGCCATCGTCAAGCGTGATGACCAGATCGCGCCCCTGCACCGCCACATCGTCAAGCGACGCGCCATCGGGGAGCACGACCACGTTATCCGCGGACGGCATGAGCGGAATGGCTCCGGTGCGGGCCACGGCTGCGGCAAGCAGGGTGATCTCCGGAGCGACCTGTGCGGCTTCGCCTTCGCGGCCTCCGGTGCCAATGCCTTCAGAATCCATTGCTCAGCCCTCTGGTTCGAACAGTGCGGGCCGAAGCCCGGTGTAGCAATCAAGGCACAGCAATAGATTCCAGGTGCGGATCACCCTCGGGAACTTGAGTTCGCCTAACGCTGCGCCCCGCTTCAACTGCTTGATTCCAGTGCTTCACATCGCGGTGCGACTCGATGCATTGGAATGCAGCTATATAACGAACCAGAAACACCAATTTGACATGGTTACAAGAGCGTTAACTCTAATCCCGGCATCGCGAGGGCGCCCGGCAAGGACCGCGCGAACGCGCCTCTGCCGCTGGTTCGAGACCCGGAATCTGGATATATTTCTTGATATTGCGGAAGATTCCCGCGCCCGGGAACAGCACAGCGCGCATTAGGAAATTGGCCGCCACCTGTGCTAAATCAGGAATCGGGGCAAAAGGTCCGTGAGGCACTTGACCGCCCTGTTCGGCCACACGGCAAGCTGCGCGCAGCCTCCTCGCCGGGAACTTGCCGACTAACGCGAAACGCCGGTCAGAGCGGCCGGGTCAGCAGCGCCAGTGCGCCTTGGGTCACCGCCACTTCGGAGATGTCGCGCGCCAGCGCGCATTGGCCCACGGCGACCTCCTGCCCGCCAACCGCGATGCCCGCCGTTCGCGGGATCACCAGCAACGGCGCCCCGGCATAGGCCGAGCGCACGGCTGCGCTCGCGGGGCCGTCGATCCGGTCAAGCCGGAACAGCGGGCCATTGACGAGCGTCACCGCGCCGCGATCGGGCAGGCGCCGCTGCCGCAGATCGGCGTAAGGTTCGCCCTTCGCCACCGCCACGCCCTCGTCGAGATGCAGTTCGCGCGGGCGCCCATAGTCATAAAGACGATACGTGATGTCGCTGTTCTGCTGCACTTCGATCAGGCTGACGCCGGCCCCGATCGCGTGGACCGTATTCGCCGGGATATAGAAGAAGTCCCCCGCCTGCACCGGATGCCACACCAGCAAGCGCTCGATCGATCCGTCGAGCGCGGCCGCGCGCAGCGCTTCGGCGGTGAGCGGACGGGCGAAGCCGATCCCCAGCGTTGCGCCCGGATCGGCCGCAATCACCAGCCAGCACTCTTCCTTGCCCTGGCGGCCCAGCCCGCGCGCCTCGGTCTGCGCGTCGGAGGGATGGACCTGCACCGACAGCGCCTCACTGGTGAAGATGTACTTCACCAGCAGTTCCGGCAGCCGTTCGGGCGGTTCGAACCAGATCTCCCCGATCCGCTCACCGGCCGGCACCGCGAACGGGGGCGGCAGTACATCCCTGCCCCAGGGTTTGGCGACACTTCGGGTGGGGAGGATCTCGGTCACGGGCTGGAACTCACTCACTGGCCAATATCACCCAAGGCGATATTTTTTTACTGATTTGCAGCACCATGCAACTTGCCGACCAACTGCGCGCCGCTGGCCGTGGTGACGAGGATCTCGCCCTTGTCGACCACGATCATCACGTTCTCCAGTCCGATCGCCGAAACGCGCGGGCCGTCACTATCGACCAGAACGTTGCGGCAATCGACCAGTTCCGCCGGGCCGGACACGTGGTTTCCGGCGGCATCGTGCGGCCGCGCGGCGTGCAGCGCTTCCCAGTTGCCGATATCGGACCAGCCCATGTCGGCCGGCACCATCGCGGCGCGGGCAGTGTTCTCCATCACCGCGTAATCGACGCTCTCGCTCTTGATATCGGCGAAAACCTTGGCATCGGGATGGAACCGGCGGCCTTCCGCGTGCCCTCCGGCGACTGCCGCGCGTGCGGCTGCCGCGATTTCCGGGCGATGCCTGGCCAGTTCGCTCAGGAAAAATCCGGCGCGGAAGGCGAAAATGCCGCCATTCCAGGCATAGTCGCCCGAAGCCAGAAACTGTTCGGCCCGGGCGAGGTCCGGCTTCTCGACAAATTGGGCGACCTGCGAACCCGGCCCGGCTGTGCCGCAACCCGCAATCGGCGCGCCGCGCTTCAGATAGCCGAAACCGGTCTCCGGCGTTTTCGCCTCGATCCCGAACGAAACCAGCCAGTCCTGCGCGGCGAGTTCCGCTGCCGCCAGCGCAGCCGCAGTGAACGCCGCGCTATCGGCAATGTGATGATCGCTCGGACAGACCAGCATCACCGCGTCTTCCGGCAAGCGCAGCGCGGCGAGCGCGATCGCGGCGGCGGTGTTGCGCGCGGCCGGCTCGACGATCACCGCGGCCTGCGCGCCGCTCTCGCCCGCGCCCAGTTGCGCCTCGACATGTTCCAGGTGTTTGGCTCCCGTCACCACGATCGGGGGGGTGAACCGGTCCGTCCCGGCACAGCGCCGCAGGGTCGCTTCAAACAGCGTGCTTTCGCCCACCAGCGGCAGGAACGGCTTGGGCTTGTCGGCCCGGCTGCGCGGCCAGAGCCTCGTCCCGCTGCCGCCGCACAGAATGACTGGAGTAATCTTGCTCATGAAAATCCCGGACTGGAAATTGCGCGCATCGGATCCCCGAACCCGAAAGCCCGGCGCCCGCTGCGCCTAATACATTACCGTGCAACACCATTTCGTTACTGCGCCGCCGCACTTTGTTCCTGCGTTGTCAGACCATCAACGCCAGCAGGTCCGACACGGTCGTCGTCGCAAAACCCACGGCGCTGTCCGAAATCCCATAAGGAATGAGTAACCGCTCGCCAACCGGCAGCATACCGCAAGTATAAACCACATTGGGCACATATCCCGACCGGTCGGCGTCGATTGCGGTAAGCACCGGTTCGCGCGTCCGCCCGATCAGCTTTGACGGATCGTCGCGATCCAGCAGCGCCGCGCCCAGCGCATATTTGCGCATCGCGCCCACACCGTGCGTCAAAACCAGCCAGCCCGCATCGGTCAGGACCGGGCTGCCGCAATTGCCGATCTGGATGAATTCCCACGGATATTTCGGCTCCATCAACAAGGTGCCCTCATTATCCCAGCGTTCCAGATCGTCCGAACGCAGCAAATGCAGGTTCTTGCCATCCTGCCGCCCGAGCATCAGGAATTGCCCGCCGACCTTCTGCGGAAACAGCGCCATGCCCTTGTTGCGCCCGGCCGCTCCCCGGACCGGCTCCAGCTCGAAGTGCTTGAAGTCGAAAGTCCGCAGCAATTCGGATCTGATCGAACTGCCAGAATAGGCGGTGTAAGTGCCGATCCATTCATATGTCCCGTCATCGTGGCGGAAGTGGGTGAGGCGCAAATCCTCCAGCCCGCCCTTCTGCTGTTCGGTAATCGGGAAGATCACGGTGTTGGACAGACTCGATTCCTCGTGCCGGTGAACGGTCACCGCGCAATCGCCGCAGGCAAGATCGGCATCGTCGAGTTCGACCGACGTCGCGAAAGCGCTCTGCGGCCACAGCAGGAACGTCCCGTCGGGATGAGCGATACCTTCACGGAAGGCGATCGAGCTGATGTGCCCCTCCCCCACCGCGCGCAGCGACATCACGAACCGCACCGCCCCTTCCTGCATTCCCGACTGATCGGGATGGGGCACGATCGAAGGGTTCATCAGCGCGGCGGCGGCATAGGTATATTCGTGGCAGAAATAGGCCCCGATCAAGCGCTTGCGCGAACGCGAGAAGCGCTCGGGGTCAAGCTTCAACGCGTGCTCCACCTCAAGATAGCGCTCCTCGAACATCTGTTCGGTCTGCCAGTGGCGCTCCTTGAAGTCGGCCAGAACGCGCCGGTATTCGGCACTCGCCGCCCGTTCCGAAAGCTCCGCGATATCCTCCACCAGCCGAGCCGCGCGGCCGACCGGAGCGGAGGTGGACTGCCAACCCAGGTGGAACGGCCGCAGCACCACCCGCGAGGGATCGGCGTGAAGCCGCGTATCAAGAATGCGCAAGGGGCTTAACGGCCGGTTGCTGACCGATGATGTCCATTCCCGACTCACGGGCTTCTCCCGGTCTGTCCGCCGCACCATGCGCCGCGCCCCACAAGGCTAGCATGGAATAGTGGGCCAACTGAAAGGCGAGAATCGATTCCGCCCCACAATTCTCGTTTGCACCGCGCCGGGTTACGCCATCACGACACCGGCCGGTCGCAAGATCGGCCAGAATAACCCCCCGGTCGTTCGCACCGAGGAACCAGTCGTGCGCGATCCGCGCATGGCGGACCCAATGCGCGTCGCGGGTCACCGCATAGGCGCTACGCGCCGCTTCGACCGCGGCCTGGGCTTCGAGCGGCTGCTGGTCGAACGGCAGCTTCTGATAAGTCTCGTGCGCGCGCTCCGGTCCGAATGTTTCCGAACCGATCGGGCGGAAATGGCCGCTGGCCGAGGTTTTGTGCGCCGCGATCCACGCCAGCGTTTCAAGCCCGGCGGCGACCCATTCCGGCTTCCGGCGCAGCGTTCCGGCCTCGATCAGCGCCTGGCTGAAGCGGGGATTGTCATACCCGAGTTTCGCCTCGAACCAGCCCCACTCGGGCCGCCGCGCACTGTCGAGCAGATTGGCGAGCAGCGCGCCGCCCCGATCGAGTACGCGTTTCGCCCCGAGATGGCCTGGGGCCACCCGCAGCATCGCCGCCGCGCCCAGCATCGCGAAAGCCACGGTGCGCGGGGAATCCAGCTCCATGAAGATCGGATGGACCTCGTCGAACCAGCGCCGCGCCCAGCTCCGCATGTCGCGTTCCGGCGCGTTTTCCACCGTATGCCCCAGCGCCCACAGCGCCCGGCCGTTCGAATCGTCCGAGCCGCTGGCCTCGCACCAGGTGCGGTCGAAGTTCATGAAATTGCGAAAGCGCCTGAGATCAGGGTTCCACGCGTGCTGGACGAAGCTCGCATAAGTCATGCTCCAGCGCGCCCGCTCGCTAGGCGCCAGCCCTTGCGCGAGGTTCATCAGCATCAGCGCGCGGGCATTGTCGTCGAGGCAATAGCCGTGGCGGCGGTCCGGCACGATACCGATCGCGTGCTGGAGCATACCGGTCGCATCGCTCATCGCGAACACGCCGGACAGGCCGGGGATGACGGTCAGCGCCCCCTCCCCCGAAGCATGGACCGGCCGTGGATTTGTGCGCGGGGTGATCGCGCTGGCCACCAGCCGCTCGCCGGCGGCGGCGAAGGCGGGCCAGATGGTCGCCCGGCCGCGCGCATAGGCCCGCCGCTGCACCCGGTCGAGCCGTTCGGGCTTGTCCAGTAGCGCTGTCACGGCCTCGGCGATTGCCGCGCTGGAGCCCGGCTCGATCAAGATCCCGGTCTCGTCGGCCAGCAATTCGCGGGCATGGACGTAAGGCGTCGATACCACCGCCTTGCCGAGCGCCACCGCGTAGGAAAGCGTGCCCGAAGTTGCCTGCTGCAAGCCGGGATAAGGCGTGATGTAGATGTCGCAGGCCTCGAGCTGGTCAAGCAGTTCGCCGGTTTCGAGGAAGCGGTTGTCCCACGCGATGTGCTGTTCCACGCCCAGTTCACGGGCCAGCGCGATCAGCCCGTCGCGATAGGATTCGCCGTGGCTCAGCGCATGGTTGGGATGGGTCGCCCCGACGATCCGGTAGACCACGGCGGGATGGCGCGCGACGATTGCCGGCAACGCCTCGATCACCCGTTCCAGCCCCTTGCCGGGGCCGAGCAGGCCGAACGTCATCAGCACCTTGCGCCCGCCAAGCCCGATCCGCTGCTTGAACGCCTCGGCGCGGCCGAACGGCCGGTCCGGCGCGCCGTGCGCGATCACCTCGACCAGCTCGGCGTCGGTGTCATAACGGGTCACCAGCAGATCTCGCGCATGGCGCGACATCACCATGATGCGCGAGGCGCGGCCCGCCAGATGCCGCACGATCCGCTCCTGTTCGGGCGAGGGTTCGCCCAGCACGGTATGCAGCGTCAGCACCAGCGGCGGCGCGAGCCGGTCGGCGAAGTCGCAGACCATCGCCCCGTCCTCGCCGCCGAAAATGCCGTATTCGTGCTGGAGCCAGACCGCGTCGACCCCGCTCTCGTTGATCCGGCGCGCGGCATGGCGATAGTCGTCTGCGCAGTCCTGCGCGATAACCTGCGCGACGCGGTCATAAGCCAGCGGGGCACCGGCCGCATTGTCGAGCGCATAGACATCCATCCCGATCTCGGGGTTGTAGCGGGCGAACTGCTCCACCACGTCGGTGGTGAATGTCGCAATTCCGCATTTGCGTGGGGCATAGGTGCCGATCAGCGCAATCCGGCGCGGCGGCGCGCTGGCAGGCGGCTTGCGATCGGTTGTGAAAATCGAAACGATATCGCCGGCGTCAACAGGCGCGCCGGCGATGAAGGGACGAATCGCTTCACGGGTCATCTGTGTTGTCCTTGATGTTAACGGGCACGCGCGGCGCACTTGTGCAATTCGGGCGTTCGCAATCCAGAACGCGCGGCGGCGCTTTCGGTTTCGCTGCAGTGCAAAAAGAACGCCTGAAGATGACAGCGGCCATCGCGCTGAAAATGCGGTTCATCGCATTCCCTGCCAATACGTAATACGCCGTGACGGGCGCCTGCCTTAGTCGCAAGCGTTCGTGCGCCCAGGCACTCAGTTCTTGTAGAACCAGCGCTGCTGCCAACCATAAGTGGAAACCACCGGCTTTCCGTTCGCATCGGTGGCCGGGCGGAAGCGGAAACGCTCCAGCGCGAGCCGGCAGGTGATCGCATTGGCCTCGGCGTCCTTGCTCGGGCGGGCCACCTTGCAGGCGTCCGGCTTGCCATCGGTTCCCACCGTCAGCCAGATCACCACGGAATCGCCGATCCTGAGGTCACGGGTGGCGCTCGGATAATCCCGCGCCGAATTGATCTCGCCCGCGATCTTGATCGGCTTGGTCCCGCCGCCCGCGCCCTGCCCGCTGCCCGATCCGCCGCTGCCGGTGCCCTCGCCCCGGCCCCCGGCGCCGGTCCCCGCGCCTTCGTCCCGC
>VMTF01000156.1 GCA_013791705.1 Sphingomonadales bacterium | reverse complement strand
GGGCGTCCTGCCGGAAGCCGGCCGCGCCGCCGCCGTTGAGCGCGAGCAGGCTAGACATAGTCGTCGTCGCCCGAGCCGAACACGATCGTGCCGTCGGCGGCGAGGCGGCGCGCGACCGCGACGATCGCCTTCTGCGCCGTTTGCACATCGGCCAGCTTGAGGCGGCCGCGTCCGGCGATCTCGTCCTTGATGCCGTCGGCGGCGCGGCTCGACATGGCGCGGAAGAACACGTCGCGCTGTTCCTCGTCGATGCCCTTGAGCGCATCGATCAGCGTCTCGCTTTCCACGTCGCGCAGCAGCGCGCCCATGGCCTGCGGATCGAGCACGAACAGATGCTCGAACTTGAACATCTCGGCCTCGATCTCGCGGGCGAGCGCTTTGTCGAGCCGGGTGATTTCGGGCATGACCCGCTTTTCGACTGCCTTGCCCGCGCCGTTGATGAGTTCCGCCGCCTCGCGCGGGCCGCCCATGGCGAGCGGTGTGATGCCGTGGAATTCGCGAATCCGCTGGCCGAGCAGTTCCTCCAGCATGGCCAGCGCGTCGGGCGCGACCGGGCCGAGTGTGGCGATGCGGTGGACGACTTGCGGCTGCTTGTCGGCGGGCAATGCGTGCAGCACTTCGGCGGCGACTTCGGGATCGAGCTGGACCAGCAGCACGGCGATCGCCTGAGGGTGCTCCTCGCAGATCAGCGGCGCCAGCACGTCGGGATTGAGCCAGCGGGCCAGTTCGAGCGGGCTCGGCGGCTTGTGATCGGACGGGAGGATGCGGGCCATCAGGTTGTCCGCCTTCACATCGCCGACCGCGCGGGTCATCAGCGAGCGGACCTGGCCGAGCCGGTCATGCGCCTTGAACCCCAGCCGTTCGGCCTTGCCGACGAACGCGGCGATGGCATGGGCGATGACTTCCGGGCCGATCTCGCCCAGCGCACACATCTTTTCGCCGAGCAGCCGCAGTTCGGCCGGTTCGAGCCGGCTGAGGATCTGCGCGGCCTGCTCCTCGTCAAGCAGCATGACCATCACTGCGGCGCGGTCCGCATCGCCCAGCCCGGTGCCTGCCGGTGTTGCCGGGGCGTTCATGCGGCGGCTTCCGAAGGGGGGGCGGGGCTGAGCATTTCGCGCAAGGCCATGACCGCATCGTCAGGCTGCTCCAGCACGATCCGCCGGGCATGGCCAACCTGCCGGCCCAGCAACGCCGCATCGGCCGGCGCGGCCGAGAGCGCGGCCGTGAGCTTGCCCGCGTCGGCCGAGCCGGTAGTGGTGGCGGCCTGCTCGGCGGCAGCGGCCGGATCGCGCCTGAGCGCTTTCACCAATGGTCGCACGCCCAGCAAAAGGACCAGGATCACCCCGATCAGCGCCGCCGCATAGCGGGCGTAAGTGAGGAACCACGGCTGCTGCCAGATCGGCAAGGCCTCGACCGCGGGCGCCTCGAACTTGCGCAGGACGACCGCGATCTGGTCGCCCCGCGCCGGGTCGGCCCCGACGGCGGCGCTGATCAGTTGTTTGAGCTGATCGACATCCTGCTGCCTGGTCTTCTTCAGCGCATCGGCGCTGAGCGCGACCGCGACCGACAGCCGCGTGATCTTGCCGGGGGTGCCGTTCGATACGGCCACTTCGCGGCCGAGTTCATAAGTGCGGGTGGCGCTGGAATCGCCGCTGACCGGCGCCGCCGGTGCCTGTGCTGCGGGCGGCGTACCCTGCGGCGGCCCGGGAGTTGCGGTCACGGCGGACGGCGGAGTGTTGGCGGTGACGCCGGGAATCCCGACCGGACCGGCGACTGCTGCCGATTGCGAGCGGGCCTCCGATTCCGAGCGCAGCACGCCCTGTTTGTCGTAGGATTCGCGCGCGGAGGTAACCTGGTCCATGTCGAGTTCGACCTGGACCTCGCTCGAAAAGTTGCCCTGGCCGACCATCGGCGTAAGCAACTGGTCAAGCTGGGTGCGCAGTTTGTCTTCAAGACGGCCCTGCAGTTCGAGCCGTTCGGAGCCACCTTCGCCGCCGCCGCCCCGGTCGGTCAGCAGGCGGCCGTGCTGGTCGATCACCCGCACCGAGTCGGGGCTGAGGCCCGGGACCGACCCCGCGACGAGGTTGACGATCGCGGCGGTCTGGCTGTCGGACAATTGCCGCCCGCGCGCGAGGCGCACCATGACCGAGGCGGAAGGCGGCAGATTATCGCGCACGAAGACCGAGCGTTCCGCTTGGGCAAGATGGACGCGAACCGCCTCGACCCCGTCGATCTCCATGATCGAGAGGGTGAGATCGTGTTCGTGGGCGGCGCGCAGCCGGTCGGTTTCGATCGCCCGGCTGGCCCCGAGCGGAAGCTTGTCGAGCGACGAGGCATCGTCGGGCGCGGCCAGGGCCCCGTCGGAGGCGACCAGCATCCTGGCCTTGTAGAGATCGTCCTCGCCGACGCTGAGCGCGCCGGACTGATTGTCGATGCGATAGCTGATCCCGGCCTTGTCGAGCGTCGCGACGACTTTGGCGCGTTCGCCGTCGTTCAGCTCGGAATAGAGCGTGCGCTGCGGGGCAGGGACCAGCGCGGCCCAGGCCAGCGCCACCAGGCCGATCCCGGCAAGGCCGCCGAACCACGGCAGGGCGCGGCGGACCGGCGGCTGCCTGGCGAACGCGCCCAGGCGGGTGAGCGCAGGCCCGCCCGCCGGATCGGTCAGCGCGGTCAGCAGCGAAGGGGCGGATGGCGGCACTTCGGCCGCCGGAACCAGTTCAGCCATTTATCACACCCCCATCCGCATGATGTCCTGGTAGGCGGACAGCAGCCGGTTCCTGACCTGCAGCGTCGCCTCGAACGCGACCCCCGCTTCCTGGCGGGCGAGCATGACCTTGGCGACGTCGGTGACCTCGCCTTTCTCATAGCCGGTCGCCATGGCCTCGGCCTTCTGCTGGCTGGCGCTGACGCCATCGAGGGCGTGTTTGAGGGCGCCGGCAAAGCCCTCTGCGGGTTCTGCCGCCTGCGGTGCGGCGGGGGCTGCATCCTTGACCTGCTGGAGCAGGTTCGAACGGTCGATGATCTGCTGGCGCAGGCTGAGAATCTGCTGGATGCCCCCCGCGCCGCCAATTCCGCCGACGCCGCTCATCGCCGGCCACCCGCGACGGCGAGTTGCAGACCGGCCTCGCGGAACGAGGCGAGGCGGTAGCGCAGCGTGCGTTCGGAGATGCCGAGACGGCGGGCGGCGGCGGCGCGGTTGCCGCCGCATTCGGCGAGCGTCTGCATGATCGCGCGGGCCTCGTGCTGCTGGACGATGGTGGAAAGCGTGCGCCCGTCCGGCCCCGGGACGGGAACGGGCAGGACGGGCGCGCCGCCGCCGGAGACACCCGGTGCCGCGCCCGGTCCGGCCGCGAAGCCGGATTGGACGAGGCGGGCCGGGCTATCGAAATGGATGTGGTGCGGGGCAATCTCGGCCGCGTCGCCCGCCAGCAGCAGCGCGCGGCGGATGACGTTTTCCAGCTCGCGCACGTTGCCGGGCCAGCCGTGGGTCTTGAGCAGGTCCAGCGCGCCATCGGACAGCCACGGCACCACGCCGCCCGCAGCGGCATGGCGCAGCAGCAGCGCGAAGGCGAGCGGGGCGATGTCTTCCGCCCGCTCGCGCAGGGGCCGCAGCGCGAGCGGGAAGACGTTGAGGCGGTAGAACAGATCGGCGCGAAACCGGCCTTCCTGCACTTCGAGCGGCAGATCGCGGTTGGCGCAGGCGATGATCCGCACATCGACCTTGATCGGCGTGGTCGAGCCGATCGGCACGACTTCGCCTTCCTGTAGTGCGCGCAGCAATTTCGCCTGCAGCACGAGCGGCATTTCGGCGATTTCGTCGAGCAGCAGCGTGCCGCCGTCGGCCGCGCGGAAAAAGCCTTCCGCTGCGTCGGTCGCGCCGGTGAACGCGCCCTTGCGGTGGCCGAACAGCATCGCTTCGAGCATCGCCTCGGGCATCGCCGCGCAGTTGATCGCCACGAACGGCTTGTCCGCGCGCGGGCTGCGGGCGTGGATGAAGCGCGAGAGGACTTCCTTGCCGGTGCCGGTCGGGCCGTTGATCAGCACCGGAATGTCGCTGGCGGCGAGCCGTTCGGCCAGCGCCAGGACCGAGAGGCTTTCGGCATCGGCGGCGATCGGCAGGCCAGCCGGGGTGGCGGCCGCGATCAGCGCGGCAAGCGCCGCCACGCTGCCCGCGGCGGCATAGGCGAGTGTCAGGGAGCTTCCCCGGCGGAGGAAGGCAGGGCGCGGCGCGCGGGTCAGCATGACCGCGGCCCGGCCCGAATCTTCCGCCGCATCGGCCACGCGGACGCGCCCGGCCTCGCCCAGCGCGGCGAAAATGCCGGCGGCGCGCTGCACCAGCGGCGCATGAGCGGCTGCGGTTTCGGCAGAAAATTCGAGAACTGACATTGAAAGAACCCCCAGCGGATTAACCATCCTGTGGGGCCTAATCTGGCGCGCGAACGTCAAACTCTTCGGTAATTTAAGGCCTCGTTTTTATATCTAGGGGTTTGTGCGGAAAAAGCGGCAGCGCCTTGCCGGTCATTTGCCGCCCCGGCTTAAACTTGCCGCCCGTTTGCCGGTCTTTGGGGTGGCAGCCGCGCCGAACGGGTCGGCAGGCGCCGGACCTTCGGCCCGATTTCACGGACTAAACACGGGAGTAAACCATGTCGGTTATCAACACGAACATCAGCGCAATCCGCGCCGCGAACGCCTCCAACTCCGCCAACAAGATGCTCGGCACGGCGATGGAACGCCTGTCCACCGGCAAGCGCATCAACAGCGCGAAGGACGATGCCGCCGGCCTCGCCATCGCCACCTCGATGACCTCGCAGGTGCGCGGCATGAGCCAGGGCATCCGCAATGCCAATGACGGCATCTCGCTCGCCCAGACGGCGGAAGGCGCGCTGTCGGAAGTCACCAACATGCTGCAGCGGGTCCGCGAACT
>VMTF01000099.1 GCA_013791705.1 Sphingomonadales bacterium | reverse complement strand
TAGACGACGGTGTTCCGATCTCGCCGTGGTGGTCGGCGTGCGGCTCGGGGAGCTGTGGCTGGCGGCCCGCAACAGCCGCCGCCTGAAAGCCGCCGGGGCCGTGGAGATCGGCGCGGGCCACTATCCGTTGTTCATCCTGCTGCACGGCGGCTGGCTGGCGGCCATCGCTATCTTCACGCCCTGGAACACTACGCCGAACCTCTGGCTGCTGGGTCTGTATCTGCTGCTGCAACTCGCCCGCGTCTGGGTCATCGCCACCCTGGGCCGGTTCTGGACCACCCGCATCGTCAGCCTGCCGGGCGCGCCTCTGGTCAGGACGGGACCCTACCGGTTCGTGCGTCACCCCAACTATTGGGTGGCGTCGCTTGAGATCGCAGTCCTGCCGCTCGCCTTCGGCCAGGTCGGCGTCGTCGTGGGGTTCAGCCTGCTCAACGCGCTGCTGATCGCCTGGCGGGTGCGGATCGAGGAGCGCGTCTTGACCGATCGGGGGGTAGAGCGGCGCAGCGCTTGAAAGCTGCTGTCCATTGTCGAGAAGCATGGACCCTGAGTCTGGCCTGGCCGCAGCGCGCCTGCCCTGGCGCTGGCGGACCCGGCGTCGATGCGGGCCCGGCCCAGCGATCCCATTAACCATTCTCCCGATGCTGGTCTGGGTCCTCCGGATCGAAACATAAAAGGATTTCAGCCCCGTGGACCTCGACGCCTACTTGCAACGTATCGGCATTCCACGACGCTGTGCGCCGGACCTGGCATTCCTGCGGCGCATGCATCGCGCCCATCTGCGGACTATCCCCTATGAAAACCTCGATGTGCTGCTCGGTCGCGAGCTAAGCGTTGATGGTGACAGAGCTTTTGACAAGCTTGTAAGGGGCAATCGAGGCGGTTGGTGTTTCGAGATGAACGCATTGTTCGCGGGTGCGCTCGAGGCGGCGGGATATCGTGTGAGAACCTTGGCGGCCGTCATCAAGCGTGATCGATGGAACCGTTCCGAAGAGGGAGTACATCCGCTCCTTCGTATTGATCTCGACCACCCCTACTTGGCCGATGTCGGCTTTGGCGATGGCCTGCGCGAGCCCATTCCACTTCGTTCTGGGTTGCATCGACAAGGAAAACTGAACTTCTGGCTCGAACCTCTCGATTCAGAATGGTGGCGGCTTCACAATCACGCGAATGCCAGCATCCCCTACTACGACTTTACCCTGGAGCCCGTAGATCGCGCGCGTCTGATCGCTGCGTCGGAATGGATGCGGACGTCCTCCGCTTCGCCCCACCTTCGCAACGCTGTTTGCCAGCGGCACCTCGACGGCGGCATAGTGCTGCTTCTGGGGCGCGGCCTATGCCGGCTGCAAGGCCAGCGCACAACCGTGTGCCTGCTCGACGGTGCAGCGGCTTACGTCGCCAGTCTTCGGCG
>VMTF01000169.1 GCA_013791705.1 Sphingomonadales bacterium | reverse complement strand
GCGTAAAAGATGCGCGACCAGCTGTGAGCGTATGTGGCGCTGCTCCCTCCCCGGGCACCGCGGGGTGGTAGCAGGGCATTCAATAGCCCATCAGGCTCAGCACTTCCTTGCGGCTGCGATCGTCCTCAAGGAACGTGCCCATCATCCGGCTGGTCACCATGGTGACGCCGGGCGTGCGGACGCCGCGCGCGGTCATGCAGGCGTGGCTGGCCTCGATCACCACCGCAACCCCGTGCGGCTGCAGGTTGACCCAGATGCACTGGGCGACTTCGGCCGTCAGCCGCTCCTGAATCTGCAGGCGGCGGGCAAACCCGTGGAGCACGCGGGCCAGCTTGGATATCCCGACGACGTGATCGCGCGGCAGATAGGCGATCGCCGCCTTGCCGATGATCGGCGCCATGTGGTGCTCGCAGTGCGACTGGAACGGAATGTCCTTCAGCAGCACGACTTCATTGTAGCCGCCGACTTCCTCGAATATCCGCGCAAGGTGGCCCGACGGATCTTCGGTATAGCCAAGGCAATATTCCTTCCACGCGCGCGCGACGCGCTTTGGCGTGTCGATCAGGCCTTCGCGCGCCGGATTGTCTCCGGCCCAGCGGATCAGCGTGCGGATTGCCTCCTGCACATCTTCGGGTACCGGCATCTTGCCGTCGGGCATGTCCTCATCGGGACCAACCAGGCTGCTCATTACTCTTTCTCTCTCCTTAGCGTGGCCGGAGCAGGAAACCCCCGCGCCGGAACAGGCCAGTGCGCCGGCTCATCGGTTCGAACAGGTCGCTTGACCGTTCGGGATCGAGAAGCGCGGAATCGGCAACTGCCTTTTCAGTGTCATTCAACGGACGCAAGCGGAAAGGCTCGAGCCGCTTCGATGTGCGCGGCCGGGATTCGATCATCGCCGCCATCGAACCATGCTCCGCCAGGAGCGCACGGACCGCCGATGCCTCGATCCCGCAATGCTCGGCCAGCAGCCGGTGGCGCAGCGCGGTGATCGTCTCGCGCACTTCCGGCCGGTCATTGGCCGGACGGCGTGCATCGATGAACACATCGGCTTCCGTATCGAGTCCCATCGACCGGTTGTTCATGTTGGCGGAGCCGACCCGCAGGATTTCATCGTCCACGATCATCAGCTTGGAGTGTACATAGATCGGCTTGGCACCGGTATATGGCACAAAGACCCGCAAGCGGCACTGCGGGTCCTTGTCGTTGATGGCATGGAGCAGGCGCACGCGCGCAATATCCATTGCCGCCTGGGCCAGCCACCCGTCGGCGGTGAGTGCGTTGACGAGGATCACTTCGGGCGGATCGGGGCGGGACAAGCACATCGCCAGCGCCTCGGCGACGCGGCGCGACGCGAAATACTGGGTTTCGGCATAGATGAACTGCCGGGCGCCCGCGATGTGCTCGGCAAACAGCTCCTCGACCTCGCGTACTTCGGGGTAGCCGTTCCAGCCGGCCGAAGTGCGGGCGATGCCGATCTCGACATCGCGAAATTCGGCCTTCAGCGCAGGCGGCCAGGCGCTGGTATGCTGCGGGACGCACGGCTCAAGCGGCGAGCCGCCCGCCCGCTGCCAGCGATCGCGCCCGAGGGTGCCCAGCGCGCGCGCGACATCCCCTTCCAGCAGCATCGTGATATCATGCCACGGGCCGTATGTGCGGTGACTGGGCTTGACCAGTCCCGGCTTGAACCGCCGGGGATCGTGCTCGCGGTGGTCGGGCGTGTCCCAGCGCTCGGTCGTCATGTCGATACCGCCGCAAACGGCGAAATTGTCGTCGATCACCGCGATCTTCTGGTGGTGGCTGCAGCCCAGCGGATGCGCGCTGTCGAATTTGAAATCGATCGAGGAATGGAAGAACCAGCGGATCAGGTCGAACACCATCGTGCCGCGAAAGACAAATTTCAGGGCGCCGAAATTCCACTTGAGAACGCGGATCTGCAACACCCGGTTGCGGTTCGCGAGCCAGACCACGAACGGTCCGAGCCGCGCGGGATGCCGCTTGCGGCTCGGCCGGTTCCACCAGCGGCGGCCCGGGCCGAGGCGGACGCGCGTATCGAAATCCCATCCGATCAACAGGATGCGCTGCCGCGCGCGCAGCATCGCTTCCTGCATCAGGCTGAAATAGGCCGCCGCATCGATCACGACGTGGGCCCGGCTGGCCATTTCGAAGCGCCAGGCCGAACTGCACGCGCCGCGCCCTTCTCCGCCGGACTGCGCGGCCGCTTCCGGAACGTTCGGCTCCATTACCGCTCCCATCACAGGTCAACCAGAGAGAATGGCTCCGGGCTCATAGCCCCATTAACAGCGGTTGGCGCGAACCGCCACCGGCGGGAACGGGACGGGTTGTCGGCAGATGACCGTGCGGCAAGCCCCGGCGATGACAGACCCCGATGCCGCAGGCGCCCTGCGCCCTCAATGCGCGCGCGCCCACCGCCCGGCCCATGCACGCGGCCGGGGGCAAGGTCTCCGCCCGGAATCTGCCCTCAATGCGACATGAGGAGGGGCACCGGACAGTGCTTGAGCAGGTTCCGCGTCACCCCGCCGAACACATATTCACGCGCCCTGCTGTGTCCGTAGGCACCCATGACCATGTAGCTTGCGCCCAGTTCCCGGGCGGATGCGACAAGTGCCTCGTCGATCTCCCGCCCGCCCGCGTCGCTTGTGCTTCGTTCGGCATGGACCCCGTGCTGCGAAAGATATTGCGAAGCCCCGAGCGCCGGGAAATCCAGACCCTTGGCCTCGTCGACCGACAGGACATGGACCGATTCCGCCAGCTTGAGCAGGGGCAGCGCCGCGCGCAAGGCGTTGGATGCCTCGATCGTGCCGTTCCAGGCAACCAGCGCCGGGCCGAGCGGATCGAAGCGCTCCTGATCGTCGGGATAGACGAGCAGCGGAGTATGCGACGCCCTGAGAAGATCGCCGAACATGGTCATCACCGGAAAGCCCGGGCTCTGCTTGTGGCGCGCCCGGCCAAGCACGATCACATCGGCCAAGGCCCCGCGGCTGATGAGCGCCTGGGTCGGATCGACATGACTCTGCTCATAGGACCAGGCCACGTCTTCACTGCCGAGTTGTTCCTCAAGACGTTGGCGCAGCCCTGCTTCCTGCTCCTCCGCGTGTTCGAGAACATCGCCCAGAATGAAGCCGGTGCTGATGCCGAACCCTTCCGGATATAACCCCACCGGCATCACATGAAAACAATGGAGATGCCCGCCCGAGGCCCTGACTATCGCCAGCGCCGCTTGCAACCGGGTCTCAAGGCAGTCGTCATCCTGAACGTGGAGCAAAACCGATTTCATAGCATTAACCTTTCGAGGCAGGATGGGAAGCGATCGACCAGGCGCAGAAACAATCTCGCGAAGGGTGCGCCTCTGCGGCACGGTCCAGACTGGAACCGCGCCTGTCAATCACCGCGCGCGCCATGCCGGCGGATGCGCTCCAGCCAGCGCTGGCGGTGCGCGGCAGTGCCCTCGACATTTCCGACTAGCGAGCTTTCGACCGGGCCGATGCCGCACAGGTTGAGGATATTGCGCTTGAAGCTGCGCACGCTGTGCGCGCCGAACCAGGCGCGATAGAACAAGGCCGGCATCCCCATGGTGACGACCAGCCGCGCCGATCGGCCTTCCAGCAACTTTTCCGGAAATTTGCCGTCGCCATAATCGAGCGCGAACCCGGGGCGCATGACCTGTTCGAGCCAGGCCTTGAGCAGCGCCGGCATATCGCCGTGCCACAGCGGGTAGAGAAAAACGACATGATCCGCCCAGCGGATCGCCTCCTGGCCGGGCCGGACTGCCTCCGGCGCGGGTTGCTCCATCCACTCCTGGCGGGTTCTCAGCATCGGCACATCGAGCGCGCCCAGCCTGACCATCCGCCATTCATGGCCTGCTTCGCCCGCGCCGGAGGCATAGGCATCGGCGAGCGCATGGACGAAACGCTCCGGATCGGGATCGGGATGAGCGTCGATTATCGCAATTTTCCGGGTCATGCTGTCACCATCTGCTGTCCGTCAATCATGGCAGGCAATTCGGGCCGGCAGTTGCCGGCTTGCGCCAATCTTCCCACTCAAGTCGCGAGTTTGGCGGAATTGGCGCAGCCGCGACATAAGTACAGTTCCGGAGATCGCAGGGCGCGCAGTTGCAATCCCGGCAGGGACCATCGCAACTTACTGCTCGGCCCGGCCCGGCCTGGCGGCGGCAGACCACCCGGCCACGCCGACAATGTCAGGCTGGCGGCGCCGCCGGGTTGTCAGCCTTGGGCAACCGCAAGAACATGATGACGGGTATTGTCACGATTGCAAAAACCGCTGCGGCAACAAAGACCGGCGCATAACTGCTGGTGTGATCGCGAACGGCACTGGCAAGCAGGGGGCCAACCGGGAACAGGGTGACGAACGGAGCCATCAACCCCATGACCCGGCCGACGACTTGCGGCCCGAAGTAGGTCGCAAGCATGGCGCCCTTCAACGGGAGGTACGCTCCCGTTCCGATTCCCATGAT
>VMTF01000256.1 GCA_013791705.1 Sphingomonadales bacterium | reverse complement strand
GGTCGACCCGAAGAACTTCGATTCCAGTTCCTTCGTCGACCGCAAGACCGACGTCTGCGTGATCCCGCCCAATTCTTTCGCATTGGCCCGCACGGTCGAATACTTCCGCGTGCCGCGCGACGTGCTGGTGATCTGCCTCGGCAAGAGCACATATGCCCGCTGCGGGATCATCGTGAACGTGACGCCGCTGGAGCCGGGCTGGGAAGGGCACGTCACGCTCGAATTTTCGAACACCACCCCGCTGCCGGCGAAGATCTACGCCAACGAGGGGGCGTGCCAGTTCCTGTTCCTGCAGGGCAACGAACCGTGCGAGGTCAGCTATGCCGACCGCGCGGGCAAGTACATGGGCCAGCGCGGGGTGACGTTGCCGAAGCTGTGACCGCGCGGCGGGCGGGGGCGGCACAGCGCGCGGACGTTTGCGCCGGGCCGCCGACCTGATAGGCAGCTCGGGTGAGCGGTTTCCTTTTCGCCTTCCTGGCCACGCTGCTCGCCGGTTTCGGTGCGCGCGATCAGGCCCTGCTTTCGCAACTGACCGCCCGGCAGGGCCGGCGGCCGCTGTTGCTGCTGACCACACTTGTCGCAACCATCGGCACCACCGTGTTTGCGGTGTGGATCGCGCAGCGGCTGATCGGCACGATGGCGCCGCCAGCGCGGATGATGTTCGCGGCCTTCGCGCTGTTGCTGGGCGGAACCGAGATGTTGCTGCTCGGCCCGCGCAAGCCGATTGTCGAGCCGACCAATTCGCTGTTCGCCGCGCTGCTGGTGGTGGGCGCGGTGCAGATCACCGATGCGGTGCGGTTCCTGATCGTCGCGCTGGGCGTGGCAACGGCCGCGCCGGTCCCGGCCGGGCTGGGCGGCGGGCTGGGCAATGCCGCCGCGCTGATCGCGGGCTGGGCAATGCCCGGCCTGGCGCAAGCGGCGGGCTGGCGGGCCGCGCGGCGGATTGCGGGCGCGGCGCTGCTGCTGATCGGCCTTGCGATCGGCGCGCGGCCATTTATCGCCTGAAGCGATTATTGAAAACCTGATTCTCTCGGAACCCGATTACTGATTCGGGCGTATAGCAGCCGTATGCAAACCGAATGCTGATCCGGAAGGGAATTTATCATGGGTGACAATGTGAAGAAGGCGCTGGTTGATAACCTCAACGGCCTGCTGGCCGATACTTTCGCGCTTTATCTCAAGACCAAGAACTTCCACTGGCATGTGAAGGGGCCGCAGTTTCGCGATCTGCACCTGCTGTTCGACGAGCAGGCGGCCGAAATCTTCGCGCTGACCGACCTTGTGGCCGAACGGGTGCGCAAGAACGGCGCCGATACGCTGACCTCGGTCGGCGCGATCGCGGCCAAGGCGAAAATCAAGGACCAGGACAAGACCGGGCTCGATGCCCCGGCGATGATCCGCGAACTGATCGCCGACAATGAGACCTACCTGGCCGACTTGCGCGCCACCAAGGAAGCCGCCGGCGCGGCGGGCGACAATGCCACCGACGGCATTATCGACGACTGGACCGACCAGTGCGAGCAGCGCATCTGGTTCCTGAAACAGACGGTGGCTTGATGGAGCGCAATTTGCCTATCCGGCGAATTGCGCGTTGCGGTGCCGGCCCACTCCCCCGCCCGGCCACCGTGAGCATACAATCTCGTTGGGTGGCCGG
>VMTF01000065.1 GCA_013791705.1 Sphingomonadales bacterium | reverse complement strand
GGGCGATACGGTCCGCGCCGTACTGCCGCTGCGGCCCACCTGGGTCCGCCGGGGCTTGCGCAACCTGATCGGCAACGCGCTGCGCTATGGCGGCACTGCCCACGTTTCGCTCACGCGCGAGGACCACACCGCCGTGATCCGCATCACCGACGACGGCCCCGGCATTCCGGACGACCAGATCGCCCGCATGCTCGAACCGTTCACGCGCGGCGAACCCTCGCGCAACAGCGTGACCGGCGGCGCGGGGCTGGGCCTCACCCTCGCCCGCGCGATCGCCGAACAGCACGGCGGCACGCTGGTGCTCGCCAACCGCCACGGGCACGGCGGAGCCGTTAGCGGACTTGAAGCAACGCTGCGCCTGCCGCTCGCCTGACCGCCTGACCGCCTGTCGATCCGGTTGGCGGAGGAACAGCCTGCCTGCTAGCGTTTCGCCACCTTGTTACCCCGGAGAGTCACACCAATGCGCGCCCGTTCCCTTGTTTCGCTTGCCGCGCTCGCCCTTGCCGGCACGATGCTCGCCGCCGGGTCCGGTCAGGCCGCACCGGCCAGGACCAGCACCGATCCGGTGATCCCGAGCGATCTTCCCCGCACCGCGCGCCCGGCACATTATGCCATCGCGATCGTGCCCGATCTCGCCCGGCTGCGGTTCACCGGCGAAGTCGCGATCGATCTCGACGTGGTGCAGCAAACCGGCGCGCTGGTGCTCAACGCGGCCGAACTCGAGATCGGCCGGGCCAGCTTGCAAAGCGCGAACGGCGGCGCGCCGGTCGCGCTCGCAGTCTCGTACGATCCGGCGCGCCAGACCGTCCGGTTCGCCGCGCCCGCACCGCTCGCTCCGGGCCGCTACCGCCTCACCGCGACTTATTCCGGCAAGATCAACACCCAGGCGAACGGGCTGTTCGTGCTCGACTACAAAGACCCGGCGGGCGCCGACACGCGTGCGCTGTTCACCCAGTTCGAAGCGCCTGACGCGCGCCGCTTTGCGCCGATGTTCGACGAGCCGATCTACAAGGCCACCTTCGATCTATCCGCCACCGTTCCCGCCGCGCAGATGGCGGTCAGCAACATGCCGGTCGCGCGCGAAACGGATCTGGGCGACGGGCGCAAGCAGGTCACCTTCCGCACCAGCCCGAAAATGTCGTCCTACCTGCTGTTCTTCGCGGCGGGCGCGTTCGAGCGTATGTCCAAGCAGGCAGAAGGCGGCGTCGAAGTCGGCATCGTCAGCCCGAAAGGCAGCGGCGAACAGGCCCGCCTCGCGCTTGACGAACTGGCACCGCTGATCCCCTATTACAGCGCCTATTTCGGCCAGCCCTATCCGCTGCCCAAGCTCGATAACGTTGCCGGACCGGGCCAGTCACAGTTCTTCGGCGCGATGGAGAACTGGGGCGCGATCTTCACCTTTCAGCGCGGACTGCTCAACGATCCGAAGATCACCAGTCCCGAACGGCGCAAATACATCGTTTCCACCCAGAATCACGAAGTCGCGCACCAATGGTTCGGCGATCTGGTGACGATGGCCTGGTGGGACGACCTGTGGCTCAACGAAGGCTTCGCGAGCTGGATGGAGACCAAGGCGACCGACCACTTCCACCCGGACTGGTTCGCCCTGCTCGGCCGCGTGAACGGCCGCGAACAGGCGATGGGACAGGACGCCTTTCGCACCACCCACCCGGTCGTCCAGCCGATCCGCACGGTGGAGGAAACCAACCAGGCCTTCGACCGCATCACTTACGACAAGGGCGAAGCGGTCATCGCGATGCTCGAAGCCTATGCCGGAGAGACCGTCTGGCGCGACGGCTTGCGCGCCTACATGGCCGCGCACAAGTTCGGCAACAGCCGCACCGCGGACCTGTGGCGCGCGGTCGAACAGGCGGGCGCGCCGGGCCTCACCGCCATCGCCCGCGATTTCACCACGCAGCCCGGCATCCCGCTCGTCAGCGTAACCGCCGCGCGCTGCAGCGCGGGCCGCACCACGCTGACGCTGACGCAGGGCGAGTTCACCCGCGACCGGGTCGGCGAACCATCGGCGCTGCGCTGGCGCGTGCCGGTGCTCGCCGCGATCGGGACGGGCGAACCGGTGCGCAAGGTCATTACCGGCGGCACGGCAACGCTCGCCCTGCCCGGCTGCGGCCCGGCCGTGCTCAACGCGGGTCAACTCGGTTATTATCGCACCCGCTACACCCCCGCGATGCTGGCCGCGCTCACCGCCGATCTGGCCCACCTGAAACCGATCGACCAGATGGGCCTCGTGGCCGACCAGCTCGAACTCGCCGGTGCCGGCTACCAGCCGCTGGCCCCGGCGCTCGATCTGCTCGCCGCCCTGCCCGCCGATGCCAACCCCGTCGTCGCGCGCGCGGCGATCGGGCACTATGCGGCGCTCTATCGGACACTGGGCAAGGACACCGCGAGCAAGGCCAGACTGGCGGCGCTCGCGGCGGCCGCGTGGCAGCCCCGGCTCGATGCGTTGGGGCTCGCTCCGCGCGAAGGCGAAACGCTGGCGGACGCCAACTTGCGCTCGGCGCTGATCGCCTCGCTCGGCGCGATGGACGATCCCGCGATCATCGCCGCCGCCCGCGCCCGGTTCGCCGCGCTCGCCGATGATCCGCACGCGCTCGACGGTCCGCTCAAGACGGTCTGGCTCGGCATCGTCGCGCGCAATGCGGCCCCGGCCGATTGGGACCGGCTGGTGCAGCTCGCCACCGCCGCGCCTTCGCCGGTCGAACAGGCTGAAACCTGGGCGCTGGTCGGCGCCGCGCGCGATCCGGCGCTGGCCCGCAAGGCGCTGGAACTCGCGCTAACCGATGCTCCCGGCAAGACCACCAGTGCATCGATCATCACCCGCGTCGCCTACCTCCACAGTGCGATGGCGTTCGATTTCGTCACCGCCAATCAGGCCAAGGTCTATACGCTGGTCGATACCTCGGGCCGCGCGCGCTTCATCGAGCGCGTCGCCGGCACCGCCGACAGCCCGGCGATGGTGACGAAGCTGGAAGCCTATGCCGCGACGCTGGCCCCCGACGCGCGCAAACCGATCGACCGCGCCCTCGCGATCATCCGCGACCGGATCGCCACCACCCCGCGCGTGGCGCGCGAGACTGCGGCGTGGCTGGCGAAGAAGTAGTGGTCCGGGCCTAGGCGGCAACCCCTAGCGCAGCAGGCTGCCGAGCAGCCCGCGCGCGAACCGGCCGAACGCCGCGCCGCCAAGCTGGGTCGCGACCGTGCCGACCGCCGCGCTGGCGGCCGAGGCTACCGGCGAGGCGCGCGATTTCTTCCCCGTGATCTGCGCGGCCAGCACCGATCCGGCCGACGCGGCGACAGCGCCAACCGCCGCCTTGGTCGCCTTGTCCCACAAGCTGGGCGACTGGCGCGCCTTGGCCTGCTGCACTTCGGCGCCCTGCTCCTGCACCACTTGCGCGGCGGCGGCGGCATCGGCCGCCTTCTGCGCCAGCACTTCGGCGGCCGATTCGCGGTTGACCGCCGTGTCGTACTTGCCCGCGAACGGACTGATCGACTGGATGATGGCGCGCTCCTTGTCGGTCACCGGCCCCAGCCGCGAGCGCGGCGGCGCGATCAAAGTGCGCTGGACGACCGAGGGCGCGCCGTCCTTTTCAAGCGTGGAGACCAGCGCCTCGCCCACCTTCAGCTCGGTGATCGCCTGTTCGACGTTCAGGTCCGGATTGATCCGGAAGGTTTCGGCGGCGGCCTTGATCGCCCGCTGATCACGCGGGGTGAAGGCGCGCAGCGCGTGCTGCACCCGGTTGCCGAGCTGGCCGGCGACCTTTTCGGGAATGTCGATCGGGTTCTGCGAGATGAAGAACACGCCCACGCCTTTCGAGCGGATCAGGCGAACGACCTGCTCGACCTTGTCGAACAGGGCCTGCGGCGCGTCGTCGAACAGCAGGTGCGCCTCGTCGAAGAAGAACACCAGGTTGGGCTTTTCCGGATCGCCCACTTCCGGCAGTGCCTCGAACAGTTCGGCCAGCAGCCACAGCAGGAAGGTCGCATAGAGCTTGGGGTTCTGCATCAACTTGTCGGCGGCAAGGATATTGATGATCCCCCGGCCCTGCTCGTCGCACGTGATGAAGTCGTTGATTTCAAAAGCGGGCTCACCAAAGAACAGATCGGCGCCCTGGCTCTCGAATGACAGCAACTGGCGCTGGATCGTGCCGACGCTGGCGCGCGAGATATTGCCGTATCTGGTCGCCAGTTCGCTCGCCTGTTCGGCGCAGGCGATCAGCACCTGCTGCAGATCGTCAAGGTCGAGCAGGAGCAGGCCGTTGTCGTCGGCAAAGCGGAAGGCGATGTTCAGCACGCCTTCCTGCGTGTCGTTCAGGCCCAGCAGGCGGGCGAGCAGCAGCGGCCCCATTTCCGAGATCGTGGTGCGGATCGGGTGGCCCTTCTCGCCATAGAGATCCCAGAACACCGCCGGATTGTCGCTATAGGCATAGTCGCTCATGCCCAGATCCTTCGCACGCTGTTCCAGCGAGGCGGCATGCTTGAACGCGGGGCTGCCCGGCATCGAGATGCCTGAAAGATCGCCCTTCACGTCCGCGACGAACACCGGAACGCCCACGGCCGAAAATTGCTCGGCAATCGTCTGGAGCGTCACCGTCTTGCCGGTGCCGGTTGCCCCGGCAACCAGGCCGTGGCGATTGGCCCGGGCGAGATTGAGAAATTGCCGCTCGCCGTCCGCTCCAAGGCCGAGGAAGATATCATTCATGCTGTCTGCGCTCCGTCCCGCCGCCCCATCCTGCCGTAACGAATAGGGCGGGCGGCGTCTCTGCGCGAGGGGGTTTTTGCAAGCGCGCCGCAACGCGCCTACAAGCGCCCGTTCCATGCCTGCCACGCCCCTTGTCCTGCTAGACGATGCCCGCGCCGGCGATGCCAGCCCCGCGCGGCTCTACCGCGCGCCGGTGGAGGTGATCGTCGCGCGCCGGGCCGACGAGGTGGAGCCCGCGCTCGCCCGGATGGAAGCGCTTCGTTCAGCCGGCCATCACCTCGCCGGGACGATCGCCTATGAGGCCGGGCTGGCGCTGGAGCCGCGGCTCGCGCCGCTGGCCGATGCGCGAACCGGGGCCGCCGGGCCGTTGCTGTGGTTCGGCGCCTTCACCGGGTTCGAGGAAATCGCGGCCGCCGCGATGCCGGACTGGCTCGCCGCCAACGCGGGAGAAACAGCCACCGTCGGCCCGCTCGATCCGGCAATCTCGCTGGCGCACTATGCCGGGGCGTTCGCCGCGCTCCAGCAGGCCATCGCGGCGGGCGACATCTATCAGGCGAACCTCACTTTCCCGCTGGCCGGCGCGTTCCACGGCGACCCGCTGGCGCTCTATGCGGCGCTGCGCCCGGCGGCGGCGGCGGGCTATGGCGGGGTGGTGTTCGATGGCTGGCACTGGCTGCTCAGCCTCTCGCCCGAACTGTTCGTCGCGCTGCGCGATGGCCGCGCGACGGTGCGGCCGATGAAGGGCACCCGGCCGCGCCGCACCGATCCGGCGAACGATGCGGCTGCCGCGCGGGAACTGGCCGCATCGACCAAGGACCGCGCCGAAAACCTGATGATCGTCGACCTGATGCGCAACGATCTGTCCCGCGTGGCCGAGGCCGGCTCCGTCCGGGTCGAGGCGCTCTATGCGATCGAAACCTATCCGACCGTTCACCAGATGGTCTCCACCGTGCGCGCGCAGCTTCAGCCCGAACTCGGCGCGCTGGAGCTGGTGCGGGCGATCTTCCCCTGCGGCTCGATCACCGGCGCGCCCAAGATCCGCGCGATGGAGCTGATCGAAGCGACCGAACGCGATGCGCGCGGGCCTTATTGCGGGGCGATCGGGCGAATCGATCCTGCTGGAGATGCGGCGTTCAATGTGGCAATCCGCACCTTGCGGCTCACGCCCGGCGAAAACGGGCGCGGCCGCGCGGTGCTCGGCGTCGGCTCGGCGATCGTGGCGGATTCGGATGGCATGACCGAGTGGCGGGAATGCCTGGTAAAAGGGGGTTTCGTGCGTGCATCCGCCGGCGGTTTCGACCTGATCGAAACCATGGCCTTCCACCCCGATACGGGCATTCCCCTGCTCGAACTCCACCTCGAACGCGCCCGCGCGAGCGCGACGGAACTGGGCTTCGCGTTCGATCGCCACGCCATCCGCAACGCGATCCAGGCACTGTGCTTCGAACAGGAAGGCCCTGCCAAAGTGCGGCTCGTTTCCAGCCGCAGCGGCGCCTATGCGCTCGAAATCGGGGAACTGCCGCCAGTGCTGCCCAGCCCGGCGACTTGCGCGGTGCTCGCCCTGCCGGTCGATCCGGGCGACTGGCGGCTGCGCCACAAGACCACCGACCGGAGCTTCTACGATGCCGCCCGCCGCGCGGCCGGCCAGGCCGGCGCGGACGAGGCGCTGCTGATCCGCGACGACGGCTTCCTCACCGAAGGCAGCTTCACCAACATTTTCGTCTCGCGCGAAGGCGTCCTGCTGACCCCGCCCGCCGCTCGCGGCCTGCTGCCCGGCGTGCTGCGCCGCTCGCTGATCGAGCAAGGCAAGGCGCGCGAGGCCTACCTGGCGCTGGACGACCTCGCGGACGGTTTTTTCATCGGCAATGCCCTGCGCGGCCTCTGCCCTGCCAGGTTGCGCGCATGACCAAGCCGGACGCCCATATTTCAGCCGCCCCCGTTTCAGCCGCGCTGGCCCGCATCGCCCCGTCGCGCACCACCGCGATGACCGACCGCGCGATGGAACTGCGCAGCGAAGGCAAGGACATCATCTCGCTGTCGGTCGGCGAGCCCGACTTCGCGACCCCCGTCCACGTGGTCGCGGCCGCCAAGGCGGCGCTGGATGCGGGCGACACCCGCTATACCGCCGTCGGCGGCACCGCGCGGATGAAACAGGCCGCCGCACTGCACTTTGCCCGCGATCTCGGGATCGAGGTTCCGGCCGCACAAGTGACGGTCAGCGCGGGCGGCAAGCAGGCGATCTTCCACGCCCTGCTCGCCACGCTCAACCCCGGCGACGAAGTGCTGATCCCGGCCCCGTGGTGGGTGTCCTATCCGGAAATCGTGCGTTTCGCCGGAGCCGAGGTCGTCGCCCTGCCGACCGATGCCGCCGGCGGCTTCCGGATCAGCGCCGCGCAGCTTGCTGCCGCGATCACCCCGCGCACCCGCTGGCTGCTGCTCAACAGCCCCGGCAACCCGACCGGCGCGACTTATCCGCCAGAGGAACTGCGGGCGCTGGGCGAAGTCCTGCGCGCCAACCCCCAGGTGCTGGTGATGAGCGACGATATCTACGCGCCGCTGCGCTACACGCCCGGCGCCCATGCGACGCTGGCGGCGGAATGCCCGGACCTTGCGCCCCGCGTGCTCACCGTTTCGGGCGTCTCCAAGAGCCACGCGATGACCGGGTTCCGCATCGGCGTTGCCTGCGGCCCGCAGTGGCTGATCAGGGCGATGGAAACGCTCCAGTCGCACTCGTCCGGCAATCCCTGCTCGATTTCGCAGGCCGCCGCCGTCGCCGCCTTCGAAGGGCCGCAGGATTTCCTTGCCGACTGGCGAAACCGCTTTCGCGCCCGGCGCGACCGGGTCGTGGCGGCGATCAATGCACTCCCCGGCTTGTCGACCCCGGTGCCAGACGGCGCATTCTATTGCATGGTCGATGCCGCGCCCTTGATGAGCCGGTTCGGCAATGATGACGCGCTCGCGCTGCACCTGCTCGAACACGGCGTGGCGATCGTCGCCGCATCCGGGTTCGGCGGCAAGGACGGCTTCCGCATCAGCTTCGCGGCGGACGAAGCCCAGCTCGACGAGGCCCTGCGGCGCATCGCCGCGGCCGTGACGTGAATCATGCAAACCCCGCTCGTGCCGAGCCTGTCGAAGCACGCGCACAACGGCCACCGCACCGCGTGGCCTTCGACAAGCTCAGGCCGAGCGGATGGAGTGTTACATAGTGGATTTTCCCATCCTGTTCGAAGATGCCGAGGCGCTGGTGATCGACAAGCCCGCCGGGCTGCCGCTCGATACCCCGCGCGCCGGGGGCGTGAGCCTGGCCGACCATCTCGATAACCTGCGGTTCGGGTTCCAGCGCCCGCCCGCTCCGGTTCACCGGCTGGACCGCGATACCTCGGGTTGCCTGCTGCTCGCCCGCAATCCCAAGGCGCTCAAGAAATTCTCCGCCGCGTTCGAGGCGCGGGCGGTGGAAAAGCGCTATCTCGGCGTCGTCGCCGGACCGGTCGAGGGCGAGGAAGGCACGATCGCGCTGTCACTCTCCAAGATCAGCAGCGAAAAGGACGGCTGGCGGATGATCGTCGCCAAAAAGGGCAAGCCCGCCGTCACCCACTGGCGCAAGCTGGCGGAACGGGCCGGACCTTCGGGGCCGCTCACCCTCGTCGAATTCCGCCCCGAAACCGGCCGCACCCACCAGATCCGCGTCCACGCCGCCCACGCCTTCGGCCATGCCCTGCTGGGCGATCCGGTCTATGGCGATGGAACCGGCGCGAGCCGCACCCTGCTCCACGCCGCCGGAATCACCATCCAGCGCGAAGGCAAGCCGCCGGTCGTCGCATCCGCGCCGCTGCCGGCCGATTTTGCCGCGCTCGGGTTCAGCGATGGCTGACGATGGCACCGCCGCGATCGAGCGGGCGCTGGAACTGGTGAGCGAAAGCTTCATCGCCGCCGCCGGGCCGGGCGGGCAGAACGTCAACAAGGTCGCCACTGCGGTGCAGGTGCGGCTCGATGTCTTCGCGCTGCGGCTTGCGCCGCCGGTGTTCCAGCGCCTGAAGGAACTCGCCGGGAGCAAGCTCACCGCGAAAGGCGAGCTGGTGTTCACCGCCCGCAGCTACCGCACGCAGGAGCAGAACCGCGCCGACGCAAGGGCGCGGCTCGCCGAACTGATCCGCGATGCGCACCGCCTCCCGCAGCGGCGCGCGAAAAGCCGCCTCAACCGGATCGGCAAGACCCAGCGGCTCGAATCGAAAAAGAAGCGTGGCACGGTGAAGGCCGGACGCGGCAAGGTCTCGTTCGACTAGCGGTTTTGTTTAGGTTTGGGTTTGGGTTGAGTCTTGGTCGGGTGCGCTATGGGCATCCGGAGTTGTTTGATTAGTGCGGCGAACCTCTCCGGGTTCGCCTTGCGGCACCGGCCCGCTCCCCCGCCCGGCCACCCACTCAG
>VMTF01000205.1 GCA_013791705.1 Sphingomonadales bacterium | reverse complement strand
TGTTCGGCGGGGGGCAGCAGGATGCCCTCGTTCATCGTCACCCAGCCGGCCTGATAAACGCCCGCGCCCGCGCCGACGATCGCGTTCGACGGGGCATCGTCGGAGACCAGGAACAGTGCCGCCGGGGCCACGCTTTCCGGGGTGAAGGCCTGGAATGCTTCCTCGGGGAAGATGTCCTGCGTCATGCGTGTACCCGCCGTCGGCGAAAGCGCATTGACCCGGATATTGTACTTGGCGCCTTCGAGGTGGAGCGTCTTGGCCAGCCCGACCAGCCCGAGCTTGGCGGCGGCATAGTTGGCCTGCCCGAAATTGCCGCCGAGCCCGGCCGACGAGGTCGTCATCAGCACGCGGCCATAGTTCTGGTCGCGCATCGTGTCCCACACCGCCTTGGTAACGTTGGCCGCGCCGATCAGGTGGACCCGCACCACCAGTTCGAAATCGGCCGGTTCCATCTTGGTGAAGGTCTTGTCGCGCAGGATGCCCGCATTGTTGATCAGGATATGCACGCTGCCCCATGCTTCCTTGGCCCTGGCGACCATCTCGGTCATTTGTTCGTATTCGGTCACGCTGCCGCCGTTCGACATCGCCTCGCCGCCGGCGCCGCGGATTTCCTCCACCACCTGCAGCGCGGCATCGGAATGCCCGGTCCCGTCGCGCGCGGCGCCCAGATCGTTGACGACGACTTTCGCCCCGCGCCGGGCCAGTTCAAGTGCATAGGCGCGGCCCAGGCCGCCGCCGGCACCGGTGACGATGGCAACCTTGCCGGCAAAGGAAATAGTCATGTGGATTGCTCCCGTTAGTTCGCTACCGGCCCGGCTTACAGTCGCTCGAGCGTCGGCACCAGTTCATCAAAGTGGTCGATTACCGCATCCGCGCCAAGTTCGTGGGCCGGCAAGTCGTTGAAGCCGAAGCTCACCGCGACGCAGGGCAGCCCCGCAGCTCTCGCAGCGCGCGTGTCGAACGTGGTGTCACCAACAAAGGCCGCGCGTCCGCCGCCCAGCCGCGCCAGCATCTCCACGAGCAGGTCGGGCTCCGGCTTGGCGCGGCCGGGGCCAAGCGTGTCGCCGCCGATGATCGTGGCGAGCCGGGCGGACAGTCCGAGCTGATCGAGCAGGCTGATCGCGTGCTGTTCCTGCTTGTTCGTGACGATCGCAATTTTTGCCCCGCGCGCGTCCAGCGCATCCAGCATCGCGCCGCCGCCCGGGAACAGGCAGGAGTGAACCGCAATGTTGGCGCGATAATAGGCGATGAATTCGCGGTGCAGCGCAAGCACATCTTCCTCGGCCGGCAGGCCTCCGGTCAGCGCCAAAGCGCGATCGAGCATTTGCCGAGCCCCCCCGCCGATCAGGTCGCGCACCATCGCGACCGGAATCTGCGGGCGCTGCGCCAGCGCCAGCGCGTGATTCAGCGCCAGGCCAAGGTCGGCATGGGTATCGAGCAGGGTACCGTCGAGATCGAATCCGACGATCTGGAAAGGAAAGTCCATCATGGGTGCGCCGGATGGTCCAGCGCGGTGGAAACCGCAACCGTTTGCTGGCAATGGATGCGACCATGACCGCTCAATCGTCCTCCCCGCTCGCCGTAATCGTTCTCGCCGCCGGGAAAGGCACCCGCATGAAGAGTGATCTGCACAAGGTGCTGCATCCGATCGCCGGACGGCCGATGCTCGAGCATCTGCTCGCAAACGTGGCCGAACTGGCGCCGCTGCAGCAGGTCGTCGTGGTCGGCAGCGGGCGCGAGCAACTGGAACGGCAACTGGGCGCCCGCGCGGAACTGGCGGTGCAGGAGCCGCAACTGGGCACGGGCCATGCGGTCCGGCAGGCGGAGTCGGCACTGGCGGGGTTCAGCGGCGACGTGCTGATCCTCTATGGCGACGTGCCCTTCGTCAGCACCGCGACGATGCAGGCGATGCTGGAGCGGCTGCACGGCGACGACCGGCCCGCAGTCGTGGTGCTCGGGTTCGAGCCGGACGATGTGCTGCAATATGGCCGGGTGATCGCGGATGGCGGGCGGATCGTGAAGATGGTCGAGCACAAGGACGCGACCGATGCCGAACGCGCCTGCCGCTTGTGTAATTCCGGCCTGATGGCGGTCCGCAGCGACGAACTTTTCGCTTTGCTCGCACGGGTCGGCAACGACAACGCGCAGGGTGAATACTACCTGGTCGATATCGTCAATGTCGCCAACACAGACGGGCGGCACTGCGCAGTGGTCGTGACCGACGATCCGGACGAAGTGGCCGGGATCAACAGCCGCGCCGAGCTGGCCGAGGCCGAGGCTCGCTGGCAGGCCCGCCGCCGCGAGCAGGCGATGGCGGACGGGGCATCGCTGCTCGCGCCTGAAACGGTCTGGTTCGCATGGGACACGGCGATCGGCCGCGACGTGACGATCGCGCCGAACGTCTTTTTCGGCCCCGGCGTGACGGTCGCCGACAATGTCACGATCCATGCCTTCTGCCACCTCGAAGGCGCATCGCTTGCCAGCGGAGTCGAGGTCGGCCCTTACGCCCGCCTGCGCCCCGGCGCGGTGCTGGAGGCGAAGGTCAAGATCGGCAACTTCGTCGAGGTCAAGCAGACCCGGATGGGCGAGGGGGCCAAGGCCAATCACCTGACTTATCTGGGCAATGCCGAGGTCGGCGCCGGCGCCAACATCGGCGCGGGCACGATCACCTGCAACTATGACGGCTATTTCAAGCACAAGACGATTATCGGCGCCCGGGCCTTCGTCGGCTCGAACAGCGCGCTGATCGCCCCGGTGAAGATCGGCGCCGATGCTATCGTCGCGGCGGGCAGCGCCGTCAGCCGTGATGTGGGCGACGGCGAACTGCGGCTGGTGCGGGCCGAGCAACTGGTCAAGCCGGGCTGGGCCGACCGCTTCCACGACGCGATGAAGAAGCGCAAGGCGGAACGGGCGAAGGGCTGACAAGGCACCACGTGGCAGCGCCGGCGGCAGGTATCGTCACTTATGCTCAAGCTGACCGAAAATTCACCCTTGTGCCATTAGGAGGAAAGCCGTCATCGCCCGTAGAAACGCGACAGGGCATAACGTCGTGCCTCGACATTGATATCGCTGATTGATATCGGCATGTGATGCGTATTCTGGCAGACCTTCCCGACAGTGACATCAAGTGGCTCGACCAGCGGGCCGCAGAGCTCGGCAAGTCGCGCGCGGCACTGCTGCGCGAGGCGGTCAGCGCCTATCGTGCCAATGAGCGCGACTGGCTGGAGCAGGGCTTCGGTCTCTGGACCCGCTATGGCAAAGGCATCGACGGCGCGACTTATGAAGGCGCGATCCGCGCGCAGTGGGTGCGCAGCGCCGACGAACGTGATCGCGGCGGGGAAAGTCCGGCGTGACCGATACCTGCTTCGATACCGGCATTATCGTCGATACGCTGTCGGGCCACCAGCAGGCGATGGCCGAACTGCGCCAGGTCAAGCGGCCATGGATCAGCCGGATCACCTGGCTTGAGGTGATGGCCGAAGTGCCGGACGCCGCGCGCGAGGAAACGGAGCGGTTTCTCGGCCACTTCGCCATTCGCGAGCTGTCGCCGGAAATCGCGCGCCGCGCCGCCTCGCTCAAGGCCGAGCGCCCGGCGCTGGGGCTGGCCGCCGCGCTGGTATTTGCCTCTGCCCAAGAGCACGGGGCGATTCTGGTTACCCGCAACGTCGCGGATTTTCCGGCCCATATCCCGGGAATTCGTGTCCCATATACCTGATATGAAAGGTTGTTCCACAAATGTGTGGCATCATCGGCATTGTCGGCAAGGAAGATGTGGCAGAGCGGCTGGTCGATGGCCTGCGCCGCATGGAATATCGCGGCTATGACAGCGCGGGCGTCTGCACCGTTTCAGGTGGGGAACTGATCCGCCGCCGCGCGCCGGGCAAGCTTTCCAATCTCGTACTGGAGCTGGCGCGCAATCCTGCCTCCGGGACGACCGGGATTGCGCATACCCGCTGGGCCACCCACGGCGCGCCGACCGCCGCCAACGCGCATCCCCATGCGACCGAACACCTCGCGCTCGTGCATAACGGGATCATCGAGAATTTTCGGCCCTTGCGCGCAGAACTTTCCGCCCGTGGACGCAAGTTCGAGAGCGATACCGACACCGAAGTGGTCGCGCATCTTGTCTCGGAGCAGGTCGAAGCGGGCAAATCTCCACAGGACGCCGTCAGGGCGGTGTTGCCCCAGTTGCGCGGGGCGTTCGCCCTGGCGATCGCGTTCCGGGCCTATCCCGACATGCTGATCGGCGCCCGGCTCGGGTCGCCGCTGGTGGTGGGCTATGGGGAGGGCGAGACCTACCTCGGCTCGGACGCGCTGGCGCTTGCCCCGCTGACCCAGCAGATCGCCTATCTCGACGAGGGCGACTGGGTGGTAATCACGCGCGAGGGCGCGCAGATCTTCGACAAGGACGATCAGCCGGTCAGCCGCGAAATCACGACTTCGGGCGCATCGGCGGCGGCGATCGAAAAGGGCATCTTCCGCCACTTCATGCAGAAGGAAATCTTCGAGCAGCCCACGGTCGTCGCCCAGACCTTGCGCAGCTATATCCGCCAGGTCGATCAGAGTGTCGCGCTGCCGCAGTTCGAGTTCGACCTGTCCGGCATCACGCGGATCACCATCGTCGCCTGCGGGACGAGCTATTACGCCGGACTGGTCGCGAAATACTGGTTCGAGCACTTCGCGCGGCTGCCGGTCGATATCGATGTGGCGAGCGAATTCCGCTATCGCGATCCGGTGCTGGAGCGGGGCGGCCTCGCGCTGTTCATCTCGCAATCGGGCGAGACGGCCGATACGCTGGCGGCGCTCAAGCACTGCAAGGCCGCCGGGCAGACGATTGCGGTTGTCGTCAACGTGCCCACCAGTTCGATGGCGCGCGAAGCGGATCTGCTGCTGCCGACTCACGCGGGCCCGGAAATCGGGGTCGCCTCGACCAAGGCGTTCACCTGCCAGTTGGCAGTATTGGCGGCGTTGGCTGCCTACCTTGCGGTGAAGCGCGGGCGGATGAGCCGCGCGGAAGAGTGCGACCTGGTTGCGCAGTTGCTCGAAACGCCCGCGCAGCTCAATGCCGCACTGGCGCATGATGACGAGATCGCGGCGATGGCCCACCTGATCGCGCCGGCGCGCGACGTGCTCTATCTGGGGCGCGGGCAGGACTATCCGCTTGCGCTGGAAGGCGCGCTGAAACTCAAGGAAATCAGCTATATCCATGCGGAAGGTTATGCGGCGGGCGAAATGAAGCACGGGCCGATCGCGCTGATTGACGAGGCGGTTCCGGTGATCGTTCTGGCGCCTTCCGGGCCGCTGTTCGAGAAGACGGTCAGCAACATGCAGGAAGTGCGCGCGCGGGGCGGAAAGATCGTTCTGATCTGCGACGCCTAAGGACTGGCCGAGGCGGGCGAGGGCTGCCTTGCGACGATCGAGATGCCCAAGGTCCACTCGCTGATCGCGCCGC
>VMTF01000008.1 GCA_013791705.1 Sphingomonadales bacterium | reverse complement strand
TGAAGGCTCCTACAATTTTGTCCCCGTTGAGAGACGAAACTATCAGAGCTATGGGGGCTATTCTGGAAAGCCAATCCAGGAATTCCTTTTCGTAGCCCGCAAGGGTAAGCCTGCCGAGAACGTAGATGATCTCGGGAGCGCGCAGTGGATTGGACAGGGCTCGGCCTTAGGGACCGCGTAATCGAATGGCTCGAAACTGCCTCTGAGGCACGGTACGCGCAAGACAGGCGCCTAGATCCCTTCGCCACGTCTATGCGCGATTTCGATGACGCTTCGGCGCACCTAAAAGCGATCCGAAACGGCAACCCGCCCGCGGTGACCGACGCGCGACAGCGCATAACTGACCTGAAAAATGCGGGCCTCGTGGTGACAGGTGGTGAGTCGCTTACGGACCTCGGCTCGGAGGTGCTTGGCGCTTGGGAGCGATACGGTGTCGACTCTGACGCCAAGACCGATGAGCTTGCCCGTCTTCTTCTGATGGCGCTTGAGGCGCGGCGGATTGGCGACAAGGACTTCGAATCCTTTTTCGCGTATTGGTCCGACCTTAGGACGCACTTCGATCCCCTCCAACTGATCGACAACTGGGATTCGCTCCATCAAATCAACTACCTCGATTTCGAGAGAGAAGGTTTCTGTCCCGGAGCAGCGTACCGCGACGAGAGCATCGAAGTTGCTGACATCGAATTCGACCTTGCGGAGTACGCTCGAGACACCGGAGCCAGCGCAGCCGCAATTAGCGGCGGAGAGAGGATCGAAGACGCTATCGGCGGGAAGGTACCACGCGGTCGCCATCGCGCCACATTCTGCATGGCTTTGGAGATCGTTTTAAGTGACGGTCATTCCGCACCTGCAATTCTCAACAATTTCGGCTTCCCCAAAAAGCCCGCTCTTTGGTCACCATTCAACGAAACTCAAAAGGCCAAAATTGAGGCGATTCTCGCTGATTATGGCGCGTCCACGGAGCCGCCTGCACTAGAGGCCATCGCTGGTGCAGCAGGGGCTGGCGGCGACGAAGCTTTACCGTCTGTACCGAAGCCTGCGCCGGTTCTCCCAGCCGAGATCGACTTTTCGTCCGTTCTGGTTGACCGTCCGAGACCAAGGGCCGAACCGTCCGGGGGCGGAAAAGGAGGTGGGCCGAAAAAAGTCGATCACAAGCAGAAAGCTCATGCGAATGATGCGGTTGGCAAGCTTGGAGAGGAATTCGCTGTTGCCTACGAGAGGTGGCGATTGCGTGAAAAACCCGAGTTGGTGAAGAAGCTCAGGCATGTGTCCAAGGAAGACGACACACTCGGATATGACATCGAGTCATTCGAGTTGGATGGAACGCCGCGATATATCGAGGTCAAGGGAACGCTTGGCCCAATGGAAACCCGATTTTTCTTATCCGCATCCGAACTGGCGTGCGCAGACGCCAAGGGTGAGCAGTACGTAGTTCTTAGGGTTGCTCAATTGGCGAACGATCCCAAATGTTGTGAGATCCGATATCCGTTTGCTGGCCAGGTCGTTCTGACTCCGGCCACCTACAGCGTGGCATTCGTGTCCGAGGAAGGTCGAGCCGAATAGTTGCCGCCTATCCTTGGTGACGGGTTATACAAGCTGGCCGTTCATGTTCATGCGACATGTGAGAAGCGGGCGAAGTCTGGTGATCCGAATGTGGGGCATTCTAGGGGCAGAGACGCCAGTCACGATTGACCTGTGTGTATATGATCGCGCATAGAAAAAGTGTGGTAATATAATTTATCGTTTAAAAACATATGCATATGGCATCGTTTCGATGCCTCTTCTGGCACCATCGCCTCTCAAGCATTTGAGAGGAAACGAAAATTTCAGGTACCGAGTGATCGGACGGACGAACGCCGTTGCCGCGTTTCCTGTTGATTTTCGTTCCCCCCCTGCCGATGCCCTATGCCGTGATTATGAAGTCGAGCGCTTTTGCGACTTCCTCAATCTTGGCGACGGCGTCCTTGGCTACCAGGCCGAAGGGAGAGACGATCAGCGTTTCGACACCGAGTTCGGCATAGCGGCGGCATTCCTCGACTGTCGGCAGAATCGGCTCGCCAGCGGCATGGATCAGCGAATAGCGGAACTGGGCCGGGTCGCGGCCGTATTCGGCGAGATGGGTGCTGATCCCGGCAATCACTTCCGCCGCATCGTCCGGCGAATAGACCGCGGCATACCAGCCATCGGCGACGCGCGCGGTCCGCTTCAGGCCGGCCTTGGTGACCGCCCCCATGAAAATCGGCGGACGCGGCTTCTGCACCGGCTTGGGCTCGAAGCCGATTTCGCGGAATCGGTAGTGCTCGCCCTGATAGGCCGGATGCTCTTCGGTAAAGAGGCGCGTGAATATTTCGATCATTTCGTCGATGCGGGCGCCGCGGGTCGCGTGATCGAAGCCCATGACCTCGAACTCTTCCTCGATTGACCCGACGCCGACCGCGAGGTCGAGTCGGCCATTCGACAGGACATCGACCGTGGCGATCGCGCGGGCGGTCTGCAGTGGTTCGCGGATCGGCAGCACCGAAATCCCGGTGCCAAGGCGCACCTTGCTGGTGACCGCCGCCAGATGGGCCAGCGCGACATAGGGTTCATACTGATAGGTCATCGCGTTGTAGCCGACTTTCCCCGGATAGGGCGTATGCAGCGTTACCGGAACGGCGATGTGTTCCCCGATGAAAAGCGCACCGAAGCCCAGTTCTTCAGCGCGCCTGGCGGCCGCTACCAGTTCAGGCGCCTGTATCGGCGAAATGTTGAGGCCAATGGCCAGCTTGCGATTATTGCTGCTGTTCACGCGATCTTCTCCCGATGTCGCTGGTCCGGCATAATTCACCGGACATCGATGGTCTTGTCTGACAGTTCCCGGAAAGTTTGCCCTCCGATCTGCCTTGCGCGACAGTTTGTCCGAGCAGGCCGCATTTGCAACCCATTCGTTGCCATCTTGAAGAATGCGTGCCGGGCGGAAACGTGATTTCCGAAACCGGAACTTGCGCCGCACCCCGCGCACGGCTGCTTTGACTGCGCAGACTGCACTCTCTACCATCGCCGGATCGAGCCGATGCTATCCTTGCTCGAACAGGTTTGAAGCCGCGAATTCCACGCAAGCTGGGGCGGCCGGAGTTGGATGAACGGCTGATGGGTCAAGGCGTTACCGGCAAGATTGCCTATGTTCCCAGCGGATACCTGCGCGCGATGGCGGGTACGCTTGCGGAAATCGGATGCGATTTCACGGCGGAAAGCCGCGCCTGCGGGTATGCGTTCGCAGACTATCTCGATAGCCCGCATGGGCTGCCGCGCGCCCACCTGGAAAGCCTGGACCGGTTCTTCGTCGCGCTTACGCCAGACCGGCATGACCTCTGGCTGGACCTGGGGTGCCGGCTGAGGCTGCCCGCGTATGGCACGATGGGGCTGGCCTACCTTACGGCCCCTTCGGTTTCCCACATGATGAGCCTGTGCGACGAATTCGAAGGGCTGGCCTGTTCGATGGCAAGCCAGCGTCACGCGCCGCTGGAGGGCGGCGAAGGGCTCGTGCTCGACCTGGCCGATGTTCCGGCGGATATCCGCGAATTCACGGTCGCGCGGGACATCGGGACGTCGCTCGCCTGCCTTGGCGATGCCTGGACCGCGCGCTTCCCGCTCAACCACGTGACTATTGCCCGGGAATACGAACGGCTTCTGCCGCTTGCCGGGCGGTTCGGAATTGCCGTCAGGCGCAGCGATGAGCAGACTGCGCTGGTGTGGGAGCCCCGGCTTTCAAGCCGGCCGCTGTTCAATGGCGATCCGCATTTGCACAGCTATTACAAGGCCGAATGCCGCAAGCTGCGCGAACCGGGCGCCTTCGGCGATGCCTTCCTGGACCGGGTGGGCGATGCTGTGGAAGTTGCGCTCAAAGACGCTGACACCCGCCTTTCGCTCGAACGGATCGCCGGATTCATGCATGTTTCGGCCCGCACGCTCCAGCGGCGGCTTTCCGAACATGACATCTCGTTTCGCGAAATCTGCGATACCGTCCGGCGCAGGATGGCCGAGCAAATGCTGCGCAACATGGAGACGCCCGTTGCAGAAGTGGCCTACCGGCTGGGCTATGCGGAACCGGCGAGCTTCCACCACGCGTTCAAGCGCTGGAGCGGCCAAAGTCCGCAGTCATTCCGGCGAAATGGCCAGGCGGCCCTGTCGCTGCCTGCCCGCTGAGCGCCGCCGAGCGCCGCTAACTTCCGGCCCGCGCCGCCATGAGCGCAAGATCCTCGGGCTCATCGATATCGAACGCCAGGCCATGCCGTTCCACAATCGCCGCCCGGTTACCCGCAGCGGAGCGGTGGCGCGCGCAACTGTCCGGACCGAACGCGAAACCGATGGCCGCGCCGGCGGGCAGCGCCAGCGCATTGGTGCCGGTTCCGTGCCGGTCAGGCGCGATCGCGATGCGCCCGTCTGACGTCGCGGCCAGCAGCGCGGCGATATCCGAGGGCGTGACGTCGGGAAGATCGGGATGGATGACAAGCAACGCGTCGCGGGGATGTTCGGCGCGATAGGCCGCGAGTTCGCCATTGACGCCCCGGCCGCCGTCGGCGCGCCACGTCACGCCTGCCATCGGCGCAGGTGCCAGCAACACGATCCGGCCGATTGCATCGACTTCGCGCAGGCAGGACAGCAGCAGCGCGGCCATCGTTTCCGTCATCGCGATCCGCTGCTCGCGCAAGAGCACGCCGGCAAGACGGGTCTTGCGCTCGGCGCCCTGTTTGAGCGGGACCAGCGCGGTCCAGTTCATCGCCGCCCGGTCGCTCGCGCGAACGCGATCGCGGCGCGGGCAACCCGCGCCTTGTCGTCATCGCTGACCATCAGGGTCGCCGTGCTGGCAGTGGGAAGCCCGACCGCCTCATCGCTGTCGGCAGTGTCGACGAGCAGTCCATCGATCAGGCCGGCGTAATGCGCGGCGATTGTTGCATTGTCGGCCCGGCGCACCAGATCGGCGAGGAGCTTGGCGGTCGGGCCTTTTACAGCCTTGCCGCCGATGATCGGCGAGACCGCGATGCGGGGAGCGCGCGCGGCGGCCAGCGCGGCGCGGATCGGCGCCACGGCCAGGATCGGGTCGATGCTGAGCAGCGGGTTCGAAGGCGCAATCAGAATTGCGTCGGCACTTTCGATCGCGGCGACCACGCCCGGCGCCGGCCGCGCCTGATCGGCCCCGTCGAACGCGATCCCGGTCGCCACGGGTTCGCAGCGGCGTTCGACGAAATAGCGCTGGAATTCAAGAATGCCGTCCACCGTGTGCACATGTGTGGCGACCGGATCGTCGCTCATCGGCAGGATCGTGGCGGCGATCCCCCAGGCCCGGGCCACATCGCCGGTGATCGCGCCGAGCGTGTCCCCCCGGCTCAAGCGCATCGTCCGCCAGACATGGAGCGCCAGATCGCTGTCGCCCAGCGCGAACCAGTCCTCGCCGCCAAGCGAGCGAAGCGCCGCCATGAACTGCCAGGTCTCGCCCTCGCGGCCCCAGCCCAGTTCCCGGTTTGATTTGCCCGAGAGCGTGTAGATCATCGTATCGACGTCCGGCGACACGTGCAGCCCCAGATGCCGGAAATCGTCACCAGTGTTGACGATCACGGTCACGTCGGCAGACGCAAAGGCGCGCGTGGCGCCGAGCACCAGTTTGGCGCCGCCGACGCCGCCGGCAAGGATCACGATCCTCATGCAAACAGATCCTCTGCCAGGGGGCGGATCAGGTCAGCGGCAGGCCGCGGTGCGCCAGTCCACGCGCACCCTTGCACCAGCGCGGCGGGAACGCCTTCGGACGCCTCGCCCATCACCAGCCCGGCCGCGTTGGCAATCATGTCGGCAAGGCCGATCTGGGTAACTTCCAGCGGCCGCCCGTCGCGATCGTGTTCGCCGCGCCGGTCGAGCAGCGCGGGCAGTCCGGCGGCGCCGATCGCAACGCAGCCTACGCCCATGCGCCACGGCCGGCCGAAGCTGTCGGAGATGATGACCGCGCAGCCCAGTTCGTCGCCCAGCTGCGCCGCCAATCCGTCCGGGTCGGTCGGCAGCAGCAGGGCCATATCGTTCCCGCCAGCGCCCAGGTTGGATCGGTCGATCCCGGCATTGGCCATGACATGACCGAGGCGATGGCGGGTGATCAGCACACCGGGCGCGACGCGCACGATGGCGCTCGATTCGCGCAGCACCAGTTCGACCAGACGCGGATCCTTGCGGGTTGTCGCGGCGATGCCTTCCGCTTCGGCTCCGGGCTGCACGCTCGTCAGGTCGACAAACCGGCCTTGCGACTTCGACGCGATCTTCTGCGTGACGACCAGCACGTCGGAGCGGACCGGAGACAATCCGGCGGCATCGAGCGCGCCGCGCAACACCGCAGCGAGGTCGTCGCCGGCGCGGACCTCTCCGATGCCGAGCAGCGGCATGACCGTCATTGCACCGCCCGCAAGGCCGTCCATACAAAACCCCGTTCCACTCTGGAGGCTGCTGCCCACCCCGGTGACCTAGCCGGGAACGCGGCACCTGTCATCACAGCCGCAGCGGGGCTGCCTGGCGCGGGCAGAGACCGCGTTGCGGCCGGTTCGAACCATCAATCGTGGCCTGCCAATGCACCGGTGATCACAACGCCGGCGCCGTCGGCCTGATAGGTCTTGTTCAGGAAGATCAGCACCGAGGTAAGCGCTTCCGCCGCGGCCGAATTGGCCAAGGCCCCGGCGTGAAGCCCGCGCAGGCCAGCAGCTTCGGCCAAGGCGATGCCGACCTGACGCGCGTTCTTGTCATCGCCGAAGACCAGAACGTCGCAATCCACCTTGTTACCGGTCGCCAGCTTGTGCGCCGCAACGTTGTGAAAGGCCGAGATCGTCGTCACCCCCTCGCCCAGGCACGCCTGCGCGCGCAGGGCCGCGCAGCCTTCGGCCGGCAATTGCACGCGCATGACCTTGGGGGGCATCAGCGGCACCGTCGTATCGACCACGATCTTGCCGACAACATGCGGCGCGATATCCGCCAGTGTGTCGGCCTGCGCCGCGTAGGGCACCGTCACCACCACGATGTCCGCCTCTGCCGCCGCCTGCGCGTTTGGCGTGCCCGAGCGCGATCCGATGATCACATTGAGGCCCGCGTCCTTCCAGCGCCCCGCCAGCGCGGAGCCCAGATTGCCGCTGCCGCCAATCACGGCGATGGTCTTGCCTTCAAGCATTTTCATATTGTTCGATAACACCATAGAGGGTTGTTCGTTGCCGCGCGGTGCGCTGCGCGGCGCTTGCCACGGTTTCCATCATTGCCACATCGAAGCACTGTCCGTTCTGGCCGCCGGCCGCCCGGGTGATGGATTCGTCCATCAGCACCCCGCCAAGATCGTTCACGCCCGCCCGCAGCGCCTGGGCGGCGCCATCCGCGCCGAGCTTCACCCAGCTCGCCTGGATATTGTCGATCAGCCCGTGGAATACCAGCCGCGCAATGCTGTGCATGAGGATCGCCTCGCGATGGCTCGGGCCGGAGCGCGCCAGACCCTTGCGCCAGATCGGCGCTTCCATGTGTACGAACGGCAAAGGCACGAATTCCGTGAAGCCGCCGGTCTCGGCCTGCAGATCGCGGATGCGGATCAGATGCCGCGCCCAGTGCCGATAGCCGTCGACATGACCGAACATGATCGTCGCCGTGGACCGCAAACCGATGCCGTGCGCGGTCCGCATCACGTCGAGCCACTCGGCTGTGTTCACCTTGTCGGCGCAAATGATGTCGCGCACTTCGTCATCGAGGATCTCGGCGGCCGTTCCCGGCAAAGTCGACAGGCCGGCCGCCTGCAACTGCAGCAGGTATTCGCGCAGCGACAGCCCCAGCGTTTGCGCCCCATGCGAGATTTCCAGCGGCGAAAACGCATGGATATGAATGTCCGGCGCGGCGGCCTTCACCGCCGCCAGCACGGACAGATAGGTGTTGCCATCGTAGTGCGGGTGGATGCCGCCTTGCAGGCACACTTCGGTCGCCCCGCGCGACCATGCCTCCGCCGCACGCCGGGCCACTTCTGCCAGGTCCAGGTTATAGGCCGGCCCGCGCAGATCGCGGGTACCGCCTTTCGAGAACGCACAGAACCCGCATTTGTAGAGGCAGATGTTGGTGTAATTGATGTTGCGGTTGATGACATAAGTCACCTCATCGCCCTTGACCTGCTGCCGCAACCGATCGGCCTGCAGCATGACAGCGGCCGCGTCCGCGCCGTCCGCTTCGAACAGGCGCACGATCTGGCGCTCGGACAAGCACGCGCCGCGATCGACTTCGGCCAGGATCGCCGCGATGTCTTGCGATACGGCGCCGCCAGGGTGCGGCTCGAACTCGGGAACGGCGGTGTCCGTTCCGGGATGCCAGCCATCCACCACCGGCAGCCCGCGCCCATCGACCATCCGCCGCACGGCCGTCCGCAGCGCCGGGTCGAGCCAGGTTTCCGGTTCCTGCGCATATGCCGGGCCGATGGCCGAGCGTTCGCGCATGATTCGCCCGGCCCGCGCGGTCGTCTCCGCCAGCGCATCGAGATGGGGCCACGGCGCCTCCGGGTTGACGTGATCGGGGGTCACCGGGGAAACCCCGCCCCAATCGTTCACGCCGGCCCGGATCAACGCAACCAGTTCATCGGGTCGCAGGTTCGGCGGCGCCTGAATGGACATCTCCGAACCCAGGATCATCCGGGCGGCCGCGATCGTCCAGAGGTGTTCTTCCAGCGGCACTTCGGGATGACCCGCCATTTTCGTGCCCGGCTTGGGACAGAAATTCTGGATGATGACTTCCTGGATATGGCCATATTCGGCGTGGAGATCGCGGATCGCGAGCAAGGCCTCCACCCGCTCGCGCCGGGTTTCGCCGATGCCGATCAGCAATCCGGTCGTGAACGGCACCCTGGCCCGCCCCGCTGCCGCGATCGCGGCGATCCGGGCGGACGGCAACTTGTCCGGCGATCCGTGATGCGGCCCGCCCTTGTCCGACAGGCGGCTGGCGGTTGTTTCCAGCATCAGCCCCATTGAGGGCGACACCGGACGCAGCGCGGCATAATCGGCATCGTCCATCAGGCCGGGATTGAGATGCGGCAACAGGCCGGTTTCGGCGAGCACCAGCGCCGCTGCTTCACGCAGATATTCCAGCGTCGTCGCATGGCCCATGTCGGCCAGTTCCGCACCGGCTTCGGCAAAGCGCAGTTCGGGCTTGTCGCCCAGCGTGAACAGCGCCTCGCGGCACCCGGCCGCCTCGCCGGCACGGGCTATCGCCAGTACCTGATCAAGCGCGAGATAAGCCCGGCCAACCCGCTTCGGGGTCTTGGCAAAAGTGCAATAATGGCAAACGTCGCGGCACAGTTCGGTCAGCGGAATGAACACCTTGCGCGAATATGTGACGAGCGGGCCAAACCCGGCCAGGGTCGCCGCTTCGCTGGCCGCTAGCAGCGCGGGCAGCGCCATCCCATCCAGCACCTGGGCGATCTCATCCAGGGCAAGCCGCGTGAACGAAGCCGGGCTCATCACAGGATTCTCCAATGTATTTTTCGCCAAAATAACTGAAGCCCCCGGAATAACTATTCTTATAAATCAATATTTTATTGAGAAATGCGAAATCCGCACCTCCACTTGAACGGCAATGTTAGCGCCATTCGGCGCAATGCCCTAATCCCATCCTTGCGCAGTTCGGATGGGTCCGCGCCGCAGGCAGGTCACCAATCCGCAATGATGGGCAACACCTCATCGGCGAACATCTTTTGGCTTTCATAACCGTGCCCGCGCAAGTCGGTCCCGGCATGGCCGCCAAAAACGATGACGTCGGTCAGTCCAAGATTATCCTTCATCTGACGGATCGTCTCAAGCACAAGATCCTTGTCCCCGATCAGTTCGTTCGCCCGATAGGTTTCCGGATCGACCACCGATCCGGCCGTTCCGACCGACAGCATGGGATCGCCGAGTTCCTCGCGGATTCGCCGGTAGAAATCCCACTTGTAGAAGCTGTGCTCGCGAATTCGCTCCCATACCTTGTCGGGATGCTCCCTGGTCATGGTCAGCGACAGCGCCATGGCGGTCCGGAACCGGGCGGGATCATGGCCCGCTTCCTCAAGCCCCGCGCGATAGGCGGCGAACGCTTCGGGATCGGTCGTCCCGGCATAGAGGTTGGCGCCGAACCGGCCCGCGCGCGCGGCCGCGCCCGGTGTGGTCGCTCCGACCCAAATGGGCGGGTGCGGCTGTTGCAGCAGCCTCGGCTCGATTATCACGTTGTCGTATTTGTAGTATTTGCCGTCATGGCTGATGGGGCTCTGCGTCAGCGCTTTCTTGAGGATTTCGAAGCCTTCCTCGAACCGGGACCGGCGCGTCTTTTCCGACATCTGCATTGCCCGGAACTCGGCCGCGCGGTGTCCGAGCGCGACCCCGACATCGAGCCGCCCGCCGCTCAGATGATCGAGCACGCAGATTTCCTGGGCGAGCTTGGCCGGATTGTGCAGCCCCAGGATCTGGATCCACGAGCCGATCCGGATATGTTTGGTTCGCTCGGCCAGCACCGCCAGGAAGATCGGGACCGACGGGCCGTAGCCATCGTCGGTGAAGAAATGCTCCTGCACCAACAGCGAATGGAAGCCCATCGCCTCGCCTTCGGTGAGTAGGAACAGGCAATCTTCCCAATGCTCGCGCCACGGCTTGCGCCATTGCGGCGGATTGCGGAAATCCAGGGTAAGCGATGCGCGCATGTTCGGGCCCTTCTCCATCTTCAGGGAAGCTTATTGGGCGTTTGCCAGCGGGAACGTAACGTTCCGAGCCGCCAATTTACTGACAATTCGCGCCAACGACAGGCCCGGAAGTACCGGCTGCGCTCTCGACGGCCCTTGCGGCCCTAGTCGGCCGCGCTTCTCACGAGCCCGCCCCCAACTCTGCCAGCAGATGCTGTGAAGCCTTGCCCAAACTGGCAGAATCCATTGCCGCGACCCGGGTGGCTATGCTTGATGCGGTGCTGCAAAAAGTCGCAGGCGAGCGCTGGAACGCAAACCCGTTGTAGAGTTGCGTCTGGTGCCGATCAAAGCCGCGCGCGCCATGGCGGCGCTGTTCGGCTTGATAAGCTGCGGTAAATGTTGCGCGGTGGCGCGTCAGCATTCGCGAAAAAGGCGCTTCCACTGATGTCCGCCCGCCACCGCGACACGACAGAACCGCGACATTGAGCCCGGCGTGGAGGTGCCAGATTGCTTCGAGGGCCGGATCGGCCGAGGTCACACGGGCACTGGCGGGGGCCGCCTGCAGCGATCCCAACGCAACGAGGGCTGCCGCGAATGCAGGCAGAATCTTGGGCAGCAGGAGCGCCGGCAACGCGAAACCGCGCCGTGCGGTGTGCGACGGATTCACGTTAAATTGCTCCTCCCGATCCCCATGTGTCCGGCCTACGCATGCTGCGGACTCTGCAGCAATGGGCGCGGAATCAGCTTGCGCCAGACCGGTTCAACCGTAGGACGAACGCCATATTTCACTGATTCTATTGAATGAATCCAAACCACAGCCGAAGGCGCAACCGGGGCTGAGGCAAGTCTGCACCTGATCATCACCCCGCTTCATCGCAGCGGCCATCGCATCCGTGGTCATGCGCGTCTGGATGACGACCGCACTTGCGCGGCCCGGCGATCAGGCCAACAATCGGCCCATAATGCGGGACGCATCCGCAAACACGATGGAGCGGCATGAGCCAGGCAAACGACCCACACGGCTGGGAATCCGGCTATCCGGATCGCTATGACTATCGCGTCGACATCTTGCGGAGGCGCAACCTTGTCACCGCGAGCATCAATGGCGTGGAACTGGCGCGCAGCGAGCGCAGCTTGCTCGTGGACGAACAGGACCACGGGCTGGTGATCTATTTCCCGCGCGGCGACGTGAACATGAACCAGCTCGTCCCGATCGAGCGGTCCAGCCATTGCCCTTACAAGGGGATCGCATCTTATTGGGGCTTGGCCAGAGCAGGTCGTGACGGAGGCGCCGAAGCCGACGAACCGATCGCCTGGAGCTATGCGCAACCTTACCCGCAAGTCGCCCAGATCGCCGGGTACATCGCCTTCTACCAGAACCGGGTGACCGTGGCGCTGGGCGTGGCGGAATTTACGGGAGCACGCAAATGAGCACTGCAGTCCGGCAGCTTTGGGGCACTGCGGCGGATCTGGTCCGCCTGCTCGATGTCCAGCCCGGGGGCGCCGATACTTATACCGCGCCGCCCCACCCCGGCGCGCCCCGCAACGTCGTCGAAGGCAGTCAAATGCTGGCGCAATCCGTCGTCGCCGCGTCCAAGGCGGTGCCGGACAAGCGGGTGATCAGCGCGCACGCTCTGTTTTCGCGGGTCGCGCGGTTCGATGCGCCGCTCGCGTTTCGCACCGATGTGCTGCGCAACGGACGCGGCTTCGCGACTGTCGAAGTGCGGACCGAGCAGGATGGCAAGCTTTGCGTGCCCGCGCTGCTGCTGCTGGACAAGGGCGCACCAGACACGATTTCGGGCCAGATTGCGATGCCGGCCGTGCCCGCGCCCGAGGAGTGTCCGTCCTATGATGATTTCGGCATGCCCGGACGCGAAGTGCGCTTCGTCGGCGGCGATTATGCGCCGACCGAAGACCGGATCGGCCCGCCGGAGCTTTATTGCTGGGTCCGCTATCACGAAGATCCGGGCACGCCCGTGCTGCATCAGGCGTTGCTGACCCAGTTCACCGGCCACATGACGATTGCCGCCGCCATGCTCCCGCACGAGGGCATGATGGAAGCTGCCGCGCATGTTACGCTTTCGACCGGAGTCCTCGGGATCACGGTGGCCTATCATGCCGACGTTGACGTGACCGACTGGCTGCTGTTTGCGAACCCCTCGACTTTTGCCGGGCGCGGGCTGGTCCAGGGTCAGGGCCACGTCTTCACCCGCGCAGGCAAGCTCGTCGCCTCCTATGCCGTGCAGGCAATGATTCGCGGGTTCGACCGCCCGGTCGGGGAACTGAATGCGGCCCAGTTGCTTTGATCGAGAGGACACAGGGCCAGCGGGAAAGATCATGACATATCGTAACCAGGCACCGCAGTTTTGCTGATGGGGGCGGCTTCCGCATCGCAACTGCCTTCCGGCCTGCCGGAGCAGAACCTGCCCGCGCGGTTCCTCGCGGCGCGCGCGGCGAGCGAACGCCTTGCCACCGGGTTGTCCGATGCCGACGCCACGGTTCAGTCGATGCCCGACGCCAGCCCGGCAAAGTGGCACCTCGCCCATACGAGCTGGTTTTTCGAGACGCTGATCCTTGAGCCGCACGCACCGGACTTCCAGCCATTCGATCCGCGGTTCGGCTACTTGTTCAACAGCTATTACGAGACGCTTGGCCCGCGCCATGATCGGCCGCGCCGGGGGATGCTGACCCGGCCGACGCTCGCCGAGGTGCTGGACTATCGCCGGCACGTGACCGCCGCGGTGCTCGCGCTGGTCGAAAGCAGGCCTTCCCGCGAAATGGCCGCCCTCGTGGAGCTCGGCTGCCAGCACGAACAACAGCATCAGGAACTGCTGCTGACTGACATTCTCCACCTGTTCGCCAGCAATCCGCTGGAGCCGGCGTGTTTTTCCGCGCCGTCGCCAGTGGCGACCGGCGAACCGCCCGAGCCGGGCTTCATCGACATGCCCGGCGGCATCGTCGAAATCGGCCACGACGGACCCGGTTTCGCCTTCGATTGCGAAGGCCCGCGCCATCGCCGCCTGCTGGAGCCCTATCGCATCGCCAACTGGCCGGTGACCAACCGCGCGTGGATCGCCTTCATCGCCGATGGCGGCTATGCCGAACCGCGCTGGTGGCTTTCGGAAGGCTGGGCCGCGCGGCAGGAAACCGGGTGGGAGGCGCCGCTTTACTGGGAATTGCGCGACGGCATCTGGACGACGATGTCGCTGCATGGGCGGCGGCCGGTCATGCCCGAGGCGCCGGTCTGCCACATCAGTTTCTATGAGGCGGACGCCTATGCCCGCTGGGCCGGCCTGCGCCTGCCGACCGAGTTCGAATGGGAATGCGCGTTCGCAGACGCACCGGTTCGCGGCAATTTCGCCGATTCCCGCCTGTTTGCACCGCATGGTGCGCTGGCCGGCGCAGCGGCTTCGCCGACCAAGGCCTATGGCGATGTGTGGGAATGGACCGCCAGCGCCTTTTCCCCCTACCCCCGGTTTCGTCCGGCAGCCGGAGCGGTGGGCGAATACAACGGCAAGTTCATGTCGGGCCAGTACGTCCTGCGCGGGGGATCATGTGCGACGCCCGCCGGCCACGTCCGGCCGGGGTATCGCAACTTTTTCCCGCCGCACGCCCGCTGGCAGTTTTCCGGCCTCCGGCTCGCGGCCGATTGCTGATGCTGGACACTTCCCTTTGCACCGAGACCGAGCCGCAGCGCGAGCGCTTCCGCCGCGATGTGCTGGCCGGGCTATCCGCGCGGCCCAAGCAGTTGCCCAGCCGCTGGTTCTATGACGAGCGCGGCTCGGTGCTGTTCGAGGAAATCACGCAGCTCGGCGAATATTATCTCTCGCGGACCGAAGCGCAGATCTTGCGCGACAATGCGGCCGCGCTTGCCCGCTTCGCCGGGCCGGACCGGCCGATCGTCGAATATGGCGCCGGATCGGCAATCAAGAGCGAGCTGCTGATCGCCGCCGCCACGCCGCCGCAGTATGTTCCGGTCGATATTTCCGGCGAATTCCTCGCGCAGACGGCAGGCCGCCTGCGCCAGCGCTTTCCCGCAGTGCAGATCATGCCGGTGGTTGCCGATTTCACCGCCGATTTCGTCTTGCCGGCAAGCCTCCCCGGTAGCCGCACCATATTCTTTCCCGGCTCGACCATCGGCAATCTCGACCGCGCCACCACG
>VMTF01000093.1 GCA_013791705.1 Sphingomonadales bacterium | reverse complement strand
CGCGCGCGGGCCGGGCAGCTTCACCGGCGTGCGCGTGGGCCTTGCCGCCGCCCGCGCGCTGGCGCTGGCCTGGAACGCCGAACTGACCGGATATTCAACCCTGGCGCTGCTCGCCGCGCAGGCCCGCGCCGAATGCGGGACGCAAGCGCTGACCGTGGCGACCACCGGCGGGCATGGCGAATGGTTCGTGCAGGAATTCGGTGCGGACGGCCTCCCGGTGAGCGAACTGGCCGCACTCAGCCCCGCTGCCGCCGCGAGCGCCGCACGGACCGAGCTGGTGGCCGGAAGCCAGGCCGAGGCGCTGGTCGCGCGGCGCGGCACCGGCACCGCGCTGGCGCTGTGGCCCGATGCGCGGGCGTTTGCGCTGCTGGCGGGCGCAAACTTCGGGCCGGAAACCACCCCGATCTATGGCCGCGCGCCCGATGCGCGGCTGCCCGGCGGCGCCTTGCCGGCGGGGGCGACCTGACGTGATCGCGCATCGTGACGATCTCGACAGGATCATGAACGTCATGAACAGCGCGTTCGATCCCGAGTATGGTGAAGCCTGGACCCGGCGGCAGGTGGAAGACGCCCTGTTGATCGGCAATAATCATTACTTGCTGGCCGGACCTGACGGCGAAGAACTTCCGCGGGATTGTTCGCCGGACTATCCGGTGGCGGGGTTTGCGATGTCGCGTTCCGGCTTCGAGGAAGAAGAACTGCTGCTGTTCGCCGTCGCGCCGGCCTATCGCCGCCGCGGGGTGGGCGAACGCCTGATGCAGCGCTTCGTCGCTGCTGCCCGCAACCGGGGGGCCGGGCGCCTGTTGCTTGAGATGCGGCGCGGCAACTCCGCCGAGTCGCTCTATTCCCGCCACGGTTTCGAACCGATCGGCGTCAGGAAGAACTATTACCGCACGTTGAGCGGCCCGCGAGTAGATGCGATAACCTTTGCGTGCCCGCTGCTTTAGTTCTGGTCAGGCAATTTTTGGTGAAATTCGCGTAATGTTCCGGTAAATTCGCAATTCCGCACTTGTTTTCGGGAACGATCAGGTTCAAGGCGGCGTTTGTCCGGTCGGATGACGTAGTGCCGACCGGGAAAACCAAAAACAATGGTCGCATAAATTACGAGGAACTTACCCATGGATAGCATGCAGAGCGACGTAAACGAGACGCTCATTACGCTTACTTCGGATATCGTCGCTGCCCATGTCAGCAACAACTCCGTTTCTGTTGGCGACCTGTCGGCGCTGATCACCAATGTGTACACCGCGCTGGCAAGCCTTGGTCAGGCCGATGCCGCGCCGGAAGTACTGCCGGAACCCGCCGTTTCGATCCGCTCGTCGGTAAAGCCGGATCACATCGTCTGCCTCGAAGACGGCAAGAAGCTGAAGATGCTCAAGCGCCACCTGATGACGCACTACAACCTCACTCCCGACCAGTATCGCGCCCGCTGGGGCCTGGCCGCCGACTATCCGATGGTCGCGCCGAACTATGCGGAAAAGCGCCGCGAACTGGCCAAGAAGATCGGCCTCGGCCGCAAGCCCGGCGTCAAGCGCGGCCGTCCGGCCAAGCCCAAGGTCGCCGCCGTCTGAAGTCGGCCCCGGGGGCGGCCTGATCCTGCCGGGAGCGGAACAATCGCCGCTCCGCGAACGCGGAACACCGCCCACACCATTGCGGAAATGCCTCGTCCGGTTCATATCGGGCGAGGCATTTTCATTTCGTCGGAAGCCCTGTGCACCAGCCCATCGACATCGAAGCTCTCTGTAACGAACGCGGCCTCAGAATCACCGAGCAACGCCGGGTGATCGCGCGCGTGCTGTCGGAGAGCGAGGATCATCCCGACGTGGACCGGCTGTATGAGCGCGCCTCCGCGATCGATCCGCGCATTTCGATCGCCACGGTCTATCGCACGGTGCGGCTGTTCGAGGAGTTCGGCATTCTCGACCGGCACGATTTCGGTGATGGCCGCTCGCGCTACGAAGCCTCGCCCGAAGCGCACCACGATCACATGATCGACGTCGAGAGCGGCAAGGTGATCGAGTTCGTCGATCCGGAACTGGAAGCGCTGCAGCGCCAGATCGCGGAACGACTCGGCTATCGGCTGGTCGATCACCGGATGGAACTGTTCGGCGTGCGGATCGAACGCGAAAGTGACGCCGATGGCCCGACCGGATCGCCTCCCGAAACCTCGTGACCGCTTCCCGGTGATCACAGCGCGATGAGGCCGCAGGGGGACGCGGCGCCGATCGGGCTGGGCGGCCGCTGCCGCATTGCGGCGCGGGGCGCGGCCTTGCTCCTGACGCTGCTGGCCTGCCTGCCGCTGCACTATGCCTACCGGCTGTTCGCCTATGGCTCGCCCTTCCCCAAGCTGTTCCTGTTCCTGACCGCGCGAATCGTCGGCGCGCGGGTGCGGATCATCGGCACGCCGCTGCGCCGCGACGTGTTCTTCATCGCCAACCACGTCTCGTGGATCGATATTCCGGCCATCGCCGGGGCCAGTGGCACCGCCTTCGTCGCCAAGGCCGAGATCGCGGGCGCGCCGCTGATCGGCTGGCTGTGCCGGCTCAACCGCACGGTATTCGTCCAGCGCGAGGCCCGGCTGGGGGTGGCGGGGCAGATCAACGCCCTGCGCGAGGCGCTGGCGGACAACTGGTCGGTCACCGTGTTCCCGGAAGGAACGACCACCGATGGCCAATCGCTGCTGCCGTTCAAGACCTCGATGCTCAAAGTGCTCGAACCGCCGCCGCCGGGCGTGCTGGTCCAGCCGGTGCTGCTCGATTACGGCGCGCTGGCCCCCTTTTTCGGCTGGATCGGCGACGAGAGCGGTGCCAGCAACGCGGCGCGCATCCTGGCGCGGCGGGGCTCGTTCCCGCTGGCGGTACATTTCCTCGAACCGTTCTCGCCTGCGGAGTTCCCCGGCCGCAAGGCGGCTTCCGCCGAAGCGCGCAGCCGGATCGAGGTCGCGCTGGTCCGCGCGCTGGGCCGGCCGCTGCGCCCGTTTGGCCTGAACGTGGAGGCAGTGCGCTACGCCGCGCCGGAAGCGCACGCGCGCGCGAACGGCGACGACTAGAAGGCTGGCGCAGTTTTTCGGCGCTGCGCCGGGCGGGGAGCGGGCCACTGCCGCCGCAAACAGGAAGCCTGCTCGCCGCCCTTCTAAACCCCGGCGTTTTCGCCTATGGGCCGCGTCTTATGCGTGCCACCACCGCCCCGAAAACCTATCGCGTCAAGAGCTTCGGCTGCCAGATGAACGTCTATGACGGCGAGCGCATGGCCGAACTGCTGAGCCAGCAGGGGATCGCGCCCGCGCCAGAGGGCGCCGAGGCGGATCTGGTGGTGCTCAACACCTGCCATATTCGCGAGAAGGCGGTGGACAAGGTCTATTCCGATATCGGGCGGTTGCGGCGGGAGGATGGCACGGCGCCGCTGATCGCGGTCGCAGGGTGCGTCGCCCAGGCCGAGGGCGAGGAAATCATGGCGCGCGCGCCCACGGTGAGCATGGTGGTCGGCCCGCAGGCCTATCATCGCCTGCCCGCGATGATCGCCGAAGCGGCGGCGGGGCGGCGCGCGGTCGATACCGACATGCCCGCCGAAACCAAGTTCGATGCCCTGCCGGCGCGGCGCAAGGTGGGGCCGGGCGCCTTCCTGACCGTGCAGGAAGGGTGCGACAAGTTCTGCACTTATTGCGTGGTGCCCCATACGCGCGGGGCGGAAATCTCGCGTCCGTTCGCGGACGTGGCGGCCGAGGCGCAGCGGCTGGTCGAGGCCGGGGCGAAAGAGCTGACGCTGATCGGCCAGAACGTCAACGCCTGGACCGGCAAGGACGCCAACGGGCGCGCCGCCGGGCTCGACGGGCTGATCCGCCACCTGGCCGAACTGCCCGGCCTGACGCGCATCCGCTATACCACCAGCCACCCCAACGACATGACCGAAGAGCTGATCGCGGCTCACGGCGAAATCGAAAAACTGATGCCGTTCCTGCACTTGCCGGTGCAATCGGGCAGCGACCGGGTGCTGCGGGCGATGAACCGCTCGCACACCACCAGTTCCTATCTGCGCACGCTCGACCGGGTTCGCGCGGTTCGCCCGGACATTGCACTGTCGGGCGATTTCATCGTCGGCTTTCCGGGCGAGACCGAGGACGAATTCCGCGAAACGCTCGCGCTGGTCGAGGCGGTGGGTTACGCCCAGTGCTTCAGCTTCAAGTACAGCCCCCGCCCCGGCACGCCGGCCGCGACGATGGACGGACAGATCGCGCCGCAAGAGATGGACGAGCGCCTCCAGCGGCTGCAGGCGGCGCTGCAGCGCAGCAGCCTGGCGTTCAACCTTGCCTCGGTCGGCAAGCGCTGCACCGTCATGGTCGAGCGCAAGGGCAAGCTGCCGGGGCAATGGCTCGGCAAATCGCCGTGGCTGCAATCGGTGCATTTCGAAGGCGCTGCCGGGCTCGGCGACCTTGTCGAAGTGGAACTGACGCAGGGCGGGCCAAATTCGCTTCATGCGGTAATGGTTTGATTGGTGCGTTTTTGCTTAGTGCGGCCAAGCCCTCCGGTTTGACCTTGCGGCACCAGCCCGAATCTTTTGATCAGTGCGGAAAGGCCCTCCGGCCTTTCCTTGCGGCACCAGCCCGCTCCCCCGCCCGAGTTTTGGTTGGGTGCGCCTTTGGCATCCGCCAAAGGCTTGCGGCACCAGCCCGCTCCCCCGCCCGGCCACCCACTCAGTGTATTCTCGAT
>VMTF01000255.1 GCA_013791705.1 Sphingomonadales bacterium | reverse complement strand
TGCATAAGCAGTGGTGCCCGTGCCCTTCGGAACGGCCCCGGCGGGGTAAAATGTGATTCGCTCACTGAAAACCCAAACTCTCGACGGCGGGGTATCGGAAAAAATTGTTCGTTGGCGGTTTGCTCCCTCCAAAAAGGCCAGTCGCAGCAGCAACGCGAACTTCTTCTCTGCACGTTCGACACCAGCACGAACAAATCCCTCAGCAGCGTTATACGGTGGGTTGGTCACGATGTTTGGCGCCTTTCTCCAACTCTCAAGAAAGTCGTGGTCACCCTCGCCATAGCCGCGGTCAATCAGGTCTGATCTGATTACCTTGTTGCCCGTTGTTTCCAGAACTTCTGACATTGAACCATCGCCGCAGGCACACTCCCAAATGTCACCGCGAAATTCTTCGTTGTCGATCAGAGCATGAGTTGCCCATGCCGGTGTGGGAAAGAAGTCGGGGCCATCCAAATCGGCGAACCGCTTCATCGTAGGCTTGAACCCGCCGTTGAGGTTATATGTCGTATCCATAGAAAAAATATAGCAGAATCAAAGTATTAGTCAATAATGCTAAGTGATTCCAAAGACTCGATTTTTCATTCAAGTCCGCGATAAACGCATCGCTTCAGAAGGGACGCGACCACAGGGATACGTAGACCTGTGGCTCAAACGTCCCAAACACCCGGGAGCGCGAGGGCGATGGCACTCGCATCTTGCCTTCCAACTAATCAAGGCCTTTGCCGCTTCGCCCTTCCATGCCGCTTCCGTGCTTTCCTTGAACCCGGTCCCTTGGCACCAGCCGGCCAGGAGCGGCGGCAGCAAGCAATCCGGCGACGTGCGTGGCGTCGATTTCGCCCACGCCGGTGAGCGTGAACGAGCCGGTGCCGGGCAGTTCAACGCGCAGTTCAAGCGTGCCGCCTGCCGCCTCGATGAAGCGGCGCAGGGTGGAAAGGTAGAGGTCGGTCTGGCGTTCGATCTTGAGCACCGAGGGCTGCTTGACACCGAGGCTCTGGGCGATCTGCTCCTGACTGCGCGCAGCGAGCTTGCGCAGCGCCTTGAGCCCCTCAACCTCGCGGTGGAGTTCGGCGGCGCGGGCCTTGATGCGTTCCTGGCGCTCCTCGGGAAGGCCGGCCATCACTTCGTCGATCGTGCGTCCCATGCTACTTTCCTTTCAGCTGTTCGAGGTGATCCGCAAAGCGCTTGTCCGCCTTGGCGATCAGCGCCTTGTAGAACCGCTTCTGCGCCACGCCGGCCTTGTCACCGGCGACCAGCAGGATGGCCTTCCGCTTCGGGTCGAAGGCGAAGGCCACCCGCCATACTCCATCATCGGCATCGAACCGCAGTTCCTTCATGTTGGGGAACCGCGATCCTGCCAGCGTATCGACGTGCGGCCGGCCGAGCAGCGGCCCAAGCTCCTGCAAGACCAGCGCTGCGGCGAGTAACGCATCCTGCACGGCTTCCGGCAGAGCTTCGAACTCAAGGTCGAAGTCATCGTGGTTGGCAACCGTCCAAGTCATGGCGCTATATAGCCTTGGAGCTATAATCTGTCCATAGCCTGAAGCCTATATTCGGGTTGGCCTCCGCCGATTCATGGCCAACCCTGTTCCACCCCTACCCATGCGCCCCAAATTCGTTGGCGATGGCGGTCGTGATGCGCAGGCTGAGTTGATGGGCGCGTTCGATGGGGTCGATGTAGTCGCGCTGGATCGCGCCGTAGCTGGTGGCGCCGCTGTCGGGGTAGTCGCTGGGTTCGGCGACCGAGAAATCGCCGACGGCGGGGAACTTGGTGGGGAAGGCGCGGCGGAGCTGTTTGAGGGCATCGTCGACGCGCAGGGTGAAGACCATTTCGAGCACGTCCTCGCGGGAAATGTCGTTGGCGCGGCTGAAGGCGGGGACCATGACCGCGCGCAGGAACATGTGCTGGAACAGGGCGAGGCGGATGGCCTGGAGGACGCCCATCAGGCGGCGGTTGTGCTCGCGATCGGGGAGGGGGGCTTCATCGGGGAGGAGATCGAGCAGGCGGTGGAGCTTGAGCGCATCGACCCGCAGGCGCGAGGCGAGGCGGCGATAGACGCCGGTGCGATCATCGGTGGTGAGATATTCGGCGAGGGCGAGGCAGGCGCCGGAAATGTGCTGTTCGTGGCCGCGATAGGGGCGGCTGGCCCAGTAGGCGGAATTGAACAGTTCGCCATAGGCCGCGACGGTCTTGATCGAGGCGAGCGAATTGGCGGCGCGCACGAGGCGGACCATCTGCCGCCCGCGCGGGCTTTCGCGCAGAAGGGCGGCGATTTCCTCGATATTGCCGTCGGCGGCGGTGCCGAACCCGGCGATGACGTTGACCGGATAGCCGAGCTGCTGGAGGATCGCGTTGTGGGGGATCGCGCGGATCTGGCGCAGGCTCATCTGGCGATCGGCGGCAAGGTCTGACTGGCGGCGGGCCTTGCGGCTGCCGGTATCGTTGAGCAGGCCGAGGCCGAAGGCGGTGACGGCGCGGGAGTAGGTGGCGCTGACGAGGTGTTCGGCCTGGACGCGGCGGATCGCGCGGTAGAAATCGAGGCTGAGATCGGTGCGGCGGTAGAACGGATCGGTCGGCGCGGCGGGATCGGCCCGAACGGGCGAGTGCTGGGCGAAGCGGGTGAGGGTGGCCTGGGCGAGTTCGGGCGAGCCGAAGTAGAGATAGCCGTCGCCGCCCTGGAACGAGACTTCGGGTTCGAGCCGGATTCCGGCGCGGACGAAGCGGCGGCGAGCCCAGGGGGACATCTGCCAGTCGATCCGGTCTTCGATGCTGGAGGGGTGGCAGCCGCGCCCCATCGATTCGCCGCCGGTGTTGAAGATGAGCGCGGCGGCGTGGCCGAGCCCGTTGGCGGCCATCGCTTCGGCCAGCCGGCCGTGGAGCCGCTCGATCGCGAGGGCAGCGGGAAGCTGCCCGACGAAGCGGCCGGCATCGGAAAAGCCGCACTGGATCGCGACGCGGCCGCGCGCGCTTGCATAATCGCGATAGGCTTCCTCGGCGAGGAGCGCATCGAGGAACCGGCCGCCGTGTTCCAGGGCGGATTCGGTTTCGAACAGGGGCGAGACATCGACCTTGTCGGCGATCCCGAACAGGCGCGCGAAGTAGAGCGCGGCGAGCACCGTGCTGGGCTGTTCGCATTCGGCCACGAGCATCCGGATCGGGGTATCGCCATCGATGTGGTGGAGGATCTGCGCCATCGCGAGGAACTGGCGGATCGCAGTGCTGTTTTCGATGGCGAGCGCGGCGAAATTGGTGCGCAGCGGCCTGGCCTCGGCCAGCATCTCGCGCATCCGGACGAGCGCGGCCTGGCTGGCGAGATCGAGCTTGCCCTCGGGGTCGATCCGGCGGCGGATCGCGTTCTGGAGCTGCGAGGAGTTCACCCGGAAGTGAATCCAGCCCATGCCCAGCCCGTCGGCGCGCATCGCGGCGGCGGTGACCAGCAGGGTGCGGGCGGCGGAATCTTCGGCGTGGCGGGCCTCGGTTTCCAGCTCGGCGATGATCGGGGCGAGGCTGACGAGCTTGTCCGGGTGATCGGCGGTGAGGGTGTTGGCCGCGGCGGAGAGCGCGGCGGGATCGGATAAATCGCCTTCGAACAGCGCGGCCATCGCGGCGGCGCGGGTGCCGGCGCGGGCGAGGCGGGCGGCGATTTCGGGGGCGGCCGCCGCGAGATCGTCGGCATAGCGGGAGAGGCGCTCGGCCTTTTCGGCGAGGCGATAGCGGATCGAGGTGTGCCAGCCGATATCGGTGCGCCCGTCCATGTCATAGCCGACCCAGGTGGCGAAGCGGAACGGCACCGGGCGGACCTCGCGCCAGCGGCGGGGCCATTTGGCGCGGGCCGCATCGAGCACATCGCCGACGATCCGGTTGCGCGCGGTCTGCGCGTTGGCGAGGGCCTTGCTGACTTCGGCGTGTTCGTAATCGAGGGTGATCGCGTCGCGGTCGTGCGGGGCGGTGCAGACGGTGCCGGCGCCGATCTCGCCGGACGAGGCGGCGGCGGCGACCGCGGCGGTCTGCGCGCGCGAGAGCAGGAAGGTGGGGTGCGCGGTGAACACCACGTGGATGAGCGGGCGCTGCCAGCGGGCGACGAATTCGGAGAAGTCGGAACTGTCGCACAGGTCTGCCACGGCCTGATCGTTGGCGGCGGGATCGACCGGGCCGATCATCCGGACGAGGTGCGCGGCGCGGGTCTGGAGGCTTTCGCATTCGAGTTCGGCGACGAGGCCGTCGAGCGCGTCGAGCGTGAGTTCGCCGCTTTCGAGCCCGCGCGAGAGTTCGAGCCCGAGCTGGAACACCGGATTGAACAGCGGGGTCTGCGCGGTGAGCGGATGCAGTTCCTGGAGGCGGGCCTCCAGCGCGTGGACGTTCAGGGACTGGACGTTCAGCGGTCGGACATCAGGCATGGTCGGCTCCTTCGTTCCGCCTCGCCGGCGCTCTCCCGGGCACTGGTATCGGCGCAGACTGTTTGGTGATCAAGATTTGGCCAGCGCGGCGGCGGCGCGGGCGGATTCCTCGATCTTGGCGGGGTCTGGCGGGCCTGGCGGGACCATCCAGCTACCGCCGACGCACAGCACGTGGCCCAGCGCGAGCCAGGCGGGGGCGGTGGCCAGCGTGATCCCGCCGGTCGGGCAGAAGCGCGCCATCGGGAAGGGCGCCATCAGCGCCTTGAGCGTGGGGATGCCGCCCGAGGCTTCGGCCGGGAAGAACTTGAAATGGGTAAGCCCGAGATCGAGCCCGAGCATGATGTCGGCCGCGTTGGCGGTGCCGGGGAGGAACGGCACCCCGCCTGCTATCGCGGCCTGCCCCAGCGCCGGAGTGAGGCCGGGCGAGACGATGAACTCCGCCCCGGCCTGGAGCGCCTGATCGAGCTGGGCCGGGTTGAGCACGGTGCCCGCGCCGACGATCGCGCCGGGAACCTGTTTCATCGCGCGGATCACGTCGAGCGCGGCGGGGGTGCGCATGGTGACTTCGAGCACGCGCAGGCCGCCCTTGACCAGCGCCTGGGCGAGCGGGACGGCGGCGGCGACGTCTTCGACCACCAGCACCGGGATGACCGGGGCGACGCGCATCAGCGCTTCGATCTTGTTCATGGCAGATGCTCCTTGGCGAAAGCGGCGGCGGCGCCGAACAGGCCGGGCTGGGGATGGGTGATGAGCTTGACCGGGAGGCCGGCCATCAGCCCCTCGAACCGGCCCTTGGCACGAAACCGCTCGGAAAAGCCCGAGGCGGCGAGGGTATCGCGGATGCGCAGGCCAAGCCCGCCGGCGATAACCACGCCGGACGCGCCCTGCGCCAATGCGATATCGCCCGCGACCGCGCCGAGCGCGAGGCAGCACCGGTCGACCGCAGCGGCGGCGAGACTGTCTTCGCCGCTGGTGCCGAGCTGCCAGAGCGTCTTGTCGTCAAGCTGCCGGATCGGCTTGTTTTCGATGGCCGCGAGGGTTTCGTAGATCGCGGCGATGCCGGGGCCGGAGACGACCCGTTCGGCCGACACGCGGCGGTGACGCCGGCGCAGGCGGGCGAGAATGGCGTCCTCGAGCTCGTCGAGCGGGGCATAGTCGATATGGCCGCCCTCGGTCGCCTGGACGCGGTAATCGCCGCCGCTGCCGCCGCGCCAGATGTGGGCGACGCCGAGGCCGGTGCCGGGGCCGACCACGCTGAGCGTGCCGGACGCGGGAAGGGGTTCGTCCGGCCCGCACAGATGCGCGAAATCGGCGGCGGGCAGACGGGCGACGGCATGGCCGACCGCGCCGAAATCGTTGACCAGCGTGTAGCGGCTCGCGCCCAGTTGCTGCGGGATCAGCGCGGGATGGATGGTCCACGGGTTGTTGGTGAAGCGGATCACGTCCCCACCGACCGGCCCGGCGATGGCGATCGCGACGGCGGGCGGGAGCGCGCGGCCCGCGTGGGCGGCAAAGGCTTCCCACGCGGTCTGGAAACTGGCGTGGTCCCTGGTGCGCAGCGTGACCGGCTCGCCGAGCGTGATCGCGCCGTCTGCCGCGACTGCGGCAAGGGCGAAGCGGGCATGGGTGCCGCCGATATCGATCGTGACGAGTTCGTTCACAGCCGGTGTCTCACGGGCAGCACCTCATAATCCGGCC
>VMTF01000220.1 GCA_013791705.1 Sphingomonadales bacterium | reverse complement strand
CTACGGGCAGCAGATACATGTTGGCGATCGAATGTTCAAAGCCTAGCGCGACAAAGGCCGTCACCGGGAATATAATCGCTAGTATCTTGCCGGAGACGCTCCGCGCCGCAAAGCACATCCACACCGCGAGACAAACGAGGATATTGCATAGGACACCTCGAACGAAGGCCTGGATCGGATCCAAGGACAGCTTTTCGAGCGCGATAGCACTCGCGGTTTGCCCGACCTCACCGCCGCCCAACAGCAGCGTTCCGGAAAGATGAACCAGACCGGCTGTAGCCAGTGCGCCAATCAGGTTACCCGCATAGACTATCGTCCAGTTCCGCAGCAGGGCGCGTATCGTGATGCTGCGGTTTGCCCAGGCCATGACAATCAAGCTGTTGCCGGTGAAGAGTTCCGCGCCGCCAATGATGACAAGAACCAGGCCTAGCGAAAAGGCCATCCCGCCCAGCAGCCGGGTCGGACCATAGCCAAACTCGCTGCCGGTAATCGTCACGGTGAAGAACATCGAGCCGAATGCAATGAATGCCCCGGCAAGGACGCCAAGCGTCAAAGTCGACAGCAAGGACAGCCCAACCTTGCGCACACCGACATCCTCAACAAGCCGGGCCATGCGGGCGGGAGGTATGACATCGAGGGCTTCCGGTTCGTGTCCGCGCCGGTCGGTGACCGGAATCGAGTCATCGGTCGTGCCGCCTGTGCTGATGTTCATTCGTAATTACGCCTCTGGAGCCCTTGCCGACATGCACGATACACAGATAGAAATCGCGGCATAAGACCGTAGTCCAAGGTCAACCATGGGGAAAGTTCGACGCTAATCGTCAATCCACGGCCCCAGAGTCACGGCGAACGCGAGAGGGAAGAGAATGAAAATTAAGCGGATCGCCATGGATACTCACCCCGAAAACACGGCCTTTCTGTCACGCGCAGGCAACGGTTACTCTCCCGAACAATTTCAGGCGCTGCGCAAGATCGAGATCGGCAACGGAACTGTCTCGATCCTCGCGACGCTGATCATCGTCGATGATGCATGCCTGCTGGAGCCGGGCCAGATCGGCCTGGGTGAACAGGCGTTTCGCCGGCTCGGTCTGCCAGAGGGCACTGAGGTCACGTTCCGCCAGGCGCCGGTCCCTCACAGTCTCGAACACGTTCGCCGCAAGATCGACGGCGACACGCTCGATGACGCCGATATCCACGAGATCATCCAGGACATATCCGCCTACCGCTATTCACCGATGGAAATCGGCGCGTTTCTGGTGGCCTGCGCCGGTTTCATGACGACCCAGGAAACCCTGTCCCTCACCCGGGCCATGGCTGACGCTGGCCGACGCATGCGATGGCCTGCCGAGATCGTCGTCGACAAGCACTGTATCGGGGGCATCCCCGGCAATCGCACATCGATGATCGTGGTGCCGATCATTGCAGCACACGGCCTGACGATGCCGAAGACATCCTCGCGCGCGATCACTTCGCCATCGGGAACTGCAGATACGATGGAAGTCCTGTCTGCGGTCGACCTCGCCGAGGACAAGCTCGTTGCCGTCGTCGAGCAGGAACACGCGGTGCTCGCCTGGGGCGGGCGCGTAAACCTCTCACCAGCCGACGACGTGTTGATCACAGTCGAACGCCCGCTGCGCATAGACACCTTCGAACAGATGGTGGCTTCGATCCTGTCGAAGAAGCTGGCGGCGGGTTCCACCCACCTGCTGATCGACATCCCGATCGGACCCAGCGCCAAGGTGCGGTCGAAGCGCGAAGCCATCCGCCTGCGCAAGCTCTTCGAATATGTCGGCCACAAGCTTGGTCTGGTTCTCGATGTGGTCTTCACCGACGGTTCGCAGCCGATTGGCCGGGGTGTCGGTCCGGTGCTGGAAGCGCGTGACGTGATGGCAGTGCTGCGCAACGAGGACGACGCGCCGGCTGACCTCAGAGAGCGGGCGCTCATGCTCGCCGGGCGCGTGCTCGAATTCGATCCCGCGCTCATAGGCGGACGCGGCTATGCGCGGGCGATGGAACTGCTGGGCTCCGGCGAGGCGCTGGCGGCCATGGAGCGGTTGATCGACGCCCAGGGCCGACGCAAGGAAGTGCTCGAGCCTGGTCGCCATCACCATGAAATCTGCGCTCCGACGGATGGCACGGTCACTGCGATCGATTGCCACCTGATCGCGCGCATTGCCCGCCTGGCGGGTGCGCCGATGGACAAGGGGGCCGGGATCGACTTGCTGCACAAGGTTGGCGAGGAAGTTCGCCGAGGCGAGGTGCTTTACCGGATCCACGCACATTCCGAGACCGGGCTCATTTATGCCCGCGAACTGGCTACGACAGCGTCCGGCTATATGGTGACCCAGTGACCGCGGCCCTGTTCACCTTTGCCGATGGCGCCCGGCAAGCAGCCGGGCTGGCGAGCGAATGCGGGGTTCCCGTCAATCAGATCGATGTGCACCGCTTTCCCGATGGCGAAAGCCTCGTCCGTGTCGATGGGTCGGCCGAAACGGCCCTACTCTTCCGTTCCCTTGACGATCCCAATGCCAAGCTGGTCGAAGTGCTCCTTGCCGCTTCGGCCTTGCGCGATGGCGGCGCGAAGCGGGTTATCCTGATCGCTCCCTATCTCGCCTATATGCGCCAGGACGTGCCCTTCCATGGCGGCGAGGCCGTAAGCCAGCGCGTGATCGGCAAGCTGCTGGCAGCGTGGTTCGATGGCCTCGTCACCGTGGATCCACATCTTCATCGCATCGCGAGCCTGGACGCGATCATGGGCGGGATACCTGCTTTGGCGGTATCGGCAGCGCCTGCCCTCGTGCAAGCGATCGCAAGCGATCTCGATTCTCGCACCATCATGGTGGGACCGGACAGCGAATCCCGACCCTGGGTAGAAAGTATCGCCCGTCCGCTAGGACTTGACGTTCTGGTTGGAGAGAAAATCCGCAAGGGAGACCGCGAGGTCGTGCTTACGGTGCCGGACTTCGCCCGAGCGAGCGGCCGGCCGGCAATTCTGGTCGATGATCTTATCTCCAGCGGCACGACCTTGATGGCCTGCGCAAGCCTCCTGCGCGACGCGGGCGCGACCAAGGTCGAGGCGATAGCAACGCATTCGCTCGCCTCGGGCGCCGATCTGGATCGACTGACAGTTGCGGGTATTGCCCGCCTGCGCGCAACCGATTCGACGTCAAATGCGATCGCCTCGATCCCGTTGGCTGGAGTACTCGGCGAAGCTATCCGCAAGCAAGGCTGGCTAAAGTAAATTATATCGTGCCTGAAGTGCACTCAGCAATGCGGAGCACTGGAGACTGAAAGAACCAAGCCCTGCAAGCTCAGCGGCAAGATTGCCGTCGGCCACAAATGGAGAGATGAGAAATGGCAATCCAGCATGCAGCCTCGGCGGTCCTATGGTTCGATGAACTTGCAATCGCCGATGTTCCAACCGTTGGTGGCAAGAATGCCTCCTTGGGCGAACTGCTTCGCGAACTCAAAAGTGCTGGCGTGCGCGTGCCGAACGGCTTTGCGACGACCGCCCAGGCCTATCGTGAATTCGTGGATGCCAACGGCATCGAACCAGAAATGCGCGAGCACATCGAACGCTATCGTTCCGGAAATCTTAAGCTCCAGGATGCGGGGCACGCCTTACGGGAACTGGTATTGGCAAGCCGTCTCCCTGACGATTTCGCCGATCAGATCCGCTCAGCCTATTCTTCGCTCGCTAAGAGCACGCGGACCAAGGATCCAGCCGTGGCGGTACGCAGCAGCGCGACCGCAGAAGATCTTCCGGACGCGAGTTTTGCAGGACAGCACGAGACTTTCCTCAACATTCGCGGTGAAAAGGCACTGCTCGATGCCTGCCTGCGCTGCTTCGCCTCGCTCTTCACCGACCGCGCCATCAGCTACCGCGAGACGAAGGGTTTCGATCATTTTTCCATCGCGCTATCGGTGGGGGTGCAGCAAATGGTGCGCTCGGACATTGGTGGCTCAGGTGTCATGTTCACCATCGACACGGAATCCGGCTTCCCCGGCATCGCCACGATTAGCGCGGCTTGGGGACTGGGTGAAACCATCGTCCAGGGGGCCGTAAATCCCGACCGCTTAGTGGTCTTCAAGCCTCTGCTCGGCACTCCTGGCGCGCGCCCGATCATCGAGAAAACGCTGGGCGAAAAGGCGATCCGCATGATCTACGCAGAAGAAGGCGGCAGGCAGACCCGTATCGTCCCCGCCACCACGGCCCAGCGCCAGTCCTTCGTTCTGGACGACGACGAAATCCTCGAACTCGGTCGCTGGGCGGTGGCCGTGGAGAAGCATTACGGTAGGCCGATGGACCTGGAATGGGCCAAGGACGGTGACAACGGCCTGCTCTATCTGGTTCAGGCGCGCCCGGAAACCATTCATGGCGATGCCAGTCAGTCGAGCTTTCGTCGCTACAGCCTCAAGACCGACGCAAGCCCTGTCCTGTCGGGCGTTGCCATCGGGAGCGCCATCGCGAATGGCAAGGTCTGCCTCATTCGCGATGCATCCGATATCGCCCATTTCCAAGACGGTGCGATCCTTGTTACCGGCAACACCGACCCCGACTGGGTCCCGATCATGAAGCGGGCCGCCGGCATCGTCACCGATCGCGGGGGCAGCACCAGCCATGCCGCCATCGTCAGCCGTGAACTCGGCGTTCCGGCCGTCGTCGGCACCGGCACGGCGACATCCGCCCTGTGCGATGGCCAGGAGATCACCCTTTCCTGCGCCAGCGGCGAGAAGGGACTGATCTTTGAAGGCCTGCTGGAATTCGGCGTCGAAGATATCGATATATCGGCGATTCCCGAGACCAGGACGGAGGTCATGCTCAACATCGCTGATCCGGCGGCGGCGTTTCAGTGGTGGCGGTTGCCAGCCAAGGGCGTGGGCCTTGCGCGGATGGAATTCATCATCAACAACCTGATCAAGGTCCATCCCATGGCGCTGTTGCATCCGGACCGGGTTTCCGCATCCGACAACCGCTATATCAGCAAGCTGGTAAAGGGGCATGCAAGCCCGGCGGATTATTTCGTCGAGACGCTGGCACGCGGCATTGGCCGACTCGCCGCGCCGTTCTTCCCCTACCCGGCGATCGTACGGCTCAGCGATTTCAAGACCAACGAGTATGCGCATCTTGTCGGTGGCGATGCCTTCGAGCCAAAGGAAGAAAACCCGATGCTCGGCTTCCGGGGTGCCTCGCGCTATTACGACGAGCGCTACCGCGACGGCTTTGCGCTCGAATGCCGGGCGCTGCGCAAGGTGCGCGAGGAGATGGGCTTTACCAATATCATCGTGATGGTTCCTTTCTGCCGGACACCGGCCGAGGCCGACCATGTGCTCGACGTCATGGCTGAAAACGGGCTGCGTCGGAGCGTGAGCGGGCTGCAAATCTACATGATGTGCGAGATCCCCTCCAACGTCATACTGGCGGAGCAATTCGCCACGCGGTTTGATGGCTTCTCGATTGGGTCGAATGACCTTACCCAGCTACTGCTGGGCGTCGATCGCGACTCCGAACTGCTTGCTGCCATGTTCGACGAACGCGATCCGGCGGTGATGCTCGCAATCGCGGAGGCTATCAGCAAGGCTCACGCCGCAGGCATCAAGATCGGCATCTGCGGCCAGGCGCCCAGCAACTATCCCGATTTCGCTGAATTTCTTGTCCGCGAAGGGATCGATTCAATCTCGCTCAATCCCGACAGCTTTGTGAAGACCTGTTCGGTCATCGCTACTGCCGAAGGTGCTGCTGCGGGATGATTTACCAGACCGCCGCCAGGGCGAGGAGCAGCAGGCCGCCCGCCCCGGCATAGGCAAGGCAAACCGGCAACGTCGTTTTCAGTATCGCCCCTTCGCGGCCGACCAGCCCGACCGTTGCCGCCCCGGCTACGATATTGTGAGGTGCGATGACATTGCCAATTGCCGCGCCGAAGCCTTGACCCGCCAGCGCAAGCACGGGCGCCAGCCCTGATGCATGGGCCGCGGAGACCTGAAATCCGCCGAAAAGGATATTGGACGCCGTGGCAGACCCGGTGATGAAGGACCCCAGGGCTCCGACCAGCGGGACGGCGGCGGGCCAGGCCGAGCCAAGAACCGCCGTTGCCGCGCTGGCCAAGGTGTCGATCATACCGCTGTGAACCATGATCCGGGATAGCAGCAGGACCGACACCAGCGCGACGGCCACGGAAGGCAGGCGGCGGGCCGCACTGGTGAATGATGGCCTGATGACGGCCCGGCTCGTCGGCCGCACGATGACCGTGCCCGCAAGAGCAAGCAGCAGCAGGGTGCCGGGATGGTAGAGCGGCATGACCGAGCCGCCAAAACGACCGGCCAGGCCCCATTCCAGCACGAATGCCTGCATGGCCGAAGTCAGCGGTGCAGCCATCCGACTTGCCACGATTGCCACAAGAACCAGCGCATAGGGCAGGACGGCAAGGAGCACGCCGCCCCCGGGCCGGGCAACGTCAGGCTTGCCGGCCGGCCACTTCCATTTCACCAGAGCAATGAACACCGCTCCGCCGATCAGGGCGCCGGCCAGCGTGGGCAGTTCGGGTCCGGTCAGCCACGCAAGCGCCAGCGCGGGAAGCAGGAACAGGAAGGCCGCCAGCGGCGCGAGTGTCCAGTTCCCTGTGCTGCCCGCCGTCGTAGCGAGGCGAAACACCAACAGCACCAGTGCCCAGCCAAGTGCCGCATGCAGCAGCATGATGGTCAGTGACAGCTGCCTCGAATCGACCGGCAGCAAGTCCAAGAGCGGCACCATCGGGATACCGACCGCGCCGAAAGATACTCCGGCAGCATGTCCTATCAGTGCGAGTACCAGAGATCGCTGAGGCGAAAATCCGAGGGTCACCAGCATGGGTGCAACCAGCGCCACTGGCGTGCCGAACCCGGCGGCGCCTTCCAGCAGCAAGGCGAAAAACCAGGCGAGGATCAGAACGAGGATAACGGGCTTGTCCGAAATCGAGATCAGCCACTGACCAACGCGTTCGGACGCCCCCGATCGCGTCTGCACTTCATGAATGGCAAGAGCAGGAAAGACGATCCACAGGATCGTCGCGGCCGTGAAACCGGCCTCCAGCAAGGGACCGACAAGGTCGATGCCGTCCGTTCCATAATCGAAAGCGAAAATCGCCAGCCCCGTTGCCGCAGCCGCGCCGATCATGCCTGACCAGGCGGCCGACCAACCCAGGCCAGTCATGCAGAGCAACAGCAGGAGGATGGGAAGCAGAGCGAGCAGTTCCGCCATGCTTCAGGCCAGCATTTCCACCGAGACGGGATGAGCCGGCATGCCGGTCTGTTCGAACTGAGAGATGTTCTGAATCGTGGTCTCGGCAATCGCGGTCAATGCTTCGCTCGTGAAGAAGGCCTGATGCCCCGTTATCAGAACGTTCGGAAAGGTCAGCAATCGCGCGAAGATATCGTCCTGAATGATCTGCCCGGACAGGTTCTCGAAGAACAGGTCGCTCTCCTCTTCATAGACATCGAGTCCGACATGGCCGATCTTGCCGCTCTTCAAGCCCTTGATCAGCGCGCGTGTCTCGACGAGCGCGCCTCGGCCTGTGTTGATGATCATGACGCCCGGCTTCATCGCGCCGATCACCTTAGCATCGATGAGGTGATGGGTCTGTGGCGTCAGCGGGCAGTGCAACGTTATGATGTCGGATCGGGACAATAGATCGTCCAGATCGACATAGCTTCCTCCGAGCCGCGTAAACTCTGGGTCCTGCCGAGGATCGAACCCCAGCACCATGCAACCAAAGCCGCGCATGATCCGCGTCAGGCAGATGCCGATCCTCCCGGTGCCGACGATGCCGATCGTGCGGCCCTTGAGGTCAAAGCCAAGCAGCCCGTCGAGGGCGAAATTGCCCTCCCGGACCCGGGCATAGGCCCGGTGAATATTGCGATTGAGCGAAAGGATCAGCGCTGCCGTGTGCTCCGCCACCGCCTCGGGTGAATATGCCGGGACACGGGCGACCGCGATGCCGAGGTCACATGCGGCCGCAAGGTCCACATTGTTGAACCCCGCGCAACGTAGTGCCACCAGTCTTGTACCGCTGGCGGCGAGTATCTCCAGGACCGGTCGGTCGAGCACGTCGTTGACGAACCCACAGACCGCCGCGGCGTCATGCCCAAGCTGAGCAGTGTCGAGGCTCAGCCGCGGTTCGAGAAACCGCAATTCATGTCCGTCGCCCTTTGCCTGATTGGCCGCCGTGAGAAACTCGCGGTCATAGGGCTTCGTGCTGAATACTGCGACTT
>VMTF01000263.1 GCA_013791705.1 Sphingomonadales bacterium | reverse complement strand
GGTCAAGGCCCTGCTGATGACCGGCGAGGCCCCCGAGCCGCCCGACAATCCGATGAGCGCCGACCGGGTGCGCTGGGAGCATATCCAGCGCGTCTATGAGCTGTGCGACCACAATGTCTCGGAGACGGCGCGGCGGCTGGGCATGCACCGGCGGACGCTGCAGCGGATCCTGGCCAAGCGGGCGCCGCGCTGAGTCTCCGCCGCCGCAGTGCCGAGTTGGTGGAAGACGCAGCTGCCCGGCTCTGCTTCACGCGTTCGTGACCAATGATCTGGGGGTTCAGCCTCTGCGCGCGCAGCCTGTCCACAGGGTCACCCCCCGCCATGACTGCGATTCGGACGGAAAGTGATCGTCAACCCCGTTGACGGTTGGTTAGCCATCTGCGTCGAATGACGGCGATCGATGAAGAAAGACCGTCGGCGCTTCCAACGCCGACGGCCACTGCTTCGGAGGTCTCCAACTGGTCGGTTGGCGAGGTCCTCAGCGCTCATCGGGATGTAAACATCCACTTGACGGCCCCGTCAACCGATCCTTTCCCGCCCGGACACCGGGCAGAAGGATAGACATGACCGTTCAACCGGGGCAGCAACTCGCCCTCATTCCCCACGACTATCAGGGGCAAACCGTTACCCAACGAACCCGAGATGGCTTCATCAACGCGACCGCGATGTGTCGCGTTGTCGGACGCTCTTGGTCCGAATACCGCCGCCACAAGAACACAGAAGCGTTCCTGCAGGCACTCGCTCTGGACCTGCAGATTCCACAGGTCCAGCTGACTCTTACAGTGCAAGGAACGCCGGGCGGCGATCCACGGAACCAAGGTACTTGGGTGCATCCTCAGGTCGCGGTTCATTTGGCCTCGTGGCTATCGCCTGAGTTCGCTGTCCAAGTGACCAAGTGGGTGATGGAGTGGCAGTCAGGTCGTGGACCCAATGATCATGCATGGCGGCAGTTTCAGGATCGCGTAAGCCTCACTCATAACAGTGTCCCAGACGGGTACTTCTGCATTTTCCATGAGACAGCGTCGATCTACGCAACGCTCATCGAAAACGGTGCGAATCCCGGAACCCGCATGATCTTGGACATCAGTGCAGGGTTGCACTGGGGAAATCATTGGCGTGATCACGGCCTTGCCGCTCAGTTTGGCGCAGCCCGCAAGTTCGACCACTTTTACCCACCGTACTTCCCCCAAGCGCTATCTAACCCGCAGAAGCCGTGGTGCTATCCCGACGCCGCGCTTCCGGAGTTTCGTCGTTGGATGAAGGCGACCTACGAACCGGTCAAGCTCCCGGCATACCTCAATGACCAGGTTCGACAAGGAAAGCTGGCGGCGAACGACGCGAACGGTGTCTTGGCCGCGATTGCTGATCATGCGCGGCGCAAGTCCATTTCCTAGTCGAGGATTGCCCTTCCTAGCGTACGAAAGAGGCCCCGGTGTTTCCACCGGGGCCTCCTTCATTTCGAACGTGGCGCCGCTGGTTAGCGACGGCTGCGACCACGGTCGCGGTCACCGCCGCCGCCTTCACGCTTGGGACGGCCGCCGGTGTCGTCCGACAGGGCCGGCTCGCCGCGTTCGGCGCGTTCGGCGTTGATCTTGTCGGTGATGTCCTCGCCGGTCACCTGATCGACGACCTTCATCGACAGCTTG
>VMTF01000155.1 GCA_013791705.1 Sphingomonadales bacterium | reverse complement strand
TCGACCTACACGCAAAGCGGCTTCAAGTTCACGGACTGGCGCTATACCCAGTCGGCGGTGGATACCTCCAGCCTCAAGACCTTTGCGTCGGTGCCGATCGCGACGTCGATTTCGAGTTCTGCGACCGTTCCGACGGCTGGACGTTATGACCTGGTGCAGCTCGGCTCGATGAGCGGCACGACCGGGATCAGCACCACCAACATCACCTGGAACGGCTGCGTCGAAGAACGCGACACGGTCAATTCGCTGTTCCCGGGTGCAACCCCGCCAAGCGGCGCGTTCGATCACGACCTGCGGTCAGCTCCAAGCAACACGGCCACGACCTGGCATCCCTATATCGGCGATCTCGAATTCGATCGGGGGCAAACCGCCACGCTGGATACCTCGACCAACATCTCCGCGGAGGCCGAAAGATGTCCGGCCACTGCCAGGAAATTCACCACGGTCGATACGAGTGACCCGGCAACGGTGCCGGGCTGGCTTGAAACCTACATCGGAACCCTCGCGGCCGACGGCAACACGTATCATGATATCGGCATGGTCTGGGGCGCCCGCCTCGCCAATCCGAACGGCATCATGGCGACCAACGTCACCGAGGGGAACCTTTCGGCAATCAGCCGCCACATCATCATGATGACGGATGGCGAGATGAAGCCGAACCGGACCGTTTACAGTTCCTATGGGCTGGAACGCTACGATAACCGGGTCGCGCCTTCGGGCACCAGCGACACGTCGTTGACCAGCTATCACAACGCCCGCTTCCTGACGGCGTGCCAGTCCGCCAAGAACATGGGCTACACGATCTGGTTCGTCGCCTTCGGGGAGGCCTTGACGCCGGAAATGACAGCCTGCGCCACTCCCGGCCACGCGCTCTTTGCCGGCGACTCCGCTTCGCTCGCCAATACGTTCCGCCACATCGCCAGCCAGATTGCCGACCTGCGGCTGCATTCCTGAGGTGACGACGATGGCCCGAACCAACCGCAAGCTCTTGTGCAATACCGCCGGCGCGGCGATGGTCGAGTTCGCGCTCATTGCGCCGGTGCTGCTGATGCTGCTGTTCGGCACGCTCGAATTCGGCCTCAACGTCTATCTGCGCGCGGTGCTCGAAGGTGCGATGCAGCAGGCCGGGCGCAACTCCAGCCTGGAGACTGCCCAGTCCGGCCAAAGCGGGATCGATGCCGCGATCACCGCGCAGATGCACAACATCCTGCCGAACTCGACCGTGACGTTCCAGCGGCAGAACTACGCGAATTTCGCGGCCGTCGGCCGGCCGGAAGACTTCACCGATTCCAACGGAAACGGCGTGCATGACGCCGGGGAGTGCTTCCTGGACATCAACGGCAACAGCACCTGGGATGCGGACGCGGGGCGCACCGGCATCGGCGGCGCCAATGACGTTGTCGAGTATACCGCGACCGTCGATTACGAGAGCTGGATTCCGGTCGCGAGTGCGCTGCGCATTTGGCCGACCACCCGTGTCCAGGCCAAGACCCTGCTGCGCAACCAGCCGTTCGCCACCCAGCCATCCTGGCCCACCGTGCAGGTGTGCTCATGATGCGGCAGCGCCTCGCCCGGCCGCTGCAGCGGCTGCGCCGCAGCGCAGTCCGCCTGCGTGCCGAAAGCCGTGCGGTCGCTGCGGTCGAACTTGCGATACTCGCCCCGGTTCTGACGCTGATGGGCCTGGGCTCGATCGAACTGGCGAACATGGCGATCTGCTACATGCGCATCAACCAGGTCGCGATCACAGTGGCTGACAACACCTCGCGCGCCAAGCAATCCTCACCGTCTGGTGGCGCGATGATGCGCGAATTCGATGTCAACGATACGTTGGCTCAGGTCGATCTGCTCTATCCGGGCCTGCAGGTTTACAACAACGGCCGGATCATCGTTTCCAGCTTGGAACGCAACGCCGATGGCGGCCAGTGGATTCACTGGCAGCGCTGCCTCGGTTCCTACACCACCGGCGTCTCACGCTATGGCACCGAGGGAACCGGCGCGACCGGTACGAGCCTGACCGGCATGGGACCGGCCACCAATCAGGTGAGCGCGGATGCGGACTCGGCGATCATGTTCGTCGAGGTCTTTTACCAGTACCAGCCGATCTTCTTCAACGTCGGCGGCAGCCCGCCGACCATCTACCGCGCAGCCGCGATGTATGTGCACGACGACCGCGATCTCACGCAAATCTACAATCTCACGCCCACGGTAACCGTCAATAGCTGCTGACGCTGGCGCCGCTGCGTGCCGCGCCGGAAATTCCGGTTTTGTTAGCGGCTGATTTACTCTCCGTGTTTATCCCTAGTCCGTCAAAAGGGAGATTGCGGTGAGCGACGGAACCTGGGTTCCACGAAAATCGGAACGATTGCGCATCACGCTGCACGCACGCTGCACGGCTCCGGACGATGGCACCGAGAGCCCCGCAGGCGATGATAGCGGCGGCGCAGGTCAGGGCCGCACCGTCACGCTGGTTAACTTCTCTGCCGGAGGGTGCTGCATGGTGACCGAAGGAACCCGGCTTGCCCCCGGCACGGCCGTGCGGCTGCGGCTGGGATCGGGCGAAACGCTGACCGGACTGGTCCGCTGGTTCGATGGAGAAAAGGCCGGTGTCGCGTTCGACCACGCCCTCGCCCCTGCCCGCGTCGAATACTTGCGCCGCGAGCACTCGACATTCCTCGCCGAGACCGATTGGACCCAGACCCGAGTGGAACGCCCGGTCTGCTGATCGCCGGTGATACTATCAACGTCTGCACAGGCTTAATTTCACGACAACGCCGCCGTTCATCGCCTCATGGACGCGCACGAAGAACCCCTATCGCCCCCCGGAACGCCTCGTGAGCGGGGCCTGCTCCACTGGCTTGGCCTGGCCCCGGCCCGTTCGACCGACGCACCGGTTTCAGCCGAGCCGAGCGCCCCGGCCGATCCCCGGCACCTAGCCCGGCAGCAGACCCTCGACGAAATCGGTGAATTTCTGCTGGGCCATCGCCTCGCCATCACCCAGGCCACCCTGGCGGCGGCGTTCGACTGCACCGCAGGCCACGATCCGCGCCTTGCCGCGCTGGTGGCGGACCGCCGCGCATCGGGCGAGCCGATAACGGCCGAATGGCTGGCGGAAATGCGCCGCGCCGCTGCGCCCGAAGCCGAGATGAAGGCGATGACCCTGCTGATGGAGCGCCTCGCAACCAATATCGAGAGCTTCACCCTGACGACCGTCGAAGCACGCAGCGCAACCAGCGAGTATCAATCCGCGCTGCGCAGCCAGGTCGATGAACTGCAGGCCGTCAACAACGCCGGGGCGGTGATGAACGAGATGGTCACGATTGCCCGGACGATGATCGAACGCACCCGCGCGATCGAGCTGCAGATGGCCCGGTCGGAAACCGAAACGCGCGCCCTGCAGCACGGCCTCGAGGAAGCGCGGCGCACCGCCGAACTCGACCACCTCACCGGCCTGCCCAACCGCCGCGCCTTCGAAAACCGGATCGAAAAGGAAGTGCTCGCGGCCAAGGCCAATCGCGAACCGCTCTGCGTCGCCTTCTGCGATATCGACCGGTTCAAGCGGATCAACGCCACCCATGGCCATGAGGCCGGCGACCGCGTGCTGCAGGTTGTCGCCCGCGCGCTCAACGAGATTTCCGACGAGCGCTGCCACGTCGCCCGCCATGGCGGTGAAGAATTCGTCGTGCTGTTTCGCGGCAAGACCCTGGCCGAGGCCTATGCCATTCTGGACGAGACCCGCGAAGCGCTCGCAGAACGGCGTATGGTCAACCGCGCCAACGACATCCCGTTCGGCAAGGTCACCTTTTCCGCAGGAATCGCCGACATCTTCGAATATCCCGAGCCGCGCGCAGCGTTGCGGGCGGCCGACGAAGCCTTGTATGTCGCCAAGGACGAAGGTCGCAACCGGATCGTGCGTGCCCCTGCCCGCCTCACCCTGGTCACCGACAGCCGGGCCGCCTGAACCGCGAAGCCCCGTCTGGTGCTCAACTTCTCCGCCGCACCGTAACGCGCCCTGCAGCCCGGAATCATTCCGGCCCGCAGTGCCGGTACCGGCGCAATTGTCACATAGCTGTCACAAAAAATCCCCAGAGGGTGCTGGCCCATAACACCAGAGGATCATGCTCGATGTCCAGATTTGCCCTCACCCTCGGTACGCTTACGGCGGCCTGTGCGCTCGTCGCCGGTTGCAGCGGTTCGCAGTCCGGCTCGCGTGATCAGATTCGCGCCGTCGGATCTTCCACCGTCTATCCCTTCGCCAAGGCCGTGGCCGATACGCTGGCCAAGTCCAATCCCGACGTGAAGTCGGCGATCATCGAATCGACCGGCACCGGCGCCGGCGCCAAGCTGTTCTGTGCCGGGGTTGGCACGGAATTTCCCGACATTGAGAACGCTTCGCGCCGGATGAAGAAGTCCGAATACGAAGATTGCGTGAAAAACGGCGTCGACAAGGTCATCGAAATCCAGGTCGGGCTTGACGGCATCGCCTTCGCCGAGTCGAAAAAGGGGCCTTCCGATTTCTCGCTGACCCCGGTCGACATTTACAAGGCGCTTGCCGCCAACCCGTTCGGCAAGCCCAACACCACCAAGCTGTGGTCTGACGTGAACCCGGCGCTGCCCAAGGAGCCGATCCTGGTCTATGGTCCGCCCTCGACGTCGGGCACGCGCGATGCGCTCAAGGAACTGATCCTTGCCAAGGGCTGCGACAGCGATCCGGCGATGAAGGAACTCAAGGAAACCGACAAGGAAAAGCACGAGACGATCTGCACCGAAGTCCGGTCGGATGGTCTCTATGTCGATAGCGGCGAGAACGACAACCTCATCGTTCAGAAGCTCGAGGTCAACCCGGCCGCCATCGGGATCTTCGGCTATTCCTACCTTGAAGCGAACACCGACAAACTGCGCGGCCTGTCTATGAGCGGGGTCGTTCCGACTTACGCCGCCATCTCGGACTTCAGCTATCCGGGCGCGCGTCCGCTGTTCATCTACGTGAAGGCGGCGCACCTTGATTCGATCAAGGGGCTCAAGGAGTTCATCGCCGAGTGGCCCAAGCATTGGGGCAAGGACGGCATGCTCGCCAAGCAGGGCATGATTGCCTCGCCCGACGACGTGCAGGCCAAGTACGCCAAGGTCATTGCGGAATTCACCCCGCTCGATCCGGCAGAACTCAAGTAATCTCTGACCCGGGCTGACGCCAGGGAGTGATGTCTTCGCGAATTCGTCACCAAACCTTGCTCGAAACTGCTAAAGGGCCATTTCCCGATCAAGGGAACGAACAAGGATTTGGTGGCTGATGGCCAATGAGCATACAGTCAAGGCTTTCGACGACGACATCACTCGCCTGCGCGGCCTTATCGCCGAGATGGGCGGCCTGGCCGAGGTCGCCCTCACCGACGCGATAACCGCGCTTGTTCGCGGCGATACCGACCTCGCCGCGCGGGTAATCACACGCGACAAGCAAATCGACGTGATCGAGGCCGAGGTCGACAAGCTGGCCGTGCGGGTCATCGCACTGCGCGCGCCGATGGCTTCGGACCTCCGGCAGGTTATCGCCGCGCTCAAGATCGCCGGCGTCGTCGAACGGATCGGCGACTATTCGAAGAACATCGCCCGCAGCGCGTGCCGGATTGACCGCCGCGCGGAATTCCAGCCGTTGACGCTGATTCCCGCGATGGCGGAAATCGCCTCGGGCATGGTGCACGATGTGCTGACCGCTTTTGCGGCACGCGATCCGGAACTGGCCGCCGAAGTCATCGAACGGGATGACAAGGTCGATGCGTTCTACGAAAGCCTGTTCCGCACGCTCGTCAGTCACATGATGGAAAACCCGGCGACCATCTCCACGGCCGCGCAACTGCTGTTCGTCGCGCGCAACATCGAACGCATCGGCGATCATGCCACGAATGTCGCGGAAATGGTCTATTATGCCGCCACCGGCGATACCCCGGCCGAACGCAATCACCGGCCCTGATCGTTCCCGGCCGCGTGGCCAGACGGCTCGCGGTCAGAACGAAGCGCTGAGGCCGACCGTTGCCACGTGGTCGTCGGTATCAGGCGCGTTCCGCACGAACCCGTGCTGCTCAAGATAGCCAACCTCGATCTTGACCTGGCGGGTGAGCGGCGTGCTGACCGAAATCGCGTTGCGCATCCGTTCATGACCGTCGACTTTCTGGAACGCGGTCTTGCCAAGGTTGATGAAGCTCTCGTGAGCCAGGTTCAAGGCGGTCTTGCCGGAAAACGGCCAGGATAGTTTGACCTGCGGGCGCAGGCGCCAGCCGGTCCCGCTCGCTCCTTCGCGCCAGCGCTGTTCCAGCCGCAGTCGCCCACCCGCCCTGAACGGACCGATCCGGGCGACATTGTCGAACGTGACCTGCTGGCGGAAGCGATGCTCCATCCCCGTGAAGTCGCCGTGCGAATAGCTCGGCGTGTGGACGTAGCCGGCCCACGCCGTCACATGCCGGTCGATCTTGTAGCCGAGCAGCAAACTCTGCTCGATCTCGTAGAACCCTCGCGCGTCACTGGTGCGAAAAGTCACTTCGGCCGAAGCTACCAGCGGACCACTCAGGCCGGCCTGCACGCCAAGTGTGCCCCATGCCTGCGTATCGTCGGCATAGGCCGGACACACCGCCGCGAAGGCCACTGCCAGCCCGGCGACCGGTCGCAAAATCAATCGTTTACGCATTCAGCCTTCACCCGCCGGACAGACCTTGAGGCTTGGTTTACGGTATTGGCGCGCCTCTGTCATGGCCTGGGCGAGTTTGGCGCCGGGCATCGCGCCAACGGGTAGCGGCCCGTCAATCTGCCCCTCCAATCCATTATCGCTATTGCGACCGATTATCATTAGCACTATCACAGCATCGAATCACTGATGAACGGGGAAATCATGCAATATCGAATTGGCGCACTCGCTTCCGTCGCTCTCGGCCTGTGCCTGCCGGCCACCGCCCATGCTGACGAGAATTTGCTCGGCTACAATGCCGGTGCCGAAACCCTCCCGAAAGGATCGGCGGAAATCTACGTGTTCAACACCCTACGTTCGGGCAAGGACGCCGGACACTATCAGGCGCTCGATACGGAAATCGAAGGCGAATACGGCGTAACGGATCTCATCACGCTATCGGCCTCCGCCGCCTTCCTGACCATTGACACCCACGGGCTGACGATCGACGGCTACCTGCCGAAGCCGATCGACAAGGGACCGCGCTTTTCGGGGCTTGAGTTCAAGGCCAAGTTCAACGTGCTCAGCCCGGCACTCGACGATTTCGGGCTCGCCGTCATAACTTCGGTCGAATGGAACCGCCTTGATCCACACAGCGGGCAAGACAAGACCGAATACGAAGCGCAGCTCGTGATGGCCGCACAGAAATACTTCATGCAGGGCCAGTTGATCTGGATCGGCAACCTCGGCCTCAAGACCGGATACGAGGATCGCAGTCCGATCGCCGATTTGCCGCCCGGCTTCGATTGGCCGACCGATCCCGAGATGGAAATCGAAGTGAGCGCCGGAACGGGGCTGGCCTATCGCGTTGCGCCGAACTGGTTTGTCGGCGCGGAAACGCAGTGGGCCTCGGAATACGAAACCGAGGTCGGGAACGAGCGCTGGTCACTTTTCGCCGGCCCCACCATCCACTATGGCGGCAAGAGAATCTGGGCGACACTCACCTGGTTCCCGCAGATCGCCGGCGGCGGCGAAACCTATCCGGGGCAGACCAGCAGGCTGCACCTCGTCGAGAAGACCAAGAACGAGTTCCGGCTGAAGCTCGGCTACAACTTCTGAGGGACGACAGTCATGACTTCACGACTATGGCGTAGCGCTCGGGGATGCAGCCTGCTGGCTATTCCCGTACTGGCAGCGGCCCCGGCCCCGGCAGTGGCGACCGATTATCTGACAATCGCCGAAGCGCAGCGAGCGCTGGTTCCCCAGGCAAACAGCTTCCAGCCCTTCCCGCTCACGCTCAGCCCGGCGCAGATCAAACAGATCCGCCAGATCGCCGGCGTCCCCCAGCGCACCGCAAAGCCGCAGGTGTGGCGAGCCGCATCCGGCAGCAAGGCGCTGGGCTGGGTGATCGTCGACGAAGTGATCGGCAAGCACGAATTCATCACTTACGCGACCGCGATTTCGCCGGACGGGCATGTGCTTGGCGTCGAAATCCTGTCCTATCGGGAGAGCAAGGGCGATCAGGTTCGCAATGCCAACTGGCGAAACCGGTTTCGCGGCAAGACCGTGAGCGATCCGTTCAAGCTGAACAAGGATATCCCCAATATCTCGGGGGCAACGCTATCCTGCCGCAACCTGACCGACGGCGTGAAGCGCCTGCTCGCCCTGCATGCGGTAGCGCTGGGCAAGGCCGGATAACCATGCTGACCCACTGCCGCCCGTTGCTCGGCACATTTGTCGAAATCAGCGTCCCGCCGGATGCGACTGCCGCGCTGGAAGCGGGCTTTGCCGCCATCGCCCGCGTGCAGGCGTGCATGTCGTTTCACGAAGAAACCAGCGACCTCGCCCGGCTGCGCCGCGCCCCGCCGGACACGGCGGTCGAAGTCGCGCCGGAAACTGCCGAAGTCCTGCGAATCGCGCTTGATCTTCACGGCCGGTCCGGCGGGCTGTTCGATGTCACGGTGGGCCGGGAACTGATGCGGGACGGTTTCCTGCCCTGCCCGCCCGGCAGCCGCTTGCGCAGATACTCCGGCGATTCCCGCGACATCGAAATTCTCGGCGAACGACTAGTCCGCTGCCGGCGCCCGGTGCTGATCGATCTGGGCGGAATCGCCAAGGGCTACGCGGTCGATCAGGCCATCGGCGCCTTGCGCGATGCCGGGGCCGAGCAAGGCCTGGTCAACGCCGGCGGCGACTTGCGCATGTTCGGGCCGTTCACCTGGGACATTGCGTTTCGCGATGCCGACGAGAGCGTGCGCGAAATCGTCGCGTTTGCCGATTGCGCGATCGCCAGCTCCGCGAACCTGCTCAACCGCCGTCGCAGACTGGGCCGGCTTCGCACGCCCCACATCGGCATCGGGCGCAAGCCGGTCGCCCATCCGGGGCGCGTCACCGTCGTGGCCGATCGCTGCGTCATTGCCGACGCCATGACCAAGATCGCGATGGCCGCCCCCGACCTTGCGGAACGGCTGCTGACCAATCACGATGGATACCTGATGTTCGAAGCGCCGCGCAGGACCGCCGCCTGATGCCGCACCGCCGCAGCGCGCGCCTCGCGTCCTGGCAAATCTGGCTGGCGAGCCTCAGCGGAGGCGGGCTGCTGCTGAGCGGCGGCATCTGGCTGCTGCTTCACTACTTCGGCCAGTCCAAAGGCGAATTCGGCCCGGAGATAAACCCGCTCGAACCGTGGATGATGAAACTCCACGGCCTGTTCGTCATTCCCTGCCTGCTGTCGATCGGCACCATGTTCGTGGCCCACATCCCCAAGGGCTGGAATCATCGCGCCAAGCGCCTGACCGGCATCGTGCTGTGCGGCGTGCTCGCCATACTGACTACAAGCGGCTACCTGCTCTATTACGCCGGCGGCGAAGCGTTGCGGGAATGGAGCAGCCTGGCGCACTGGATCATCGGCCTTGCGCTGCCGCTATCGTTCCTGTGGCACTATCTCAACGGCCTTGCCGCACGCGCGGCCTGATTTGCCCGGACCAGCGCCGACGCTTATTCCTCGCCCATCCGCAAGGCCGCGATGAAGGCTTCCTGCGGGATCGAGACGTTCCCGTATTCACGCATCCGCGCCTTGCCCTTCTTCTGCTTCTCGAGCAGCTTCTTCTTGCGGCTGATGTCGCCGCCATAGCACTTGGCGGTCACGTCCTTGCGCATCGCGGCGATGGTTTCGCGGGCGATCACCTTGCCGCCGATCGCCGCCCGCACCGGGATCTTGAACAAGTGGCGCGGGATCAGATCCTTCAGCCGCTCGCACATGTGGCGGCCGCGATCCTCGGCCACACCGCGGTGGACGATCATCGAAAGTGCATCGACCGGCTCGTTGTTGACGAGGATGCTCATCTTGACGAGGTCGCCTTCGCGCAGGCCGATCTGTTCATAGTCAAAGCTGGCATAGCCCCGGCTGATGCTCTTCAGGCGGTCATAGAAATCGAACACCACTTCGTTGAGCGGCAATTCGTATGTCACCTGGGCGCGGCCACCGACGTAGGTGAGGTCGGTCTGGACGCCGCGCCGGTCCTGGCACAGCTTGAGGATCGAGCCGAGATATTCGTCAGGCGTGTAGATCACCGCCTTGATCCACGGCTCGTCGATCCGCTCGATCCGGCTCGGATCGGGATAATCGGCCGGGTTGTGCAGCATGATCTCGCGCGCGTCGTCGGTCTTCGATTTGCGCAGTTCGATGCGATAGACCACCGAGGGCGCGGTCGTGATCAGATCGAGATCGTATTAGCGGGTGAGGCGCTCCGGAATGCTCGCGAGGTGCAGCAGGCCCACGAACCCGCAACGAAAGCCGCAGCCCCGCGCCGCGCACGCTT
>VMTF01000017.1 GCA_013791705.1 Sphingomonadales bacterium | reverse complement strand
TGTTCCTGCTGATCCCAGTTCTGCTCAAACGCGGCTTCGCGTTCTGGCCGGCACTTGCCCTGGGCTGTTTGCTCACAGTTGCTCTATATGCCGGATTGGTCGCGGCGCTTTCGCGTTGGGGGGTAAGGCTGTGACGGCACCGTTGGCCACCGTGGCATGGTATGTCGTAGCCGCTATCGCCGAGATCGCTGGCTGCTTTGCCTTCTGGGCAGTCCTTCGGCTCGATCGTTCGCCGTCCTGGCTGACCGCCGGTGTCCTGTCACTAATCGTTTTTGCCTATGCCCTGACCAGGGTGGAAGCCGAAGCCGCCGGGCGAGTCTTTGCCGCCTATGGCGGCATCTATATCGTCGCCTCGCTGGTCTGGCTCAAGGTCATCGAAGGAGTATCGCCCGATCGCTGGGATATTCTGGGCGGCCTGATCTGCCTCGCCGGGGCAGGTTTGATCCTGTGGGGACCAGGTCGCGGGTGAGATGAGTTGTCGCCCCCGGGTAGCGCTATTCAGTGCGACACGCCCTGTTGGACGGCTTCGACAGGCAAGCCTGCCGCCTTCCATTCCGGAAAGCCGTCTTCCAGGCGGCGGGACTGCATTCCGCGCTCGCGAAGCGCCGCCACCGCCTCGAAGGAGAGGACGCACCAAGGTCCACGGCAATAGGCCACGACTTCGCGCGCGTCGGGCAATTCGGCAAGGCGGTCAGCGAGCTCGGACAGCGGGATGTTGAGCGCGCCCGGCAGATGCCCTGCTTCGAATTCGTCGCGCGGCCTGACGTCGAGGATGGTCACCAGCCCGTCCTGCATCCGCGCGATCAGATCTTCGCGTGACACGGCTTCGAGCGCATCGCGCGCACGAAAATAATCGGCCATCACCCGGTCGATCTCCGCGACGTTGCGTTCCCCGACGCGTCCGAGCGCATGGATCAGTCCCGTGACCTCGCTTTCTCCCGCCAAGCTGTAGATGATCCGCTTGCCGCGGCGATCGGCGTTCACCAGCCGCGCTCGGCGCAAGATCTGCAGATGCCGCGAGGTATTGGCGAATGTAAGATCGGCGCGTGCCGACAACTCCTCGACGCTCCGCTCACCCTGGGCAAGGTGCTCCAGCAGTTCGAGGCGATGCGCGTGGCCAAGCGCCTGCGCCACGTCCGCGAGATGGCCGTAGATTGTCTGCTTGGGACCCATGCTTGACATTGCCTCGTTTCAGTTGAACATTCAGCAGAATGATTGAATGAGTCTTACGGGACTCCAGGCAGGAGCGCAATCCCATGATCCTTCGCCAGTTCCTCCACCGCGATCCGGTCGGCATATCCTATCTATTCGGCTGCGGCGGCAAGGCAACCTGCGCGGTGGTCGATCCTGTCGGCGAGATCGAACCCTATCTGCGCGCAGCCGAGGAAGGCGGCATGCAGATCCACTACGTGATCGATACCCACGTCCATGCAGATCATCTCTCGGCGGGGCGAGAACTCGCCAAGGCAACGGCGGCACAATACGTGCTGGGCGCCAAGGCCGGGGTCGACTTTCCGTTCCGGGCGGTAACAGACGGCGAGATAATCCCGCTGGGCAATGTCACGGCCGAGGTCCTGCACACCCCTGGTCACACGCCCGAACACATCTGCCTTCTCGTCACCGACCACACGCGCACCGATGAGCCCTGGTTTGTCCTCACTGGCCACACCCTGATGGTCGGCGACCTCGGACGCACCGAGCTGGCGACCAGCGCCGCGGAGGGCGCCCGCGAACTGTTCCGCAGCGCCGCGCGGCTGAGGTCGTTGCCGGATCACGTGGAGATAATGGCTGGCGCCTATGCCGGGTCGGTATGCGGACGGCGTCTGAGCGGCAAGCCGTGGTCCACGATCGGCTTCGAGAAGCGCCACAACGCCGCCTTTGCCATCACGAACGAGCAGGAATTCGTCGCTCAGATGATCGCCGAAATTCCGCCGCCACCTCCCGAAGCTGCCCGGTTGCGTGCCGTCAATGCCGGTCTTGCCGTTCCGGCGGTGTGACCATGCCGGAACTGGCCATCCCCGGCGAACGCCCAAACCGCATGGTCCAGCTCGGCCTCAAGGAAAACTGGCCGCAGTTCGCCCTGCTGGTGCTGGTCAACGCCTTTGTCGGCGGCATGGTCGGGATCGAGCGCACGGTGGTGCCGCTGATCGGGGCGGAGGAGTTTCACCTCGCCTCGACGACCCTGATCACGTCCTTCATTGTCAGCTTCGGCCTGGTCAAAGCCTTCGCCAATCTTGTCTCTGGCCAGCTTGCCGACGTCTGGGGACGCAAGCGCGTGCTCGTGCTGGGCTGGCTGTTCGGCTTGCCCGTGCCGTTCATGATCATCTGGGCGCCGAGCTGGGAATGGATCATCGCGGCCAATGCGCTGCTCGGCATCAACCAGGGACTGGCCTGGTCGATGACCGTGATCATGAAGGTCGATCTCGTCGGTCCGAAATCGCGCGGGCTGGCCGTGGGCCTCAACGAATTCGCGGGCTACCTCTCGGTCGGGGTGACGGCCTTTCTCACCGGCTACCTTGCCTCCCGTTACGGTTTGCGCCCCGTCCCGATTTGCCTGGGCATCGGCTATGCCGCCCTGGGCCTGCTGTTCTCGGTCCTGCTCATCCGCGACACCCGCGATCATGTTCGCGCCGAAACCGAGGCGCATCCCCGCCAGCAGGCGACGGTCAGCTTCTCCGAAGTCTTTGCCCTGACCTCGTTCCGGGACCGCAACCTGTTCGCGGCGTCGCAGGCCGGGTTGGTCAACAACCTCAATGACGGCATGAGCTGGGGCATTTTCCCGTTGTTCTTCTCGTCGCTTGGCCTGGGGGTTGAACGGATCGGCGTGCTCAAGGCGCTCTACCCGGCAAGCTGGGGTCTGCTGCAGGTGGCAACGGGACCGCTAAGTGATCGGTGGGGCCGCAAAGGTCTTATCGTCTGGGGCATGTGGGTGCAGGGCGTCGGCTTGCTGGTCACCGGCTCAACCAGTCATTTTGGCTGGTGGATCCTTGGCAGCCTGTTGCTCAGGATCGGCACCGCCATGGTCTATCCCAGCCTCATCGCCGCCGTATCGGACGCCTCGCACCCAAGCTGGCGAGCGCGC
>VMTF01000075.1 GCA_013791705.1 Sphingomonadales bacterium | reverse complement strand
CGAGCGCCAGCACCTGCAGCTGGTGCGTCTACCAATTCCGCCATCTGGGCACGGTGCAGCGCGCCAATGCGCACGCTGCTGGGTAGGAGCGCGCCTCTAGGCGAGAGCGGTGAGGGTTGTCAACTCGGTTCAGGCGGTGATTTGCGGGGCGCTCGGCGGCGCATCGGTTTCAGCGTGCCTCGGCCAGCAATTGCGCGGATTCCGCGCCGTTCCAGTCCTGCTCGCCGACAAAGCGCCACACCTCGCGGCCCGCGCCGTCATACAGCACGGTGGTTGGCAATATGCCGGCATTGTAGTGGAATGCCAGGTCGTTATCCGGATCGAGCCATGGCAGGAGGTGGGCAAGCCCCCGGCCATTCATGAACTCCGCCACTTTTGCCGGTTCGCCCGAATCCTGCGAGACGGTCAGCACCCGCACCTTGCCGGAAGCCGCCAGTGCTTCAAGTGTCGGCAGCGCCTTCACGCAGGGCGCGCACCAGGTCGCCCAGAGATTGATCAGCAGCGGCTTGCCCTTCAGGCTGGCGAGGCTGAGTTTCTTCCCCGACGGATCGGCAAAGGTCAGGTCCGGCAACGCGCTGCCTTGGTGCGTGCGGTCGATTCCCATGGCAGAAGCGGTATCGGCCGCTACCGAGGCTGCTGCAGCGTCCGGCGATTGCGCCGGTTGCGCGGCCTTGTCACTTTGCCTATCGCACCCGACCAGAAGAACCGGCCCGACGAGGCACAACCCGAGGACAGCAAGCTTGAGCGAGCGGGACGACATCAAGGCAGGCTCCAATGCGATGTGGGGTGGCAGGTTCGAAGGCGGGCCGTCGGCGATCATGCGCGAGATAAATGCCTCGATCCCCTTCGACAAGGCGCTGTGGCGGCAGGATATCGCCGCGTCAAAGGCTCATGTGGCCATGCTGGGCCGGCAGGCCATCGTCTCGCCCGAGGACGCGGAGCTTATCGCGAGCGGGCTGGACCGGGTCGCGGCCGAATATGAAACGAGCGGCGTCCCCGAAAACTGGGATCTCGAAGACATACACATGACCACCGAGAGCCGGCTGGCCGAGCTGATCGGCCCGGTTGCCGGGCGGCTCCACACCGGCCGCAGTCGCAACGATCAGGTGGCGACCGATTTTCGGCTGTGGGTGCGCGATGCGCTGGACGAGGCCGATGCGGGGCTCAAAGCCCTGCAGGTCGCGCTGGTCACGCGCGCGGGCGAACATGCCGACAGCATCATGCCCGGCTTCACGCACCTGCAGACCGCGCAGCCCGTCACGCTCGGCCATCATCTGATGGCCTATTACGAGATGGCCGCGCGCGATCGCTCGCGCTTTGCCGATGCGCGGGTGCGGATGAACCGCTCCCCGCGCGGCGCGGCCGCGCTGGCCGGAACCGGCTTCCCGATCGACCGGGCCGCCACCGCCGCCGCGCTCGGGTTCGACGGGCCGACCGCGAACAGCCTCGATTCGGTCTCGGACCGCGATTTCGCGCTCGATTACCTGATGGCGGCCAGCCAGTGCGCGTTGCACCTGTCGCGGCTGGCGGAAGAGTTCATCATCTGGGCGAGCCAGCCATTCGGTTTCGTTCGTTTGCCGGACAGTTTGTCGACCGGCAGTTCGATCATGCCGCAAAAGAAGAACCCCGATGCGGCCGAACTGGTGCGCGGCCACGCGGGCCGGATCATTGGTTGCCTCACCGCGCTGATGATCACGATGAAGGGCCTGCCGCTCGCCTATTCGAAGGACATGCAGGACGACAAGCCGCCGGTGGTCGAGGCAGCCGGGTTGCTGACGTTGTGTGTTGCGGCGATGACCGGGATGGTCGAGGCGACCACCTTCCGCACCGACCGGATGCGCGCGGCCGCCGAACTCGGCTATGCCCCCGCGACCGATCTGGCCGACTGGCTGGTGCGGCAGGCGGGCATTCCGTTTCGCGAGGCGCACCACATCACCGGCGCGGCGGTCAAGCTCGCCGAAAGCCGGGGCGCCGCGCTCGACCAGCTTTCCATCGACGACCTCAAGGCGATCGACGCGCGGATCGATGACCGGGTCTATGCCGCGCTGTCGGTCGAAGCCTCGGTGGCCGCGCGCGTCAGCCATGGCGGAACCGCGCCGGGCGAGGTAAGGAAGCGCGTGGCCGAAGCGCGCGGTGCGCTGGGGCTGGGCTGAACCGGCGGAGCGGGAGCTTGATCATGCGCAAGATTGTCACCGCCTTCGTGCTGCTGGCCGGGCCGCTGCTCGTGCTGTCCGGGTGCGGGCAGACCGCTGAATTGAAGCCCCGTGCCGGCCGGGAATTGCCGGTGGCGCCGCTCGGACAAGGCGAACGGCCGAGCGCGAGCAAATTGCTGGAACCGCTGCCGCAGGCGGCTCCGCAGCGCAGCGTCGAATTGCGGCAACGCTCGGAAAACCGCGAGGACGATCCCTACTACCTTCCGCCGGAAGGCTGATCTCAGGAATTTATGGACCATTTCGAACTCAGGAACGGCGTCCTTCATGCCGAGGACGTGCCCATCCCGGTGATCGCCGCCGCCGTCGGCACGCCCGTCTATGTCTATTCGCGCGCGACCCTGACGCGCCATGCCCGCGTGTTCCGCGAAGGGCTGGCGCTGCTGCCGCGCACGCACATTGCCTTCGCGGTCAAGTCGAACCCGAACCTTGCGGTGCTGCGGCTGCTGGCGCGCGAAGGCTTCGGGGCCGATGTGGTCTCGGGCGGCGAGCTGGAGCGGGCGCTGGCGGCCGGGATGCCGGCTGAGGGCATCGTCTTCTCGGGCGTCGGCAAGACGGCAGCCGAAATGCTGCGCGGGCTGGAGGCGGGGATCGGCCAGTTCAACCTCGAAAGCGAGGAAGAAGGCGTCGAACTGGCGCAGCTTGCGGCGGCCCACGGGTTGACCGCGCGCGCGGCGCTGCGGGTCAATCCCGATGTCGATGCGGGCACGCACGGCAAGATTTCGACCGGCAAGGCCGAGAACAAGTTCGGGGTGCCTTATGATCGCGCCGCCGGGATTTACGGCCGCCTGGCCGCGCTTCCCGGCGTGCAGATGCGCGGGCTGGCCGTCCACATCGGCAGCCAGCTCGCCAGCCTCGATCCGCTGGAAGCCGCATTCACCAGGATGGGCGTCCTGCTGCGGGAAGTCCGCGCCCAGGGCGACGCGGTCACCCACATGGATCTCGGCGGCGGGGTGGGCGTGCCCTACAAGGCGGGCGAGGTTTTTCCCGCGCCGGCCGATTATGGCGCGATGATCGCGCGGGTAACCGCCGATTGGGACGTCACCCTGATGTTCGAGCCCGGCCGGGTGATCACCGGCAATTCGGGCGTACTGGTCACGCAAGTGGTCCGGGTCAAGCCGGGCGTCACGTGCCCGTTCGTGATCGTCGATGCGGCGATGAACGATCTGGCCCGTCCGGCGCTCTATGACGCATGGCACGATTTTCTGGCGGTCGAGCCCAATGGCGCGAAGATGCTCGCCAACATTGTCGGTCCGATCTGCGAAAGCTCGGATACCTTCGCGATGGCGCGCGAGATTGACGCGGTGGGGCCGGGCGACCTGGCCGTGTTCCGCACTGCCGGCGCCTATGGCGCGACCATGGCCAATACCTACAACTCGCGCGCGCTTGTGCCCGAAGTGATGGTCGACGGCGCCCGGTGGGCGGTGGTGGCCGAGCGCATTGCGCCGGCCGCGATCCTCTCGGCGGAGCGTGTGCCCGAGTGGCTTGAATGAGGCGGCGCCCCTGATGGACAGTCTCCCGCTCTATCACCGCATCTCCGGCCAGCCGGTGATCGTGCTGGGCGAAGGGGAGGCCGCCGAAGCCAAGCGCCGGCTGGTCGAACGGGCCGGGGGCAGGGTGTTCACCGCGTTCCAGTCCGGTATCGATGCCGGCGCCCGGCTCGCTTTCGTTGCCCATGACGATGCCGCAGCCGCCGAAGCCGATGCGCAGCGGCTGCGGCGTGCCGGGCTGCTCGTCAACGTGGTCGATCGGCCGGCGCTGTGCGATTTCACGGTGCCGAGCCTGCTTGAACGCGGCCCGGTGCTGGTTGCGGTCGGCACGGGCGGGGTTTCGGCCGGGTTGGCCAAGGCGCTGCGCCTGCGGCTCGAAGCGCTGCTCCCGCCCACGCTGGGGGCACTTGCGCAGGCGCTCGGCGCGATGCGCACCGCGCTCAAGGCGCGCCTGCCCGATCCGGGCGATCGCCGCCGTGCGCTCGATGCGGCGCTCGGTGCGGGCGGCGCGCTCGATCCGCTCGACGGCGCCAGCGCGGGGCGGGCCGGGGAATGGCTCGCCGGTGCCGCGGTTGCCGCCGCGACGACCGCCGAGATCGTACTGCAGTCGCCCGATCCTGACGACCTGACCTTGCTTCAGGCGCGCCTGCTCGGCTCGGCCGACCTGATTGCGTCCGAACCCGGCGTGCCGGAGGCGATCCTGCTGCGCGCCCGCGCCGATGCCGCACGCCGGCCGATCCCGGCCGGTGCGGATGCGCCTTCGGGCCACGGCCTGATCGTGGTGGTGCGCGCGCCCGCCGACTGACGGCGTCAGTTCGACAGGTACCGCCTGTTTTCGCAGGATTTCATCTCCGGTGAGGCAGCCGCATGTCTGCACTTCGCAGCCGGGGCGGCGGGGCGATTACAATCTTTTAATTTCAGTCGAGCCGCCACTCTGGCCACCGTTCCTCTCGCGGGGCGACCGGCCCCGTTTCGCGCAAGCGAATGATTACTCCACAAGGGGACCAACCCATGAATCTTCCGCAAATCGATGTTGCCGCCGTGCCTGATCTTTCGGTGATGACCGGCGTGTTCGGCAGCCTGGCTCACAAGGCGATGCTGGCTTCGGACGACGCGACCGTGATCGTCATCACCTTCCTCTACGACGTGCTGCACCCGTAATGACGGCGAAGCCCGCGAAGGCCATCGAACGATGCGGCTAGCCCCGCAAATCCGGGCGCTGCTCGATGATCCCGCCCCATTGCGGCGGGCACAGGAGTGTCACGCCGCCGCTTTCGAAAGTTGGCGGACGGCGGGGGAGACGGCGGCCCTGTTCGATGCCTTCGCGGCCTTTGCTCGCGGCGCGCCGCTTGCCGCGCTGCCTGCGCTTTCCGGCCTGTTCGATCCGGCCGGCGGCGGGGCGATGCGACTGGCGAAGGGCCTTGTCGCGGGCTTGCTCCCGGCGCTTGCGGCCGAACCGTTCGGGCAGGTGCCGGTGCGCCACCAGACGAACCGCGCGGTGACGCGGCTCATGCTCGCGCGCGAATGCGACGCGACGCTTACGCTTATGGTGCTCGATGGCGCGGGGCTGGCGCTCGAGCCGCCGGCCAGATCGATTTCGTTTGCCGCAGCGGAGGAATGGGACGTGGTCCTGGCCGGACGCGGGGAGGGGCGGCTGGTCGAACGACGCGGCACGGCCTCGCCGGTCGCTCACCCGCTTGAACTGCTGCCCGGGGTCGCGCTCGGCCGGGATGCCGCCGCCGAGGCGCTGCTGATCGATGCGGCCAGCCCCAGCCTGGTGCTGCTGCGGCTGCAGCGGCGCCGGTCTGCCGAGGCGGCTACCCCGGTGCGCGAATACGACCTGGCCAGCGGCGGACTGCTTCACCAATCGGCGAGTTCTCCCCGCGAGAGCCGGCACGAGATCGCGGTGGCGCTGCTTGGGCGGATGGGCCGCAAGGACGCGGCTCCGCTGCTCGCGGAAATCGCCGGGGAAACCGCGCGGGGAGATTCGCTGCGCTGGCAGGCGCTGCGCGAATGCCTCGGCCTCAATACGCTTGCAGGATTCCGCGCGCTGTTGGCCGTCGCCCGAACGCAAGGCGATCCACTCGCCGCGCCCGCCGGAGCGTTGCGCGCCCAGTTGCTCGAACATTATCCGGCGCTGGCCGGGATCGATCAGGAGCCGGATCATTGCCACGCCTGATCGAAGCCACCGCTGATGATAGCGGCGCCTGCGCGCTGGACGAATGCGCCGCCGCGCTCGATGAAGCGGGCTTCGACCCGCGCGACGAAGGCAGCCTGGCCCACGCCGCGCGGTGGCTGCGCCGCCTTGGCGGTAACCGCGATTTCATCGGTGATATCCTCGTCGCGGGCCTGGCCGCGCGGCATCGCGAAGAATCAGTGCAAGGCTATGGCCCGCAGGCGATCCAGTTGACCACCCCGCGCGGCGGGGTGTTCCTGCGCGCTGCGATCTGGCCGGGGGAAGGCGACACCATGCTGCGATCGAGCGGCGCCGCATCGTTCGTCTATGGCCTGCCGCACGACCACAATTTCAGCTTCCTCACCCACGGCTATTTCGGCCCCGGGTACTGGAGCGACTACTACGACTATGACTACGCAGGCGTGACCGGCTGGACCGGCGAACAGGCGCACTTGCGCTTCGTCGGCCGCCACCGGCTCGAACCGGATGCGATCATGCTCTACCGCGCCCACCGCGATGTCCATCGCCAGCTCCCGGCGGATTCGCTTTCGGTGTCGCTGAACGTCATGCATGCCGAACCGGTGATGCACTGGCTTGATCAGTACAGCTTCGATGTCGCGCGCGGCACGATCACCGGCAATGTCGATAGCGGCCCGTCAGAGGCATTCCTGCGGGTCGCCGTCGCGCTTGGCGGCGGTGAGGCGCTGGACCTCGCGTCGCGCTTCGCCGCCACGCACCCGAGCGACCGGATGCGGCTTTGCGCGTGGGATGCGCTTGCGGGTCAGGTGCCTGACCAGGCCGCGCGCGATGCGCTCTGGTCGCGGGCCGAAGCCGGCGGCAGCCTGCTGGTGGCGATGGAAGCGAAAGGCCGCCGCGCCGAACTGGCCCGCGCCTGATGGCCGGCCAGAACGGCTGAGGATCAGAGCGACGGACGGCCGAAAAACGCCAGCGTGATGAAGTGCCCGACCATCACGAGCAGTATCACGACCGCAAACCAGTAGGCGCCCGGCCGTTCACTGCGCTTCGCGGTGATCCCTTCGGCGCCGCCGACCCGCCCGGCGGCGAGCGTCCGCACGAGCAGCCACAGCCAGCCCAGCCCGAGGATAATCTCTACGACGCTCAGATTGTCGAATTGCATGTCCCGTCCTTTACTTGCCCAAACGTGGCCGGCCCGGCCGCGTCTTACAACACGCCGCCGGCCAGCCCATCGATTGCCGCCTGCAGGATCACGGCCGCCGCCGCCGAATCGATCCGCGTCGCCCGCTTGGCCCGGCTGATTTCCTGTTCGATCAGGCCGCGTTCGGCTCCTGCGGTAGACCAGCGCTCGTCCCACAGCAACACCGGCAGGCCCAGCGCGGCAAGGTTGCGCGCGTAGGCCCGGCTGGATTGGCAGCGCGGCCCTTCGCTGCCGTCCATGTTGATCGGCAGGCCGATCACGATCCCCTTGATCGCGCGTTCGGCAATCAGCGCGGTGATCAGCGCCTTGTCCGCGCCGAACTTGCCGCGCTTCAGCGTCTTGCCCGCCGTGGCGAAGCGCCACCCGGCATCGCAGAACGCGGTGCCGATCGTCTGAGTGCCAAGGTCGAGCCCGATCAGCCCGCCTCCGCCCGGCAAGGCTGCCCGAAATTCGGCGCTCGCGGTCGTCACCAGGGCGGGGGCGGGGGAGGGGGCGTTCATCGCACCGCCTGCCATGCCGCTACCCGCTCGGCGACGTTGGCCCGCAGGTTCGCCCAGAACAGCGGAATGTCATAGACGTGGTAGTTGTTCCCCGGCAGCACATACTGGCCGAGCGGCGGTCCGGGGCCGATCAGCAGAAAATTGTCCGCACCGCACCGCGCCGGCACCATGCCGACTTCCAGCGTCGCGCTGGTCATCGCCGCATCCGGCAGCAGCGTGCCCTCGTTGGCGCTTGCCGGAGCAGCGCCACCTACCGTCCAGTTCAGCGGATTGGTGCAGAGAAAGGCGCTGGTTCCCGGCATCCGGCCGTCGAGCCCGGCGAAGCGGCGATAGGCGGCGAGCGGCAATTTGGTGTCGGCCGGTTCCGCATAGGACAGCCAACTGGCCACGCAGCCCGGCTGCGCGGCGGTGGTGCAGGCCGGCAGGCCCATCAGCGGCAGGTCATGCTCCAGCGAAACCGGCCAGCCGATGACGTAGGCGGCGGCGATCCGCTGCGCCACCGGCTTCCCGGCGATCTCGTCACGCATCAGCCGCTTGAGGTGCATCGCCCCCTGGCTGTGGCCCGCCAGTACGATGGGCCTGTTCGCCGGCACTTGCGCCAGGAAAGCGGCGAAGGCGGATCGCACGTCGCCATAGGCGAGGTCGAGCGCGGCGGTGCCTTCCGGTTTGTCGGTCAGGAATGCGCCGAACGTCGCCTGGCGGTATTTCGGGATCCAGATAGCGGGGCTGGCGCCAAACGCGCTGGCCATTCCGCGGATCATCAGCACCGACAGCTTGTTCGCAGCGACATCGTCCAGCGGCGCGTTCCAGTGCGAGCGGTCGAGATAGGATGTCGGCGGGATGAAGAACACGGCGGCGTCAAGCGGCGCCTCGCCTGCCCGCAGCCCCGCCGGCCGGAAATGCGCCGGGTCATCCTGGCCGTTTGCGCCCACCATGTCGGGGCGGGTGAACCACATCTGGCGGGCAGTGTAGGCGTTGCCGGGCAAGGCCGCCTGCGGCTCGAAGCCGCGGCTGGGGACGAGCGCCACGGCGGCGAGATCGCCGCTCCAGAAGGTCAGCACGACCCGCCCGAGGAAAACCACCACGATCAGTATAGCGAACCCGTAGAGGAACTTGCGCACCATCTGCGGTCAGGCCTGGGCCGCGCCGTTTGCCGCCGCAATCTGCGCGTTCCGGTCAGAGCGGCGTTCCAGCCAGATCTTGATCATCGCCACCAGCGGATCGGCCATCGCCAGCCCCAGGATGCCGAACAGCGCGCCCATGATGAGCTGCGCCCCCAGCACCAGCGCGGGGGCGAGGTCGACCGTCTTTTTCGCGACCATCGGCACGATCACGTTGCCATCGACCGTCTGCACGATGACATAGACCGCGATACAATAGAGCCCCATGGAGGTGCCGCCGGAAAACCCGACCAGCACCATGATCAGGCCCGAAATCGGCGCGCCGACATTGGGCAGGAAGGCCAGCAGCCCGGTGAGCAGACCCAGCAGACCGGCCATCGGCACGCCATAGATCGCCAGCGCGACGCCCGTGCCGACTCCCTCGACCACCATCCCGATCAGCCGCCCGAACATCAGCATCCGCAGCGACCGGCCCATCAGCGCGGCCGTTCCGTGGAATTCCGCGCGGCTGTCCATCGGCAGCATCCAGGCGACCCCGCGCTGGTAAAGTCGCGGTTCGACCGCAATGTAAATTCCGAGCACAAGGACGAGGAACAGCGTCGTCGCACCGCCCAGAATTCCGCCGACCACGCGGGTAAACTGGCTCACGCCGCCGAGCGCCTGCTGGACGAATCCCTTCACATCGGCCGCGCCCACGCCCATGTCGTGGGCTTCCAGCCAGGCGAGCGAGCGCAGCACCTGACTTTCGATCGTTGCCGGCAGTTGCGCGGCCTGTTCGGCAAGCTGGCTCCCGGCGAACAACGCGGTCCATATCAGAAAGGCGAGCGCGCCGAGCAGCACGATGGTCACCCGCAGGCCGCGTCCGATCGGCAGCACCCGGCCCAGCAGCCGCGCCCCCCCGTCGATCATGGCCGCGAACACCCGCCCGGCGAAGATGACCAGCAGCGGCTGGGCCATGAACACCACGGCGACCACCAGCGCGGCCATGCCGAACCACACCGCCGCACGTTTGACTTCGGCGCGCAGGCCCTCGTCGGCAAAGTCGGTTGGTCCGGGGCGGGGTTCCGGTCCGCCGCCGGTG
>VMTF01000266.1 GCA_013791705.1 Sphingomonadales bacterium | reverse complement strand
CGGGGGGGGGGGCTCTGGCGTCGGGGCCGTGGGGGGGGGCCCCCCCCCCCCCCGGGGCGGGGGGGGGGGGGCGGGGCCCCGGGGCTGCGTCAGTTCATACCCGGGAAGTTGAACCCGGGCGGCAGGCCGAGGCCTTGCTGCATCCTCGCCATTTCCTCGCCCGCCACCTGATCGGCCTTAGCGCGGGCATCGTTGAACGCTGCTGCGACGAGATCTTCTAGGATGCCTTTTTCGGAAAGCTGGACCAGGCTATCATCAATCGCGACGCCGATCACCCGGCCCTTGGCCGAGCAGCGAATCCTGACCAGGCCGCCGCCCGACAAGCCTTCAACCTCCATCTGGTCAAGCTTGCCCTGGGCTTCGTTCATCTGCTTCTGAATGGTTTCGGCGGCCTTCTGGGCGGCCTGGATCATTTCTTCCATCGATTTCATGCGCTTCGACTCCAGCCACGATCGCTCCCGCCGCTGCCGGGCGGGGCGCTATCCTCATCTACAATTCTTGCGTCGGGAAACGCCGCGAAAGCCGCTTCGACCAGCGGCGCGCGGCGCACGGCGGCCTGCGCCTCGCGCTCGGCGGCCTGGTGCGTTTCCTCGAGACTGGGCAGCGCCCGCCCTTCCCCGCGTTCAACTTGCCAAACCCGATCGGTCGCCCGCTCCAGCGCCTTGCGAATATCGGCGGTGGGATCATCCGGCAGGCCCGGCGCCAGCTCGTAGCGCAGCAGGCCGGGCTGGAGTTCAATGACCCGCACCCCCAGCCGCATGGTCGATCCGGCCAGCGGCGCGCTGTGTTCCACTTGCCGGACCAGCGCCGCCCATTCCTGCGCCATCCCTTCATGCGATATCGCGGCGGACGCTGCCGGCGCGGCGCCGGGTAAAGGGGGCGCGAGCGCGGCAGGATTGGCGGCGAGGTGTTCGAGCTTGCGAACCAGTTGGCCCGGATCGGGCAGGTCCGCCGCGTGCAGTACCCGCAGCAAGGCCATCTGCGCGGTGACCAGCGGATCGGGCGCGGTGCGCACTTCATCGTGGCCTTTGAGCAGAAGCTGCCACAGACGGTGCAATTGCCCGGCCGACAGCGCTCCGGCCCATTCGTCGATCGCCGCCCGTTCCTCGGCCGAGATCGCCTCGGCCCCGGTCCGCCCGATTTGCGCGACGGTGATCCGGTGCACCAGTTCCATCTGCGAGCGCATCAGCGCCAGCGGCTCTACCCCCAGCGCGAATTGCGTCTCGACCAGTTCGAGCACGCCGGACGCATCGCCGGCCAACAGCGCGGCCAGCAGGCGGCGCTGCACGGTCTTGTCGGCGAGGCCGAGCATTTCCTGCACTTGTTCGGGGGTGACGCGCCCTTCGCCGGAATCGCCGGAACTGCCGACCATGTCGGCGTGGGCAATCGCCTGATCGAGAATCGACAGCCCGTCGCGAACCGAACCTTCGGCCGCGGCAGCGATCATCGCCAGCGCCTCGTCGTCGGCCGGCACGCCTTCGGCCGCGCAGATCATCGCAAAGTGCCCGGCCAGCAGCGGCGCGGTCACCCGGCGCAAATCGAACCGCTGGCAGCGCGACAGGACCGTTACCGGCAGCTTGTCCACTTCAGTGGTCGCGAACAGGAACTTCACATGGGCCGGCGGCTCTTCCAGCGTCTTGAGCAAGGCGTTGAACGCATTGCGCGAAAGCATGTGGACTTCGTCGATGATGTAGATCTTGAAGCGCGCCGACACCGCCGAATAGCGCACCGCCTCGATGATCTCGCGGACATCGTCGACCCCGGTATGGCTGGCGGCGTCCATCTCGATCACGTCGATGTGGCGACCCTCGGCGATCGCGACACACGGCTCGCACCGGCCGCACGGGTCGATCGTCGGGCCGCCCTGCCCGTCCGGCCCGATGCAGTTGAGCGCCTTGGCGATCAACCGCGCGGTGGATGTCTTGCCGACCCCGCGCACGCCGGTCATCAGGAAGGCATGAGCCAGCCGGTCGCGCCGAATCGCGTTGGCCAGGGTCTGGACCATCGCATCCTGGCCGATCAGTTCAGAGAAAGTCTGCGGGCGATACTTGCGGGCGAGTACCCGGTAGGGCTGGACGGGTGCGGCCGGAGCTGGATCGGCAACCGGCGCGGCAGCCGGAGCCGGTTCAGCCGCGCCGAACAGGGCGGACTGGCCCGCTGCCTCCAGTTCGGCGGCGCTGACGCGCGGCTCCTCGCCGGCATGATCCACGCCATCGTTCCCCGGCCCTTCCGGCCCCGGCCCTTCTCCGAAAATGTCCGATGAATCGTCCATGGCCTCTAGGTAGGGCCTGCCTGCCCGCTTGTCGATTGAACTGGCACGGGGCGGGGGATGAAGGAGCCGGGCGCCCCGCCGCAATCCGTTGTGGCTGCTTCCTTCCGG
>VMTF01000141.1 GCA_013791705.1 Sphingomonadales bacterium | reverse complement strand
CCGGACGGCGTTATGAGTAATTCCAGCAGTCAAACGTCAATCGCATCGCGGTGAACACATATGATCTCGCCCGGACGTCCAGCCTTTCGGGCACAATGAAGTTCTGACGCAACCCTTGCCCCGGCCCCTTTGCCGAGGGGCCGGGCCATTAATCGGCAGTTACAGACTCGGTGGACATCGCGGCGATCTCGCTGCATTATCCACGCTTGCGGAAATTTGGTCGTGACACGGGCGCGGCTGCCAGCAACGTTCTGTTTTTGTTGCGATTAGGGATAGTGTGCGCTGTGACTGAAGATGTCATAATGATGTCACGAATGACACGCATCACGCGATCATGACATTCGGGACGATTCGTCACTATATCGCCTTGCTGGCTTTGACTTGCTCCATTTCCGCTGCATCCCGGGCTGGAGCCGACGTCATCGAGATTGAGGCAAACGGATATCGCTGGGTAGCTGGCGGACAGGCGGTTGTGTCCGCTTCGCCGGCGGCTGAAGCAGGAGGGGCTGACACTCCCGTCGGGGTGTTGACCCAGACCGGAAGGCAAATTGGGCCGCCGGCCTGGTCGGGCCATGTGCACGCGCTGGCAGCAAAATATGATCTCAGTCCTGCCCTGATCGAAGCACTGGTTTGGCAGGAAAGCCGGTGGCGCCCTTCCGCCGTTTCTTCCGCCGGGGCAATCGGGCTGGCACAACTCATGCCCGGTACGGCGCGCGAACTGGCGGTCGACCCCCACGATCCGGTTGCCAATCTGGAAGGGGGGGCTCGCTATCTGAGAATGCAGCTCAATGCTTTCGATGGCGATCTGGAACGCGCGCTAGCCGCCTACAATGCCGGTGCAGGGCGTGTCCTGCGTGCCAAGGGAATCCCCAGAATACCCGAAACCCAAGCATACGTTGCCGCGATCATGGCGCGTTTGTCCGAGCCTGTGCGGAGATAATTGAATGAATACGTTTCGCTTTGCGCTCGCGGCGACTGCCATTCTGGGCTTGCCGCGCGCCGCGCAGGCGCAGGTCGTCATGGCATATCCGCAAGGGTCCGGGCCGATTGTCGCGGCATTGTCGTGGCTACAGGGCACGCTCATGGGCAATGTCGCAACGGCTGTGGCGGTGATGGCAGTTGCAGCGGTAGGCTTCATGATGCTGACCGGCCGGATGAACTGGCGCTTCGGCGCCACCGTGATCATCGGCTGCTTCATCCTGTTCGGAGCCGGGGCAATCGTGTCGGGCATTCAATCCGCTGCTGCTGCGGGCTGAGCTGCGATGTCGCTGGTCCGTTTCCCTGTTCACCGGGCCTTGACCAGGCCGCAAATGTTCGCGGGCGTCACGTACAGCTTTTTCATCATCAATGCCGCAGTGACGACGGAAGCGTTCCTCATCACCAAGAGTTTCCTTGCCTTGCCGCTGGCCTTGCTGATTCACGGCGTGGGCTACCTTGCCTGCCTGCGTGAGCCGCGCGTATTCGATTTGTGGCTGACCAAGGTCAGCAAGTGTCCCCGCGTTCGTAATTGGCGCTTTTGGGGCTGCAACAGCTACTCGCCTTGAAGGGACCGGCCTTGTGAAGTTTCCAGGTGCATCCGCGCTTGCAAGAAAGGAAGCGATGGCCGGAGATCGGCTGCCGTATCGCACCTTGCTCGATGACGGGACGATCCTGCTGCGCGATGGGTCGTTGATGGCGACGTTGCTCGTTCCCGGCTTCAGTTTTGAGACGGCGGACAGCGAGGAGCTCAACGTTCACGCGATCACGCGCGAAGTGGTGATGCGAAGCGCGCTGGATTCCCGCTTCGTGCTTTATCACCATGTGATCCGGCGGCAGGTGCGGGTCGAGCTTGACGGGCAGTTCGATGCTCCCCTGGCGGCGCACATTGACACCCGTTGGCGCGAGAAACTGGCGAGCGGCACGCTGTTCGTCAACGACCAGTTCGTTACGCTGTTGCGCCGGCCCGCGCGAGGCAAGACCGGCTGGGCCGACAAGTTGTCGCGCAAGCTCCGCAACAACGGCGCGCAGCCGCAAGCACCGGAGCCATCGGACCTGCGCGAGTTGCGGGCCGCGACAGGCGCGCTGGAAGCGGCGCTCGGCAGCTATGGCGCGCGCATGCTGGGCGAATACGAAGGGCTGACCGGCACTTGCTCGGAAATTCTCGAATTCCTCTCGGCGCTCTACAACGGCGAAATGCGGCCGGTTCGCGTTCCCGCCGAAGGCACCGACGTCGGCCGGATGCTGCCCTATCGCCGGATCAACTTCGGGCTGGATGCACTCGAACAGAAGGGTGCGGGCGGAAGCGACTTCGCGGCGCTCGTCTCGCTCAAGGATTACCCTGACAGTACCGGTCCGGGGATCACCGATGCGCTCTTGCGCCTGCCGTGCGAGATGGTGCTGTGCGAAACCTATGCACCATGCGATCGGCAGGTCGCGCGCGAGCGGATCGATCTTGCGGTGCGCCGCCTTCGTTCGGCCGATGAAGAGGCAATGGCGGAGCGCGCGGAACTTCAGGCCGCCCGCGATGCGCTGGGCACCGGATCGGTCGGTTACGGAGATCACCACCTTTCGGTAATGGTACGATCAAAGCAACTTGCGATGCTCGACCCGCTGGCGGCCGCATGTGCCGCGGCGCTCGGTGATGCCGGTGCCATTTCCGTCCGGGAAGACGTCAACCTTGAGCCCGGTTTCTGGGGGCAGATGCCGGGCAACGAGAACATGATCGTGCGCCGGGCGCTGATCTCTTCGGCCAACATGGCTTGTTTCGCATCGCTTCATGGCTTTGCGATGGGTCAATCCGACGGCAACCACTGGGGCGAACCGGTCACGATTCTTGAAACGACCAGCGCCACGCCGTTCTTCTTCAATTTCCACCACGGCGATCTCGGGAACTTCACCGTGATCGGTCCCTCGGGATCGGGCAAGACGGTGGTGATGAACTTCCTGGCCGCGCAGGCGCAGCGCTTCCGGCCCCGGCTCATTTTGTTCGACAAAGATCGCGGCGCCGAGGTGTTCGTTCGGGGTATCGGCGGGCGCTACAGCCGTATCGCCGCCGGCGAGCCGACCGGGTTCAATCCGCTCGCTCTGGCCGACACGCCGACCAACCGCGCGTTCCTGCGGGACTGGCTGGGCGTGTTGCTGGCGGCAAACGGGCCGGAAGAACATGCGACGATCGCGGCGGCGGTGGAGGCTGCCTATGCCAATGACGCGTCGCTGCGCCGGCTTTCGCACTTCCGCGAATTGCTGGCGGGCACGCGTCGTCCGCTCCCTGGCGATCTGGCCGCGCGACTGGATGCGTGGCTCGCCGGTGCAGAGCACGGCTGGTTGTTCGACAACGCCGAAGACAGCCTTGACCTTTCGGTCCAGACCCTTGGTTTCGACATGACCGTCCTGCTGGAACAGCCGCGTCTGCGTACGCCGGTCATGATGTATCTGTTCCACCGCATCGAAGAGCGGCTGGATGGTTTGCCGACGATGATTCTCATCGACGAGGGCTGGAAGGCGCTCGACGACGAAGTCTTCGCCGCGCGTATCCGGGATTGGTTGAAGACTCTGCGCAAGCGCAACGCGCTGGTTGGCTTCGCCACGCAATCCGCGCGCGATGCGCTCGACAGCCGGATCGCCACTGCCCTGGTCGAACAGACCGCGACGATGATTTTCATGCCCAACGCGCGGGCGAAGGCGGAAGACTATTGCGAGGGATTTGGCCTCACCGCCCACGAGCTTGACGTGATCCGCACGCTTCCGGCCCATTCGCGCTGCTTCCTCGTGCGGCAGCCCGATGCCTCGGTCGTTGTCAGGCTCGATCTGTCAGGGATGCCCGAAGTGCTGACAGTTCTGTCGGGCCGTGAAAGCACGGTCCGCCGTCTCGATGCATTGCGGGCTGAATATGGCGATGCGCCGCAAGGGTGGTATCCGGCGATGACCGGAATGCCCTGGCCGGGCGAGGCAAGTGACGCCTATGACCCGCTATGGGGCGAGGCGGCCGAATGAGCTCGTGCTCTGTCCAGATAGAGAATGCATCGGCCGGCGTTGCCGCGGCGCTAAGGGCGGTCGATTGCCTTAGCGCCGAAACAACGGCTGCCGCATTCACGCGCCTGTTCGGGGCGAGCGGGGCGTTGACTCCGGCCCTGACCGCGCTGTTGACGCTCTACATCGTGTTCTTCGCCTTTTCGCTGCTGACCGGCCGTTCGCGGGTAAGCATCAGTGCGCTGACCCCGCGAATGCTGACGGTTGGCCTGGTCCTGACATTCGCAACCAGTTGGGTCGCTTATCAGGGGGTGATCTGGACCCTTGCGGCCGGCGCGCCTGACCAGATCGCCGGGATCGTGTTGGGCTCGCAGGGTTCGGCGACCCAGATTTTTGCCGATCGGATCGATCTGCTGTTCGCGGCGATCAGCCAGGCGGCGAGCAGTACCACGGGATTACCCGCGTCGGGCGGCCCACCTCCGGTAGTGCAAGGCTCTTTTACGCCCGCAAACCTGATGTGGCTTGCGGCTTTGCTGTTGATGCTGGGAACGGTCGGGATTCTGGTGACGGCGCGCATTGCGCTGGCTGTCCTGCTGGCGCTGGGTCCGGTCTTCATAACGTTTCTCCTGTTCCGGGGGACGCGGGGCCTGTGCGCCGGATGGCTGCGCGGCGTGGTCCTCACCGCGATCACGCCGTTGTTTGCGGTATTGGGCGGCGCGTTCATGGTGGAGCTTGCCGTGCCGATTGTCGGCTCGCTGGTCGGACTGGAAGGGATCAACGGTCGGGCCGCGGTGGCGCTGTTCGTGATGGCGGCAGTGCACTGCGCGCTCATGGCCCTTGCGTTGCGCGTTGCTTCAACTCTGGTCGCGGGCTGGAAAGTGTTTGGCCTTGCCGCCGACCCGGATTCTGCCGCGACCGGATCGCGCAGCGTTTATCAGAGCGCTCCGGCTTCGCTTGGGGCGGGATCATCTTCATTGCCGGGCATGGTGGATCGCGGCCGACAGCCGGTCGTCGCCTCCGTGCGCGGCGACGCCGGACCCGGTTCTGCCGCGCCTGCCGCCATCGGCGGATCAGCCGCGATGCGTTCGGCCCGATCGGCAATTGTCGGGACTGCGATGCAGGGCCATCCGGCAAACCGCTTGCCACCATTGCGCGCGCGCGGGATTGGCAGCCGCTTCGCCAGCCGTCCTGCGGTGTCCAGGGAGTTGTTGAAATGAGTTTGCGCTCTGCAGGAGCGGGCGCTGCGCTGATCGCGTCAGTGCTATGCGTTCCGCCCGTGATTGCCCGCGATGCCCGCCTCGTCACGCGGATGTTCAATGCTGACGAGATTGTCGTGATCGAAGGTCGCGCCGGGGTGCAGGCCACGATTGCCTTTGCCGATGACGAGCATATCGAGAACGTGGCGATCGGGGATTCCACCAGTTGGCAGGTGACGCCGAACAAGCGGGCGAACATTTTGTTCGTGAAGCCGCTGTCGCCGCGGGGCCGGACCAACCTTACCGTCGTGACCGACCGGCACACCTATATGTTCGACCTTGTCGCCGGGGCAACGGCCAAGCCGGTCTATGTCTTGCGCTTCACTTATCCGGCATCCGAAAAGCCGCCGGTGAAGCTTGCCGCAGCGATATCCAGCGAGGAAGCACAGGCCATTTCCAGTCCGCCGCAAGAGCAGGTGACAGACCCGGCGCTGCTCAATTTTGCCTGGCGCAGCCGCGGTGACAAGGCCTTGCTGCCGAGCCGTATCTACGATGACGGCCAGGCAACGTATCTGTTGTGGGACGAGCGCAATCCGCAGCCGGCGATCCTGGTTCGCAATGCAAAGGGTGAAGAAGGCGCCGTGAACTATGCGGTTCGCGGCAAGGTTATCGTGCTTGATACCGTCCCGGGCGTGATCGTGCTGCGTTCCGGCAAGGCGTTCGCGATGATCGAGAACCAGGGACCACCCAGGCCGCCCGCACGCGATGCCTTGCTGGCCGCCACCGCCCCGTCGGCAGGCGCGGCACCTGCGCCTGTAGCAGTCCAAGGACAATAACCATGCGCCAGAACCAGCGCCACGCAACCCGTCTGACATCGATCGAGGACAAAGATCCGCGCGAGGATGGCGGAGCGGAAATCATCGATCTTGCGACCCGCAATGTCATGCCTGCCGTGACCCAGCGAAAGCCGAGGTCTGAAGGCCTGGGCCTGGCCGCCGGGGTCGCGGTGGTTGGCCTGCTTGGCGCACTCACACTGTGGAGCATGGATGGCGCACGCCAGGTCCGCAATACTGTTCCGCCCGTTGAGCGCGCTCCGATGGCAGCACCGCCCACCGGGCTCGAAACCGCCCCGGCTGTGCCGCCGCAAGCGATAACCGTTCCGGCAATGCCGGCCCCGGTGCCGCAATCCGTCCCCGGGGGCGCACCGCAGAGCCAGCCCGCCGCCGCCCCGGCGGGCAATCCGCTCGCCTCGCCCACGGTTGTGTTTGACGCCAGCAATCTGCCGGCGCCGGCCATTCCGGGCGCTGTCACCGCTCCCGCGACCGGGGGTGGGCCAAACGACGAATTCGCCGCGCGCCTCGGTGGTGTGGGGGGGGCGGCAGCGGTGGCGTCCGCCGGGATCAACCCCAAGACGACCGTGACTCAAGGGACGCTGATCCCGGCCGTGCTGGAGACTGCGATCGACACGGACGTGCCCGGCTATGTCCGCGCGGTCGTATCGGGTGACGTGCGCAGTTTTGACGGCAGCCGCGTGCTGGTGCCGCGCTCGTCCCGGTTGATCGGACAATACAAGAGCGGCCTGCAGGCTGGCCAGAAGCGGGCCTATGTGATCTGGACGCGGCTGATCCGGCCCGATGGCGTTTCGGTGAACATCGCATCGCCCGCCATCGGTTTTGGCGGGGAAACCGGCCTGGCCGGCAAGGTGAACAGCCATTTCTTCGAACGGTTCGGTTCGGCCATGCTGCTCAGCGTGATCGGGGGCCTCTCGGCCATCGGCAGTAGCGGCGCCTCGCTGGTCATCGCCGGCCAGGGTCAATCGGCGGCGGCGGCGGCGATTGGCCAGACCGGGCAGATCGGCCCGACGATCCGCGTTCGCCAGGGCGAACCCGTACGGGTATTCACAGCGCGCGATCTCGATTTTTCGAAAGTCTCGACCGAATGATGGCGCCGGGCTCCGTCGCACCCTTGCCGGTCCGCCATGATGCAAGGCCGGGGCACAGCGTTTATCTGGATGCCTATCTGGCTCCTTTCCGGCCGTGGCTGGACAAGGAAACGGTGACGGAAATTCTCGTCAATCGGCCCGGCGAATTATGGATCGAGGATGCGGCTGCGGGTGCGGCGGGGATGCAGTGTGTGGCGGTGCCGGCGGTCGATGACACGCTGCTGCGGCGGCTCGCCGAACAGGTTGCGCGGATCAGTCACCAGGGCATCAATCGCGAACACCCCTTGCTCGCGGCAACGTTGCCGGGAGGCGAGCGCATCCAGCTTTGCGGGCCGCCCGCTACGCGCGATCACTGGGTGCTGGCGATCCGCCGCCACCGGATGGTCGATATTCCGCTCGATGCCTATGATCACGGGCCGCTGGAAACCGTCGCAGAGACGGTCCCTCCCGACCCCGTGACAGCTCCCATTGCCTATTTGCGCAATGCGGTATCGCGCCGCAGGACGATTCTGATTTCTGGCGGTACTTCGACCGGGAAAACCACGTTTCTCAACGCTATGTTGCACGAAATTCCCGATGATCAGCGCGTCGTTCTGGTTGAGGATACAGCAGAGCTGCGGCTCCCTGGGCCAAACAGCATCGGCCTCATTGCGGTGAAGGGCGAACTCGGCGAGGCGCGAGTGACCACGGATGATCTTGTCCAGGCAGCGCTGCGCATGAGGCCAGACCGCATTGTGCTCGGCGAATTGCGCGGCCGTGAAACGGTCAGCTTCCTGCGGGCAATCAACACCGGGCACCCCGGTTCGTTTTCGACCGTGCACGCCAATTCGCCGCGCGGCGCACTGGAACAAATTGCACTGATGGCGATGCAAACCGGCATCGGCCTGAGCCGCACCGAAACGATCGAGTACGCCGCGACGGTAATCGATATTGTCGTGCAGCTTGATCGCAGCGGCGGCCGTCGCCGGATCGCGGCTATCAGCCCGACCGCAGAGCTGCTGTAACAGCCCTGAAGGGATGCAGGCGGCGGATTCCCAGTAGCGGATTCTTGCCATTTTCTGCCTCCGGCGAAAGCCACAGCGCCTCTGTTCGCCCCAAAATCGAGCGCAACGCCTTCACCGAAGTGGGGATTACTCCATCGCTGGACAGTGTCGGCGACGACTAAGCTGCGTTTTGCCCACGGCAGGGCCGGGTGAATTTCCGTAGGTACGCCAGTCTCCCAGGGCCCATCTGGCGCAGTTGACACCACCGATCCAATACGACACATTGGTGTCATGAGTAGTGATTCTCGTTACACGAACCCTTTGATCGGCTTGTTCGACGCGACCACGCGAATTCGCGGCCGGCTGAAGGCGGCGTTTGGAGGTATCGCTGCTGCGGCGGGCCTTAGCGAAATGGAGATGACGGTGCTGAACGCAGTCGCCGAGGCGCGGACGCCGCCGACCGTGCCGCGGATCGGACGGGCGCTTGGTCATCCGCGACAGGTCATTCAACGATCCGCCAACGCGCTTGTCGCGCATGGCCTCATCGACACGCTGCCCAATCCGGAACACAAGCGCGCGGTCCTGTTGGTCCCGACCGAACTTGGCCGAGCGCGAAAGCGCGAAGCGAACGCCCGCGCCAGCCAAATGGTCGAGAAACTGCTCGCCAGCATGGATGCGGATTTGATCGTTCGTACCAATGAAAATCTGGAAACGCTCCGTTCCCAGATGGATTCTCATTTTCGTCAGTTCGAACAGAAGTGAATAAGAATATCTCATTATAAAAAATATTAAAATATATCAAAAATTTAGTGGGAATTGATGTGGCGAATAGATCCGGAGAGCGGATCGCTACATGACTTTGCAGCCTGAAAGCGAGTGCGCGATATGGATCCGTTATTTGACTTTACTGACCAGGTCATCCTGGTCACGGGCGGCAGTCGCGGCCTGGGTTACGAGATGGTCAAGGCTTTTGCCGCGCGCGGCGCGGACGTGATCATTGCAAGTCGCAAGCTGGATAATTGCGAGAAGGTGGCCGACGAAGTGCGCGCCATGGGGCGCAAGGCGCTCGCAGTCGGAGCCCATGTCGGCAAGTGGGATGAGTGCGACCGGCTGGTTCAGGTTGCCTATCACGCATTCGGCCGCATTGACGTTCTGGTCAACAACGCCGGCATGGGGCCGGCCTGTCCAAGCCATGAAGTTACGGAGCAACTGTTCGACTCGGTTGTGAACCTCAACTTCAAGGGTCCGTTTCGGCTGGCCAGCCAGGTGGCACACCGGATGAGTCAGGGCGCTGGCGGATGCATCATCAACGTATCATCCAGCGGCGGATTGATTCCGCTGCCGGGGGTCGTTCCCTATGGCGCTTCCAAGGCGGCGCTGAACGCGATGTCGACCAGCCTGGCTCACGAATACGGCCCTTCAGTCCGGGTCAACACTCTGTCCGCCGGGCAGTTCCTGACCGACATCGCCAAGGCGTGGACGCCGGAAGCGCGCGAGACATCGGATACCGCCCGTGGCCGTCCGGCCGACCCGGAGGACATCGTCACTGCGGCGCTGTTCCTCGCCAGCCGGGCATCGAGAAATGTGACGGGCAGCATTGTGCGCTGCGATGGAGGGATCGGATGACACTGGACACCTTTGACGGTCTGCTCAACTGGGAAAACCTGCAGGCGTGGATCGCCGCCAACGACCTGCCCGGAAGTGGCCCGGTCGACAGCGTGACACCAATCCTCGGCGGCTCGCAGAATGCACTGTTCATGCTGACGCGCGGCTCCGAGCGACTGGTCTTGCGCCGCCCGCCCAAGCATTTGCGCCCCAACAACAACGAGACGATGCGCCGCGAGGCGCGGTTGCTCAAGGGCCTTGCCGGCACGGACGTCCCGCACGCGGAGCTTTATGGCGCCTGCGACGATGAATCCGTGATCGGAGCCACGTTCTATATCATGGAGCCGCTCGACGGGTTCTCGCCGATGCACCAGTTGCCCGGGCAATATGCGACCGATGCGTCGTGGCGCCGCGAAATGGGCGCCGAAATGGTGCGCGCCGCAGCGGCGCTGAGCAAGGTAGACTACGTTGCCAACGGCCTTGCCGATTACGGCAAGCCCGATAACTGGCACGGCAGGCAGGTCGAGCGCTGGCGCTCACAGCTGGAAAGCTACCAGACCATGGAGAACTATCCGGGCCAGTCGCTGCCGCTGGTCGACGAGACCGGCCGGTGGTTGACCGACAACATGCCTTCGGATGGCCGCGTCGGCCTGATCCATGGTGATTTCCAGTATCCCAACGTGATGTACTTCGACGATCGTCCGAAGATTTCCGGGCTGATCGACTGGGAGCTTTCGACCCTGGGCGATCCGTTGCTCGATCTTGGCTGGATGCTGTCCAGTTGGTCGGGCGAGGGCGATCCCGAAGGCAAGACTCCGGTGGTTACCCCCTGGGATGGTTTCCTGACGCGGGCCGAACTGGTGACGCTCTATGGTGAACTGACCGGGCGCGACATGAGCGCGATGCCGTGGTTCGCGGTGCTGGGGTGCTACAAGCTCGCCTGTATTCTTGAAGGCAGTTACGCCCGAGCCTGCGCCGGCAAGATGCCGAAGGAACTGGGGGAATCGCTGCACAAGTATGCGCTGTGGCTAATGGTGCGGGCGCAGCAGATCATCGGCCGGGGTAAGGTCTGAGCAGGAGAACGGGCGATGACTGACGACAATGCGATCCCGGCTGATGCCGGTGTGGCTGGCCTGCGGGTTTTCGTTACGGGCGGCGCGAGCGGTATGGGCGCGGCGGCGGTCAAGGACTTTGCCCGTCATGGCGCGCGGGTGTTCTCGTTTGACCTGAACGATGCTGCGGGCGAGGAAATCGTCAAAGCAGCAAGAGCGGCGGCCTGCAGCCCGGGCAGCGCGGAATATCTGAATTGCGACGTATCGGACGAAGCCTCGGTTCAAGCAGCTTTCGCAGCCGCTGCCGGGATCCTTGGCGGTCTGGACGTGCTCATCCATGCAGCCGGCGTCGCGCCCGGCGCTCCGGCGGATCAGATCACGTTATCAGGCTGGGAAAAGGTCTTTGCCGTCAACGCAACCGGCACGTTCCTGGCGAACCAGGCGGCCTTTGAATTGATGAAAGACACCGGCGGGCGGATCATTAATTTCGCGTCAGCCGCAGGCATCATCGGTCTGCCGAACAAGGCGCATTATTCCGCGACCAAGGGCGCGGTCCTGGCGTGGACGCGGACCGTTGCCAAGGAATGGGGCAGGCACGGAATAACCGTCAATTGCCTCGCGCCGGCCATCGAAACGCCGATGTACCTCAAGACGCGCTCGCTGATGAGCGAGGAAGCCCTGGCACAACTGGATGCCCGGATGGCCTCCGATATGCCGATCGATGGAAAGCTTGGCGACCCCGATCGCGATCTCGCTCCGGTCCTGCGGTTCATTGCAGGCCCCGGCTCACGTTTCATGACTGGCCAGATTTTCGCGGTCGATGGCGGGATCGTGATGACGCGGTAAGCGATACACGAAAGTTCAATAGCCGGAATGGGTCATGCACCCCGAGAGCATCAAAATAGTCAAAGTCCGCAAGTGGTTAAGCCCGCGCGCGGGCGGCAGAACCAAGGAGAACCACAATGTTCGATTTTTCCGTCGAACCTGAATTTCAGGCAAAACTCGATTGGATCAAGGCGTTTCTGAAGGAAGAAGTCGAGGCGCTCGACGTACTCTTTCCGCATGTCGCACATATCTACAATCCTGAGCACAAGGCCTCGCGCGCCATCCTCAAGCCCTTGCAGGAAGAGGTGCGGCGTCAGGGCCTGTGGGCCTGCCACCTTGGCGAGGAACTGGGCGGCAAGGGCTATGGCCAGGTGAAACTGGCCCTGATGAACGAGATTCTCGGACAGTCCCGTTGGGCCCCGACTGTGTTCGGCACTGCAGCACCTGACACTGGCAATGCCGAGATTCTCGCCATGTTCGGCACCAAGGAACAGAAGGAGCGCTACCTGCAGCCTTTGCTCGACGGGGAAATCGTCTCGTGCTTCTCGATGACGGAGCCGCAGGCTGGTTCCGATCCGGGCGAGTTCAAGGTGACCGCAGTGCGTGACGGCGATCACTACGTGATCAACGGTGAAAAGTGGTTCTCGTCGAACGCGCGCTATGCCGCGTTCATGTTGACGATCGCGGTCACCGATCCGGACGCGCCGCTCCGGTCGCGGATGTCGATGTTTGTCGTGCCGAAAGAAACGCCGGGCCTCAAGTTCATCCGCAATGCACCGTATATGGGCGAATTCACCGAAGAGTTGTCGACGGAAGGCTACCTGCACTACGACAACGTCCGCATTCCCGTCGATCACATGCTGGGCGGCGAAGGACAGGGCTTTGCAGTGGCCCAGGCCCGCCTCGGGGGTGGCCGCGTCCACCATGCGATGCGGACGGTTGGAACTTGCCAGCGCGCGCTGGACATGATGTGCGAACGCGCGCTTTCGCGCCGCACCCGCGGCAAGCAATTGTCCGAGATGCAGCTTGTCCAGAACGACATCGCCCAGAGCTATATCGAGCTGGAACAGTTCCGCCTGCTGGTGCTGAAGACTGCCTGGATCATCGACAATGCGCATGACGATCCGCGCAAGGCCGTCACCCACATCGCGATGTGCAAGGTGGTTGCCGGGAAGATCAGTCAGGACATCGTCACGCGCGCGCTGCACCTGCATGGTTCGCTGGGCGCCACTCACGAATTGCCGCTGGCGGACATGTACATGTCGGCACCGACCATGGGCATCGCCGATGGACCGACCGAAGTGCATATCTCGACCGTCGCGAAGCGTTTGCTTCGCAATTACACGCCGGTCGATACGCTGTTCCCCAGCGAGCACCTCCCGCCGAAGGTGGCCAAAGCGCGTGCGCGTTATGCTGATGTTCTCAAGGAGCACCTTCCCGCCGAATGACCCGTCCGTTCCACCGATCGATGGCATGTGTGTGCCATCGATCGGATCGGCACGTGGCGAGCCGGGCAGTTTGGACTACCATCGCGCTCGATTTGATGTCACTTCGGTCGCAACATGAGCATATCGAATTCACCGCATAATCGTGCCAGCCTGACAGCCATCCTTGCCGTGCCGGTGCTGCTGGCAGTGGGCCAGCCGGTGCCGGCGTGCGCAAAGGTTCCCACGCTTTCGATTTCCTCGGATTCCGACCTGAGGTTCGGCAGCTTCATCGTGACCGGCAGCGGATCGCGCACCGTTACGGCTGCCGGTATGGTAACGGATGTTGCGATCATACCTGCCGGCCAGGGAGATACCGGCCCGGCCCGTTTCACAGTCAGCTATGACCGGGGCAACGAGAACAAGCACATACTCAACCTGGTGATCGAAGTCGTGCTGTCCAGCGTTCCGCGAGTCGTTCGCGGCGGCGTGTCGGCGCAATTGGGGCAGTTTGTGTCCGACATTCCGGGGGGCGCCAACGTGCAGCCCGGCAGTCCGATCGTCATCACCATTCCAAATTGCACCACGCGGGTCTGTTCCCGCACGTTTGCGCTTGGCGGACGGCTGGATTTGGTGAGCCAGTTCGGCGGCGCAACTTTCCAGATACCGCTGCCGATCGACGCGCGGCTTCGATCTGTCGATTAGGTTCAGGATCGATCTATTCCGGGCTACTGCCGTTGCGTGCACCTGCGTTGTGGCGCAGACCAGCGGCATCGTCGCAACTGGTCCTGAACTATGCATTCAGCGAAACGGAATTTCCGCCTCTGTTGCGTCGCCGTCGCCGTGGCGCAGGTTGCCCCGGCTGCAACATTCGCGGCTGAATCCGGCGCGCAGACTGCGCATGGGCAGGCCGCAGCCCAGGTAATCGCGCCGCTCACCGTCATTGCCATCAGGGATCTCGATTTTGGAACGGTGTCCGTCGCCGCCGGGATGGGCGGATCGGTCGAGGTGTTGGCCGGCGGTGCGGCGCCCCGTTATCTCGGGGCGGCCGGGCTGCCCTGCGTGGCCGGCGGCGGTTGTACTCCGCATCCCGCAAAATTCATCGTCAGTGGCGAGCCGGGGCGACGCTACCATGTCGATATTCCGGCGGTAGCCGATGCGAAAGGCTCTGCCGCAAATGCTGCGCACCTGCTGGTTGGCGATTTGCATGTGCGCTCGGCCAGCCTGGCTGGAGCGGGCGCGGCAGGAATGCTCGATGGTTCCGGCTCGGACGATTTCGAGATCGGCGGAACGCTGCAAATTCCGGCCGGCACCGTTGCCGACCATTACACTGCAAAAATCCCGGTGATCGTCACTTACGGCTAGGTCGGGAAGGCGTAACCGCTGACGTGGGCGCTTTTGCGCGCCGGCTGCTGGCGCCACAAACCTTATCCAATCGTTCATTCTGAACAAAGCCCTTATTAACGATTAGGGGTTAATGCCTAGCCAACACGAAGTGGGCAGCAGCCTTCTCGTGGGGTGGCTCGCTTGGGGCGGGCCTGATTGAGATGGTTGGGCAAAGGAATTTACTAGCATGAAGAAAGCTCTCGTTCTTGCCGCGCTGGCGGCTGTCGTTTCGTCGCCCGCGCTTGCGGCTCCAGATTCGGCCACTGCTTCCGGTTCGGCGACGGCCACCGTCGTCGCACCGATCACTCTGACGCATGACGCTGGCGCGGTGCTCAGCTTCGGCTCGTTCACGACCGGCACCACCGGCGGTACCGTTGTTGTCACCAGGGCCGGCAATGGCTCTGCCACCGGCGATGTAACCCTGGTTGCTGGTTCGACGGAATCGTCGGACTCGTTTACCGTTACGGGCGATGCTGACCGTGCATTCCAGGTTACGGCCCTCGCCGGCGTGGTCAGCAATGCCGGGACCGACATGGCATTCGTGCCGAACGCGGCATTGAATCACACGTTGACGGGCGGCTCGGTGCAATTCAGGGTCGGCGGTACGCTGACCGTTCTCGGCACCGAACCGGCGGGCACCTACACCGGCACCTACGCGGTGACTGCGGCGTACAACTGATCGGGACGGACGCGGGCTGCCGATATGTCGCAAGCCCGCGTCCGTTTACCATTCCGCGCCGAAAGCGTGTTTGATCTCATGAAGACAGCAACCCGCTTTCTCGCGCCGATCATGGTGTTCGCGTTGCCCGTCGCGGCAACCGCAGCGCCTGACAATTCGGTAACGATCGCCGGCAGCGCGCAAGCGGAAGTCGTCGCGCCTTCGCGCGTGCAACTGATCGAAAATCTGCGCTTCGGTGCGATGATCAGGCCGCTGGCCGCCGGCAGTCTGATAATCGCGCCGGACGGCACCGAAACGCCCACGGGCGGGGTTGTCGGCAATACGGCAATGCCGCAACCCGCAGATGGCCGGGGGCCGGCGACGTTCAGGATCGCCGGTGAGGGCTCACGCCACTTTCTGGTCAAGCTGCCATCGCGGGTGGATATCACCAACGGCACCGCCACCATGCGGGTCGACAAGTTCAAAACCAACACGACCAATGGCAACGGCGTTCTAGGCCCACCGGGCACATTTGAACTCCATGTCGGCGGCACGCTCAACGTTGGCGCAAACCAGCAGACCGGACGTTATTCCGGGACGTTCGACGTAACTGTGACTTACCTCTGAGCGCGCATTGCGTTTGACTCAGTAAAATCACATAGGTTCCGCCGGGATCTTCGGCGTAGAGACGTTAACCAATGCAATCAGCTCGGCATCGGCCGATTTTCCGTCAGCCTGCGGCGGCTTTGCTGGCAGCCGCAACGCTGCTGTTTCCGGTCATCACGAGCGCGCAAAGCGCTCCGAATGCTACCCAGCAGTCCGATCAGGGCAACGCGGCGCAGCAGCCCCCGGCCGGATCGGTCGGCGGGATGGGCGACATCAACCTCTATCCCAAGCGCATCGTGATCGACGGGCGCCAGCGCATTGCGACGGTCGGGCTTTACAACAAGACCGCTGCCACGGGCGATTATCAGATTGCCGTCAACGATATGGTGATGATGCCCGACGGGCAGATCGTCGCGCTCGATCAGGTGGCAGACCCGGACGCGCGCGCGCGCGTCCGCATTGCCAGCCCGATGCTGCGCTGGTCGCCGCGCCGGGTTACCCTTCGCGGCAACGAGGCGCAGACCATCCGCATCATGGCGCGGACCCCGCCCGATCTGCCGCCCGGCGAATACCGCTCGCACTTCGTCGCGATTTCCGCGCCGCCGCCGGAAGACGTGGGCTTTTCAATCGATCAGGCTGCCAAGGGTCCGTCCGGGTCGAATATCGGCGTCAAGATCGTTCCGCGTTTCGGGATTTCCATTCCCATTATCCTGCGCGTGGGGGAAACGACACTGACTTCAGGCATGCGTGATCCCGCGATCGTGACGCTGGAAAATGGCGCCAGGGCGATGAGCCTGACCATCATCAGAACGGGAACGCGTTCATCCTTCGGGGATATCGCGGTAACTGCGGCCGGTGTGGCCAAGCCTGTTGCAATCGCGAAGGGTGTCGGTGTCTACACCGAAGTAGATGCCCGCAATGTGATGCTGCAATTTGACCCGGAAACGGACCCCCGTTTTCTGCGCTCCGGTGCAAAGTTGACCATTACCTACACGGATGACGATTTCGAACCCGGCAAGGTGCTCTTCAAGCAGGACTTCACCGTGCCGTGAAGCGCTTACCGGAGCGGCTGACCATTGGAACGATCTGTGTCGGTTCAGCCCTGATCGGCACAATGTTTGCGCTCGACGGTGATGGGCTATTTCCAATCCGGCCGCGCGACCCCGAAGACAATGCTGCTCCAAAGACCGGCCGGGGCGAGATCCGATCGGCCATTCCCTCGCCGACGTTCGGCGCGGCCCCTGACCCGCTTTACCTGCCATCCGGGAAGGGGCCGCATGGTCCGGCCCCGGTCCTGCCCGCAGCGCCCGTTGAAGCGCGTCGACCAGAACGCGAGCCGAGGGTTCGGAATGTCCTGAAGGAGACTGCGAGCGACATTGCCCTTGCGGTGCATGGCGCATTACCGTCACTACCGGGCCGCGAAAATCCGGCACTGGATCGTCCGGGCGCTGCGGAACCCGGCATTCGACCAGCAGCAGCACCGCCACCGGCCGACGACCCGGATCGCGCCGCTGCGAGCGGTCTGCGAGTGGCAGCGCCGGAAAGCGCCGCTGGCCTGTCGCCGCGGGACGAGGCAGGATTACCAAACACCACGTCGCGACCGGCGGATGCGTCAGAACCGAACGCAGGGCAACTGGTCAGCTCGGACGTTGGCGCCACGGTTTCGGCAGCGCCGGGCGACGAACTGCCGGGGCTTGCGGAATCCGGCCGCCTTGGGCCGACGCTGTCCGTGCCGGAGGCTGCCGTCTCCGAGCCTGCCGATCCCGAACGCGCCAAAAGCGATCCGGCGCGCGGGCAGCCGGAACGGATCAATCGGGCGGGCACGCAATCGACGGGGGATGACAAGGCCAAACCCGTACTTCTCGCGGCGCTCGTCCCGAACCGCGGGGACGCCCTGTCGACCGAGGCGGCCCGGATCGTGCGCCGCGCGCCGGACGCGGCGGCGCAATCACCTGACGCGTCGTTTGCTGCGAATGCTGCCGCCGCAGAGCCGTCCGGGCCGGGCGAAACAGCGCGGCGGAGTTCGGAAACAACCAATTCCGGCCTCGCGACAGCGGCAGCATCGTGGCAAGCGCCCAAGGGCCTGTTCGAGAGTTCTGAGGCGCAGCCGCAGATGCAAACGTCCGCCCCGACGCCTGCGTTGGTTGATGCAGCCAGGTCAGCCAAAGTGCGCGGCGGGTCTGCCGCCAAGTCCATTTCCGGTTCGGCGCCGGCGATGGGCGCCGCTGAGCCGCCAAGGCTTGCGGAAGGCCCCGGGATTCAGACTTTTCCGGTTTCCGGAGTGTCGGCGCCGTTCAGCTATGATGATGAACTGATTCTTGAGATACGTGTCCCCGGCTACCCGGGGGGCGATACGATCGTCGCATACGGAACCCGCGAAGGAACTTACCTGCCGCTGGGAACGCTGGCGCGAATTCTCGATCTGGCGATTACAGTCAGCGACGATGGCCATTTCGCCAGCGGATGGTTTCTCGACGAAGCGCGGACCCTGAGCCTTGATCTGCGGCGCGGAGAGATCATCGTGAATAGCAAGGCCGTGCCATTCAAGGCCAACGACGCCCTCGCCTTCGAAGGGGAGATGTACGTCCGGACCGAGCGGTTCGCGGACTTGCTGCCGCTCGAGGCCACCGCCAACTTGCGCGACCAGTCGGTTCAAATCAAAACGCGGGAACCCTTTCCGTTCGAGGCAAGGCTCGCCCGCGATGCGGAGCGCGAACGCCTGAATGCGCGCCAGGAGAGCCGGACGGCGCAGCGCTGGCCGCGCGAGGAGACGCCATGGCTCGCCCTGTCGGTGCCGACCGGAGACCTCGATCTGCGCGCGGTATCCGATAGTGCGCGCGGGGAGTTGATGGAGGGCGACCTGCGGCTCGCAGGCGACCTTGCCTATTTGACCGCGCAAGTGTTCCTTGGCGCCAACTCGGCAGATGGCTTGACCAGTTCCCACGTCGAACTGGGGCGCCGCAGTGCCGACGCAGATCTGCTCGGCCCGCTGAAGGCGACGTAATTCCAGTTGGGCGACGTTGCGACAACCGCGATGCCCATAGGTCTGCGCGGCACGTCGGGCAGAGGGGCGGCGGTTGGCAACGTCCCGATCGATTCCCTATCGATCTTCGAGAAAGTGGATCTGCGCGGCAACTTGCCCGACGGTTACGAGGTTGAACTTTACCGCAACGGCATTCTGGTCGATTCGACCCGCACTCCGGTCAATGGCCAGTACGAATTTTTGCAGGTTCCGGTCGACTTCGGCCTGAATGTATTTCGTCTGGTGTTCTTCGGGCCGCAGGGCCAGCGCCGCGAGGAAGTGCGCAGATTCAGCGTCGGTGATGGCCGGCTCGCGAAGGGCAAGCTGGTCTATCAGCTAGGCGTTGCGCAGAAGGACATGAACCTGCTCGGCGTTCATGGTCCGAACTTCTTTCCCGGCCAGGATTACGGCAGTTTGCGGACGACCGGCCAGCTCGCCTATGGCCTGAGTTCGGCCGTCACCGTGAACCTGAGCGGAGCGTGGTTCGAAAGCGATAGCGGCAAGCACTGGATCGGCTCGGCGGGGGTGCGAAGCGGCCTTGGCGCGCTGGCGGTCAAGGCTGATTTGGCCGCTGCCGATGGCCGCGCAATGGCGGGGGAAGTCGGTCTTGGCGGGCGCTTGCTGGGGACTGCGTTTACGTTGTCTCATGCGGAATACTCGGGGCAGTTCGTTGATGAAACACGCGCGGTTACCAACGGATTCCTCAAGCGGGCGACGGAGCTGGACGCCAATCTTAACATAATGCTGGGCGGCGGAGCGGGCGGGACGTATTTGCCGCTGAACGGGCGGCTGCGGCGGCTCGAATTTCTCGACGGGCACACGGAGACCAGTGCATCGCTGCGGGGCTCGCTGCGGTTCAGCGGACTGGTTGCGTCCAACACGCTGGACTTCACGCGCAGCACGAGCACAGGCGGAGCTGCGGTGAACCAACTGTTGGGAAATTTCGACCTGGCGACACTCAGCCGCGCCAGGACGCAGGCCCGCGTCTCGCTGGGCTATGCGGTGGTTCCCGATCCCGACCTGGTATCGGCCGGGCTGGAAGTCGACCATGCGTTCGACGATCGCACCCTGGTCAACAGTTCGCTGAACTACAGCTTCAGGGACGACGATACCCAGATCGGCCTTTCCGCAGTGCGCCGGTTCGATCGCTTCACACTGGCGCTGGATGGCCGCTACGCCTTCAAGAGCCGCATGCACACGGCGTCGCTGCGGCTCGGGGCCAGCTTTGGCCGCAATCCCATGACGAAGCGCTTCTTCGTGGCGGAACCGGGCGAGGCAACATCCGGCGCAATCGCCATTCGCGCCTTTCAGGATCTGAACGGCGACGGGAAGTTCGACGGGGGCGACAAGGTTCTGCCCGGGACCGAGTTCTTCTCATCCAATCAGACCGGACGGACCGATGCCGGCGGCAATGTGCGGCTGGGTAATCTGGGCAGCGGCAACCGGGTGAGCGTTCAGGTCGATCCCTCGTCACTGCCCGACATTTATCTGGCGCCGCTCACGCGCGGGATCGAAATTGTTCCGCGCCCGGGCCGGACGCACGAAGCCGAGTTCGCGATAGTCGGGATGAGCGACGTCGAAGGCATCGTGTATTTCCGCAACAACGGAGCGGCGCGCGGCGTCGCGGGCGTCAGACTGCGCCTGATCGACAGCAGGAACGAAGAGTTCAAATCCGTCAGAACCGAAGTCGATGGATACTATTTCTTCGAGCAGATTCCGCCCGGAAACTACGAACTTGTCATCGATCCGGAGCAGGCCAAGCGGCTGAACATCTGCCTGCCCGGTGCCGAAAAGATCGCAATCCCGCCGAGCGCGAACCGGTTCAGCCGGAACTTGACCGTTGAATCGTGTAAATAAGCGGTACTAACGGCGCCCTGCGGTGGGCCAGCCCCCACTTCCGAAAGCTGCCGGATTTTCCGCGCCGGCCTTGGCTTGCGCCGGAAAGACGTGCGTTTGATGCAGGTCAAATCAATCTGCCGGCGGAATTGATATT
>VMTF01000211.1 GCA_013791705.1 Sphingomonadales bacterium | reverse complement strand
GCGTGCCGGCGGTCCCCCCGGCCGTCTATGCGCGCGCGGCAGCGGGACTGCGCGATCAACCCGGCGGTGAACGGATCGACACCGTGGTGCTCGCCTGTACGCATTTTCCGCTGGTCGAAGCCGAACTGGCCGCGGCGTTCGGGCCACCCACCTTTGAAGCACCCGTGCGGTTCGTCCACGGAGCCCACGGCATTGCCCGGCGGATCGCGTTCCTGACCGAAGGCCAGACGTTCCTCCGCACCGAGCCGGACCTTGCGCTGTTCACCCGCAACGGCCATGAATTCGGTGACTTGCGCCAGTCACTTGCGCAGTACGGGCTCGAACGCCTGGCAATCCTGTGACGGCGCACGCCGCCAGAAGGCCGAGAATCCGGGCATGACGCCTCGCCTGAACTTCCTGCTGCTCGCTCTCGGCCTGCTGTTCGGGCTGCCGTTTTACTGGCTGCTGCTGGAAAATCCTGGCCGTAACGCGGCTCCTCACCCGGTTTCGATCACCCGGCTGCGGACCCTTGCCGACAGCATTCCCGGTCAGCGGCCCGATCGCGTTCAGGTGATCGCCAGCGGCGCAAAGCGGGTGCCGGGAAACTTCTACGCGGCGGGCAGCGGCATGCGGCGGCGACTGTTCGCGGTGATGAGCTTCCGGCTGCCGGTTCCGGGCGCCGGTCCGGTGATCATCGACACCGGGACCACGGCGGCAATGGGCAAGGCGGCGCATCTCGAAAACTTCCTGGCTGGTCAGCAGCGGGAAATCGATGCTTCACTGGCGGCGGCAAGCCTCATCCTGGCCACGAGCGAGCAGCCGCTCCACCTGGGCGGCCTTGCCGCATTCGCAGCCAGGCCCGGCGCCGCCGTTCCATTGGCACACGCCCGGCTCAACGCCCGGCAGGTGCCGCGGCGAGCCGGCAATGGCCTGAACCCGCAAAAGCATATCCCGCCGGAGCATCTCCCGTGGCCGACAACGCTGGTGCTCAGACCCGCGATCACCGGCCCCGAGCCGCAGGCGATGGCGCCCGGGGTAGTGGTGATCCCGACCGGCCGGCCGGTGCCGGGCGCGCAAATGGTCTATGTGCGCCTCGCGGGTGGCCGCGAATACCTCTTCGCCGGCGATGTCGCGCCCTTCCGGACCAGTTTAGACGAACTCAGGGTCCGCTCGAACCTGCACAACTGGTTCGGCCCGCGCGAAGACCGGAAAGCGGCAATGCGCTGGCAGATCACCCTGGCCGCGCTGCAGCGCGAGGCTCCGGGATTGGTCATCGTGCCCGGGCATGACTACGAGATGCTCACCGATCCCGAGGTCCGCGCCGGGGTGGACAGCATCGTGCTCTAGCCATCATCCAGAAATCTGCTGGAAGTTGAAGGCGCGTTGGGTTATGGGCCGCGCTCGGTCATCGCCCGGTGGGATCGGGGCGAGGTCGCAGCAAACGGCCAGATTACGTTGGCCAGAGGACGTGCCACGCGTGAACTACGACCAGATATTTGACCAGGCGATCGAGCGGCTTCATTCCGAAGGCCGCTACCGGGTGTTTATCGACATCCTGCGCAACAAGGGATCCTATCCCAACGCGCGGTGTTTCGCGGGGCACAATGGCCCCAAGGACATCACGGTCTGGTGCTCCAACGATTACCTCGCGATGGGCCAGAACCCCAAGGTGATCGCGGCGATGGAAGAGGCGCTACACAATGTCGGCGCCGGATCGGGCGGCACGCGCAACATCGGCGGCAACACCCATTATCATATCCAGCTTGAGAACGAGCTGGCGGACCTGCACGGCAAGGAATCCGCGCTGCTGTTCACCTCGGGCTATGTCTCGAACGACGCGACGCTCTCCACGCTCGCGAAGATCCTGCCGGGCTGCGTGATCTTCTCCGACGAGTTGAACCACGCCTCGATGATTGCCGGAATCCGCAATTCCGGCGCTGAAAAGAAGGTCTGGCGGCACAACGACGTCGAACATCTCGAACAGTTGCTGGCCGAGACCGATCCCGATCTGCCCAAGCTGATCGCATTTGAAAGCGTCTATTCGATGGACGGCGATATCGCCCCGATCCACGCGATCTGCGATCTGGCCGACAAGTACAACGCCCTCACCTACATCGACGAGGTCCACGCGGTCGGGATGTATGGCCCGCGTGGCGGCGGCGTGTCGGAGCGCGACGAGGCAGCCCCCCGGATCTCGATCATCGAAGGCACGCTGGGCAAGGCGTTCGGCGTGATGGGCGGCTATATCGCGGCCGAGGCCAAGGTCGTCGACGTGATCCGCTCCTATGCGCCGGGCTTCATCTTCACCACCTCGCTCTCGCCGGTGCTGGTCGCAGGCGTGCTCGCCTCGGTCCGCCACCTCAAGGGGTCGAGCGTCGAGCGCGAGAGCCAGCAGGCCGCCGCCGCGACGCTCAAGCGCCTGTTCGCCGAGGCGGGGCTGCCGGTCCTGCCCTCGGTCACGCATATCGTGCCGCTGATGGTGGGCGATCCGATCCGGGCCAAGCAGATCAGCGATATCCTGCTGGCCGAATACGGCGTCTATGTGCAGCCGATCAATTTCCCGACCGTGCCGCGCGGGACCGAGCGCCTGCGCTTCACCCCCGGACCCTCGCACACCGAGGCAATGATGCGCGACCTCACCGCCGCGCTCGTTGAAATCTGGGACCGGCTGGAACTCAGGCTCGCAGCCTGATATCCGGCCCGAACGGTTCGACAAAACCGATGTGTTCGACAAAAACTGACGTTCCATCACAAACGCGATAGATCGTTGCCGTGGTGGCGCGCGTCCCTGCGATTGCATAACAGCGCTACCATTCCGTCTCGCGCATCCGGTCTGATCCGGACAGGCGCTTCCTGGGAGGATTAAAGTCACATGGATATTTCAAACGGTTCCGCAATCGTCACCGGCGGCGCAGGCGGCTTCGGCGGCGCAACCGCCCGCCGTCTCGCCAAGCTCGGCGCCAAGGTCGTCGTTGCCGACATTCATGACGAACGTGGCGCGGCGCTCGCCGCCGAGCTCGGTAATGGCTCGATCTACGTCCGCACCGACATCACCAGCGAAGATTCGATCTTCGCCGCGGTGGAAAAGGCTGCCGGCCTCGCTCCGCTGCGCGCTGCCGTGATCACTCACGGTGGTCCGCCGCCGCCGGGCAAGGGTGGGCGCACCGTTGGCAAGGACGGCGCCCGCGTCAGCCTCGCGCACTTCGCGCACACCGTGAACATCTATCTCAACACCGCCTATTGCGTCAGCGCGATCGCGGCGGAGTTCATGGCCAAGACCGAACCGCTCGCATCGAACCAGCGCGGGGTGATCGTCAACACCGCGTCGATCGCCGGGTTCGAAGGCCAGCCGGGCCAGGTGCCCTATGGCGCGGCCAAGGGCGGCATCATCGCGATGGCGCTGAATCTCGCGCGCGATCTGGCGCCGATCGGCGTGCGCTCGATGGCGATCGCCCCGGGCACGTTCGCCACTTACGCCTATGAGCAAATGCCGGGCGGCCTCGAAAAGGCGAAGGAAATCTTCGGCCCGATGGTGCTGAACCCGAAGCGCATGGGCGATCCCGACGAATACGCACAGCTTGCCCAGCAGATCGTCGAGAACGATTTCCTCAACGGCACGACCATCCGCCCCGACGCCGGCCAGCGCTTCACCGCCTGATCGCGCCTGCAGGCAACGACATCAGGGCCGCCCCGCTTGGGGCGGCCTTTTTGCGTCCGGCCCGGGCAGTTAGCCCCCGCCCGCACGCATCCGCAGCCGGCCGAACGGGCCGCCTGTACTTGGACGCACAAACGGATATGGTTCCCGCCAACGCTCCGGCATGATGCCGGGGCCGTCAGGGGCATGACAGCTCCGGCAGGGGGAGAGCATACCGTGGCAGTTTCCGAGCATGTCGACTTCAACCAGTTCATGGAAGGCGTGAAGCGCCGCAACCCCTACCAGACGGAATTCGTCCAGGCGGTGCAGGAAGTGGCGGAGGACATTTTCGATTTCATCCAGGACAAGGAGGAATATCACGCCCAGCAGATCCTCCGGCGAATGACCGAGCCGGACCGGGTCGTCTCGTTCCGCGTCTGCTGGGAGGATGATGACGGCGACATCCGCGTCCAGCGCGGCTGGCGGGTGCAGAACAACAACGCGATCGGCCCCTACAAGGGCGGCATCCGCTTCCATCCCAGCGTGAACGAAAGCGTGCTGAAGTTCCTCGCCTTCGAACAGACCTTCAAGAACGCACTGACCGGATTGCCGCTGGGCGGCGGCAAGGGCGGCTCGAACTTCAACCCCAAGGGAAAGAGCGTGCGCGAGATCATGCGCTTCTGCCAGTCGTTCATGACCGAGCTCTATCGCCACATCGGCGCCGATGTCGACGTTCCGGCCGGTGACATCGGCGTGGGCGGGCGCGAGATCGGCTACATGTTCGGCCAGTACAAGCGCATCACCAACCAGTTTACCGGCGTGCTCACCGGCAAGGGCCTGGAATGGGGCGGCTCGCTGATCCGCACCGAGGAGACCGGCTACGGGGCGGTCTATTTCCTCGCCAGCATGCTCGCCACCCGGGGCGAAGACCTCACGGGCAAGACGGCGGTGATCTCCGGTTCGGGCAACGTTGCCACCCACGCGGCGGAAAAGATCGTCCAGCTCGGCGGCAAGGTGCTGACCCTGTCGGATTCGGGCGGTTTCATCCACGATCCGGACGGCATCAACCAGGAAAAGATCGACTGGGTGAAGACCCACAAGACCCACCGCCGCGGCCGGATCGAGGAATATGTCGACGCCTTCCCCGGCGCGACCTTTACGGCGGGCAAGACCCCGTGGGGCGTGCCCTGCGATGTCGCCCTGCCCTGCGCCACCCAGAACGAGCTGCTGGGCGATGATGCCAGGGTGCTGGTCGCCAATGGCTGCAAGGCCGTGTCGGAAGGCGCCAACATGCCGACCGACCTCGCTGGCGTGCACGTGTTCAAGAACGCGAAAATCCTGTTCGCGCCGGGCAAGGCCGCCAATGCCGGCGGCGTTGCGGTATCGGGCCTGGAGATGAGCCAGAATTCCGGACGCCGCTCGTGGAAGGAAGACGAACTCCAGCAGATGCTGAAGGACATCATGGCCGACATCCACAAGTCGTGCCTCAAGTATGGCGATCAGGGCGGCGGCTATGTCGATTACGTGAAGGGCGCGAATATCGCGGGCTTCAAGAAGGTGGCCGACGCGATGCTGGCGTTCGGGGTGGTGTGATCCCGATGCCGGACAGCCCGGTGAACGCCGGCGGGGGCACGCCGTCCCCCGCCGCATTCACGCCAAACGCCGCGCATCTCGTCCGCACCGCGCTGCTGGCGAACCTCACGCTCAGCCAGATGGCCGACCAGAAGGCGAGCATCCTGATGGGCGCGACCTTCGTGGTGTTCACCCTCTGCATCGGGCAGGCGAGCCGGGGCCACGTGCCGCTCGCCCTGCTGGTGCTGGGAGCCGGCGCATTCGTTTCGGCGGCTTGCGCGATCCTGACGCTGATGCCGTCAGTCGCGCCGCGCAAGGGGCCGGCAGCGGCCGATGCCAACCTGTTGTTCTTCGGCGTCTATGCGCGGATGAGCGAGGCGGAATTCACCGAACAGGTGATCGCGCTGCTGGACAGTGACGAAGCGATCTACCGCGCGATGCTGCGCGACATGTACCAGAACGGGCAAGTGCTCGCCCGCAAGAAATACCGCCTGCTGGGCTACGCCTATCGCACGTTTCTGGCAGGATTGGCGCTGACGCTGGTCACGTTCGTGGCGGAATATGCGGGGGTGATCGGGTAAGAGGCGGATGGCCGGGAGGCGGCGCGACAGCGGACAACAAAGCTCCGTCACCCCGGGCACACTTGCTGCCCTGTTGGAACTATGCCTGCCGCCCTGCCAGCTTGCGCACCATCGATCGCAATTCTGCCGGGGTGTCGCCGCTGACGATCTCGACATAGCCGATACCTGCTCGCCGCAGGGCTTCCTTCTTCACGGCGTCCCGCGCGGCGGCGGTGCCCTGATGATGGCCTGTGCCCTGGAATTCGATCGCATGGAGTGGCCGGCAATCTGCATCGACAATCAACAAGTCCACCCGCTTGGAATTGATCGCGAAAAAGGCTTCACTGTCATCACTGGCGAGGATTTCGCCCAACGAGACTTGCCCCATCGCCCGCCAGCCTGACGTTTCCTCGGCCAATGCCCGGTCAAGATGCGCCAGCAAGCGGCGCTCGGGCTTGTTGAGGAGAGGGCGCGGCTTGAATTGAGCTTCCATTACAACGCGCAATTGATCGGCTGCGTCGGGTACAACACGTTTCGCCTCGCCGTTGCCTGAAGCCGGCCTTGGGGTCTGCCACGGGCTGGTCGCTCTACCGTTCTTGCCCCGCCACCTGGCGCGGCGTTCGGCGCGATTGAGGCGTTCGGCAAATCGTTCGGCTCCCATGCCGCAAGCAGCACCCACTGCCAAAAGTGCGGCCAGCAACCATGGCTTATCAATCAGTGCGACAATTTCCGGTGGCATGAATCAGAACTCAACCAGCAAATCAAAACCAAGCTAATCAGAAAACCCTTACCGTTCGCAAGCATCTTAGCGATTTTTGGCCCGCTCTACTTCACCCCCAGCACGCCCGCCTCAGCCCTGATCCGCGCTGCCTGCCCCGGATTCGCGGCGCTCGCCGCTTTCAGCGCCGCGCCGGCCTTGTCCGGCTGGCCCAGCGTCACCCGGCTGCGCATCAGCATGATCCAGCCGTCCACATTCGCCGGGTTGGTCTTGAGCTTGCCCTCCAGCCGCGCGACCATGCCTTCGGCCATCTCGCGCTGCTGGCTCGGCGGGATCGCGCTGGCCGCCTTGAGGTCGGCCGCCGTCGGCCCCGGAATGGCCCGCGCGGCGACGGGCATTCCGGCTGGCGGCATCGCGCCCTGCGCCATCGCCCCCGCCATGACCGGCGGCGCCTGTCCGGCCGGCGCGGCAGGCTGCTTCACGCCGGCCAGGCGGCTCGCCACCTCGATCTTGTGGATCTTGCCGACCTGCTCGATCGTCCGGCGCAAGTCAGCTTCCCATGGCGCACCCGGCGGCGTATCGGCCAGCAGCGCCAGCCACGCGGCGATCGCGCCTTGATGATCCCCGCCAAGATCCTGCTTCACCGCGAGGAAATAGCGCGCGCGCGGATCCTTGGCATCAAGCGCGGCCGCCTTGGAGAAGGCATCCACCGCCGCCGCCGGCAGCGGATCGGTGCGGCTGGCCATCACGCGCGCCTCGCCCAGCGCCGACCAAACGGCCGCTTCGCCCGGTGCCAGCGCGGCGGCCTTTTCATATGCCGTAACCGCTTCGGCAAAGTGCCCCATGTCGAACCGGGCGGCAGCCAGCGCGCGCCACGGCGCGGCTTCCTGTGGATTGTCGCGCGCCGCTTGCTCCAGTTGGCCGAGCGGATCGGCCAGCGCCGCCGCGCTGGCGGCAGAGTCCGGAGCCCGGTTCCCCGCGCCCTTGTCCCGCATTGCAGTATGGACAACCGCGAACCCGAGCACCAGCGCGGCCCCGGCAAGCGCGATCCGGCCCGGTTTCAAGTTGGTCATCGCCCTTGTGTCTCCGCGCCGTTCCGGTCCATACCTCGCCGGGTAGCCGGCAAACAGCTGGCGAATCCGCGATAATCCCGCAGGGGGTGTGGGGTAGACGGCTCGCGAAAGCAATCGCGGGCAGTCTGTAAATGGGGGGCACAAGTGGCGGATCGCGTTCGCGTGGCAATTGTCGGTTCAGGCCCCGCGGGCCTGAGCGCGGCGGCGCGTGCGGCGGCGCTGGGCATGGACCATGTCCTGCTCGAAAAGACCGACCACCTGTCCGACACAATCTACAAGTACCAGAAGGGCAAGCACGTCATGGCGACGCCCAGCTCGCTGGTGCTGCGCTCGGATTTCGATTTTGACGCCGGGAAACGCGAGGCGATCCTCGGCATCTGGGACGAACAGGCCGCCAAGGCCGGGGTGAAGGTCCGCTACAAGGCCGAAGTCGGCAAGATCGAGGGCGCGAAGGGCAATTTCACCCTCACCTTGCGGGACAAGTCGGTGATTGAGGCGGAAGCGGTGATCCTCGCCATCGGCACCCAGGGCAACCCCAACCTGATGCGCTGCCCCGGCGGCGATCTGCCCCACGTCCAGTATCAGCTCGACGATCCGGGCGAATATGTCGACGAACATATCGTCGTGGCCGGCACCGGCGATGCCGGGATCGAGAACGCGCTCGGCCTCGTCGCCGATCCGGCCCAGCGCAACATCGTGACCGTGCTCAATCGCGGCACCGATTTCGCCCGCGCCAAGCCCGCCAACGTCAAATTGCTGCAGGAAGCGGCCGCGAACGGGCGAATCACCATCCGCCTCGAAACAACCCCCGCCGAAGTTCGCCCCGGCGAACTGCTGCTCGACACGCGCGACGGGCAGGAAACGATCCGGTGCGACCGGATCATCGCGCGGATGGGCTCCGCCGCGCCGCGCGCCTTCGTCGAATCCTGCGGCATCGCATTCACCAGTCCGGATCGTGAGGCTTTTCCGGTGCTTTCGCCGGTGTTCGAAACCACCACGCCGGGCATCCACGTGATCGGCGCGCTGGCCGGCTATCCGCTGATCAAGCACTGCATGAACCAGGGCTATGACGTGGTCGAGTTCCTGAACGGGAATACCGCGCTCAAGCCCGCCGACGAGCCGATCCTCGCCGCCAAGTTCGCCGCCCTCCCCGGCCGGCGTTCGGTCGACGAATGGCTCGACCTGTTCGCCACCCGGATCGAGATCTTCCGCGAACTTTCCACGCTGCAGATCCGCGAACTGATGCTCGACAGCGACGTGCAGGGTTTCGCCGCCGAACAGGTCATCTTCGAGCGCAACGATCCGGGCACGTCGCTGTTCTGCATCGCGCAAGGCGCGGTCAAGGTTCAGATCAGCCAGGCCGATCCGTCGCTCACCGTGCCGATCGGCGAAGGCTCGATCTTCGGCGAAGTCGGCCTGATTTCCGGGCGGCGGCGCGGCGCCACGATCCGTGCGGCCGAACCGACGATCGTGGTCGAACTCTCGCGCAATGCCGCGCTCAAGCTGATCGCCACCGCGCCCGCCGCCGGCCGCGCCGTCACCCGCATCTCGATCGAGCGCCAGCTCCTCCAGATCTTCGGCTCGGGCCTCACCCGCGAGGATGTGGCCGAACTGGTCGAAGGCGCCGAAGTGAAGAACGTGCGCGCCGGAGAAGGCGTGCTGGCCGAAGGCGATGCCAATGATGCGGTTGGGGGCCAGGATGTCTACATCATCCGCCGCGGCTCGATGATCGTGCAGAAGTCGCTGGGCGGCAAGCCGGTGTTCCTGTCCTACGTGCCCGCCGGCTCCTACGTCGGCGAAATGGCGCTGATCGACAAGGCGCCGCGTTCGGCCACGGTGAAGGCCGCGATCCGGTCAGAAGTGATCCGGCTCCCCGGCGAAGCCTTCGCCCGGCTGCTCGAAAAGAAGCCCGCGCTGTTCGCCAAGGCCCTGGCCGACATGGACAAGCGGCGCGAGGTCAACGCCTTCATCGAAGGGCGCAAGGACAGCTTCGGCGGCGCGGTCGAGATGTATTCGGAAACCGCCCAGTTCCTGATCGACAACGGCATCGGCGAAGCGACCGACGTGCTGCTGATCGACGAGACGCTCTGCGTCGGCTGCGACAATTGCGAGAAAGCCTGCGCCGATAGCCACGAGGGGCTGTCGCGGCTCAATCGCGAGGCGGGCAAGACCTATGCCCACCTCCACGTGCCGACCTCGTGCCGCCACTGCGAACATCCGCACTGCATGGCCGATTGCCCGCCCAACGCGATCCGGCGCGGGCCGGATGGCGAAGTGTTCATCGACGATACCTGCATCGGCTGCGGCAATTGCCAGCGCAACTGCCCCTATGGCGTGATCCGGATGGACAGCGTGCCGCCGCCCAAGCCCTCGCTGCTGAGCTGGCTGTTCTTCGGCACCGGCCCCGGTCCGGGCGAGCCTTCGAAGAAGTGGCGCAAGCAGAACGCCGTTCCGGGCGAGGAACCGCCGAAAAAGGCGATCAAGTGCGACATGTGTTCGGGAATTGACGGCGGCCCCGCCTGCGTGCGCGCCTGCCCGACCGGGGCGGCCCTGCGTGTCTCGCCCGAGGCGTTTCTCTCCGCCACCCGGCTGGGGGAAGAACGCTGATGGCCAGTACCGCCAAGCCCGTCCGCCCGCAGTTCAGCGCCGATCACGAAGGTTTCCTGCGCTATCGCCGCTTCCGCTGGCTCAAGATCGCCAGCGTCACCTGCCTCGTCGCGATCCTCGGCTATCTGATGGCCGACGTGAAGCCGCGTCCCAATGGCGGCTCATGGGTCGGCTATACCCTCGGCACGATCGGCGCCGCCCTCATCGTGTGGCTCGCCCTGCTCGGCATCCGCAAGCGCGCGATGACGGCGGGGGCGTGGTCGCTGAAAGCCTGGACTTCGGCGCACGTCTATCTCGGCCTCAGCCTGATCGTGATCGCCACGCTCCACACCGGCTTCCAGCTAGGCTGGAACGTCCACACGCTCGCCTATGTCCTGATGATGGTGGTGATCCTGTCGGGGATATGGGGGGTCAGCGCCTATGCCTCGCTCCCCGCCGCGCTCAGTTCCAACCGCGAGGAACTGACCCAGGAGCAGATGTTCGAGGGCATCCGGGCGATCGACCGGCAACTGGAAGACGCCGCCCAGCCGCTGGGGCGCGAACACTCCGATCTCGTCATCGCCGCGCTCGAACAGGATTTTTTCAAGACCGGCCTGTGGGCGCGGCTCTCGGGAAACTACCGCAATTGCCAGACTGCCCGCGCGATCGCCGGGTTTGCGCGGGCCGACGCCAGCGGCGGTGGCGATGCCGCGATCGGCCGGGTCGAAAAGCTGCTGATCCGGCGCCAGGCCCAGCTTGACCGGCTGCGGCGGCAGATGCGCCTCAGGGCGCTGCTGGAAGTGTGGCTTTGCGTCCATGTGCCCGCAACGGTGGCCCTCCTCGCCGCGCTGACCGCGCATATCATCAGCGTCTTCTATTACTGGTGAGGCGAGTGGCATGACCTTCCGGCTGAGGACCATCGACTACACCGCCGACGGGCGGAAGATCGTCCGCGAAAAGAACATTGCCAAACCGCGCCTCGCCATCGGTCGCGCGGCGGAGAACGATATCCACCTCGCCGATCTCGCGGTCGAGGCGAACCACGCGGTCATCTCCGAACAGCCCGCCAGCCGGGTCGCCATCGAAGCAACCGGCACGCTCGGTTTCGGGCTCGACGGGAAGACCGTCAGGCAGGCCGGCGTCGATGCCCGCACCGGCGCCGAACTGCGCTTCGGCGGCACCCGCATCTCGATCGGGCACGAACCGGACGGCGCCATCCTCCTCACGGTCGAGGTGGCGCAGGAGGAAGACGGCAGCACCGACAGCGAAAAGCACGGCCTGGCGCTTTCCGCAGTCATGCCCGGCAAGCGCACCATCGCATGGATTCTGGCCGGGCTGATCCTCGCGCTGTTCCTCGCCCTTCCGGTCGCCAGCAACCTGCTGCGCTCCGACGATCCGAAGACCAGCCGCGTCATCGGCGACGGCAGTTGGACCCCCGGCCCGCTGAGCCTGGCGCACCACCAGTTGGAAGCCAAATGCGAGGCTTGCCACGTCAAGCCGTTCGAATCCGTGCGCGACGAGACTTGCGCCTCGTGTCACAAGTCGGTGCACGATCATGCCCCGGCCGCGCGCCTCGGCGCCGCCCGGGCCGAGCCTGGGCTGGGCGGAAAATTCCTCCAGGGCGTCGCCCACGCTTTCGGCAAGACCGGCCCCGGCGCCTGTGTCGATTGCCACCGCGAGCACGAGGGCATGACCCGCATGGCCCTGCCGGAACAGCAGTTCTGCGCCGATTGCCACGGCACGCTCAAGGATCGGCTGACCGACAGCAAACTCGGCGATGCCGCCGATTTCGGCAAGCTCCACCCCGAATTCACGCCCGTTATCATGACCGATCCGGCCACCAGGGCCAGCGCCCCGATCTCGCTCGGCGCCAACCCGCGCGAACATTCGGGCCTCGCCTTCCCGCACAAGCTCCACCTCGATCCGCGCGGCGGCGTGGCGAAGATGGCAGCGACGCTGGCCGGGGACAAAGGCTATGGCACCGGCGGCATGGTCTGCGCCGATTGCCACCGCCCCACCGAAGACGGGGTGCGGTTCAAGCCGATCACGATGGAGCGCGATTGCGAGTCCTGCCACAGCCTCGTCTATGACAAGGTCGGCACCACGTTCCGCACGCTCAGGCACGGCGATGTCGATCAGATGGTCGCCGATCTGACGGTTGCCGGAAACACCACCCGGCCGCTCGTCACCGGCCGCAGCCGTCCGGGCGAATTCGCGGCCGACCGGCCCTATTTCGCCCGCTTCACCCGGCCGGTGGGCGGGGGACTGGTCAGCGGCGCGCTCGGCAAGGACGGCGTCTGCGGCGAATGCCACACGCCTGCGCTCAGGAACGGCAAGCCCGCCGTGGTGCCGGTCACCCTGCCCGCGCGCTACATGGCGAACGGCTGGTTCGATCACACCGCCCACAAGCAGACCAAGTGCGAAACCTGCCACGCGGCCCCCACCTCGGTCACATCGACGGACGTGCTGCTGCCCAAACTGGCGGATTGCCGCACCTGCCACGTCGGCGAGGATGCCTCCTCGCTGCTCGGCCCGCTGGCATCGCCTTCCCGCGGCAAGGTTCCGTCCGGCTGCGCGATGTGCCATGCCTATCACCCGACCGGCGCGGCACCGCTGCTGTCCCGGCGTGAAAAGCGCTGACATGGGCGTGGGCGCGCGCAAATCCGGACTGGGGGCGAACGGATGCTGATCGCACAGATCACCGACATCCACATCGGGTTCGACAAGGGCAACCCGGACGAGCACAACATGGTCCGCCTGCGCGCGGTGCTGGGTCATCTCGTCAACGGCCCCAACCGGCCCGATCTGCTGCTGCTCTCGGGCGATCTCACCGAGGATGGCGCGCCCGCAGACTACGCCCGCCTGGCCGAAGCCGTGGCGATCTGCCCGTTCCCGGTCTGGCCGATGACCGGCAATCACGACGCGCGCCCGGCCCTGCGCGAAGCCTTTCCCCGCACGCCGGGCTCAGCAGATGGCTTCGTCCACTACACGCTCGATCATGCCGCCTTGCGGCTCATCGTGCTCGATACGCTCGAACCCGGCCGCCACGGCGGCGCGTTCTGCGCGGCCCGCGCGGCATGGCTCGCCGATCAACTGGCGGCGGAGCCCGACAAGCCAACCCTGATCGCGCTGCACCATCCGCCCTTCACCGCCGGGATCGCGTGGATGGATACCGATGCGCGCGAGCCCTGGGTCAGCCGGCTTGCCGCAACGCTCAAGGGCCACGCGCAGGTCAAGGGCCTGATTTCCGGCCACCTCCACCGCACGATCCTGTCGCACTGGGAAGGCCTGCCGGTGCTGGTCTGCCCCTCGGTCGCCCCTGCGGTCGGCCTCGACCTCACCCCAATCGACGAGAACACGCCGGACAACCGCGTGCTGATCACCGACGAACCGCCGGGCTATTGCCTCCACTTGTGGAACGGCAAGGATGTCGTCACCCACTTCGAATATGCGGGCGACTATCAGGTGTTCGCGCGGTTCGATGCCGCCCTGCAGGGCATGATCCGCGAAATGGTCGGCGAACGGCCGAAGGGCTGAGGCAGCGGCCTTTCCGCCCCTGCCAGCTCCGCTCCGCCTGCTCCGCTCCGCCAATCAAACTCAGCGCGCCGCCAGCATATCCTCGAACCTGGCCTCGACCACCGGCGACACCGTCTTGCCGAAATTGCTGACCGCAAGCACGGCGATGGTGCTGGCGATGAAGCCCGGAATCATCTCGTACAGCACCGCCGACGGCTGCTCCCCGCCGATGGTGAACGGCGCATAGAGCCAGATCAGCACCGTCCCCGCCCCGGCCGCGATCCCGGCAAGCGCCCCGTGGCGGGTCATCCGCCGCCAGTGCAGGCTGAACAGGATCACCGGGCCGAACGCGGCGCCGAAACCCGCCCAGGCATTGCCGACCAGCGACAGGATCGAGCTCGATCGATCCATCGCCAGGCCGATCGCGACCAGCGCCACCGCCAGGGTGGCGATACGGCCAACCAGCACGAGTTCGCGCTGGCTGGCCCCCCGGCGGACGAAGATCTTGTAGAAATCCTCGGTCAGCGAACTCGACGAAACGAGCAGTTGCGAGGAAATCGTGCTCATGATCGCCGCGAGAATGGCGGCCAGCAGGAACCCGGCGATGTAAGGATTGAACAGGGTCTGCGAGAGCACGATGAAGATCGTCTCGGGATCGTCCAGCGCGGCGCCGGACCGCGCGATGTAGGCAAAGCCGCTGATCCCGCACAGCACCGCGCCGATAACGGTCACCAGCATCCACGACATGCCGATCCGCCGCATGGTTGGAATATCCCGCACGGATCGCACGGCCATGAAGCGCACGATAATGTGCGGCTGGCCGAAATAGCCCAGCCCCCACGCCAGGCTGGACAGGATGCCCAGTGTCGTCACCCCGGAAAACCAGTCGAAATATTCGGGGTGGATCGCGCTCACCGCGTCGGTGGTCGCGGTCCAGCCGCCCAGGTTGGCGATCGTCACCAGCGGCACCAGCACCAGCGCGGCGAACATGATGCAGCCCTGGACGAAATCGGTCAGACTGACCGCCAGAAAGCCGCCGAACAGCGTGTAGACCACCACGACCCCGGCAGTCAGGAACAGCCCGATCCGGTAGTCATAGCCGAACGAGGCTTCGAACAGCTTGCCGCCGGCAACGAGACCGGCCGACGTATAGAGCGTGAAGAACACCACGATCACCAACGAGGCCACCACCCGCAACTGGCGGCTGTGGTCGTTGAAGCGCTTTTCCAGATAATCGGGAATTGTAAGCGCGTCGTCGGCAACTTCGGTATAGACCCGCAAGCGCGGCGCGACGAGCCAGTAGTTCGCCCAGGCGCCCACCATCAGCCCGGCCGCGATCCATCCCGCGCTCAGCCCGACGAGATAGATCGCCCCCGGCAAGCCCATCAGCATCCAGCCGCTCATGTCGGATGCCCCGGCCGAAAGCGCCGCGACCGCCGGCGGCAATTGACGGCCTCCCAGCATGAATTCCGACACGTTGCTGGTCGATTTGCGCCAGGCATAAAGGCCGATGGCGAGCATCAGCACGAAATACCCGGTGAGCGAGATGGCAGTTGCAGAGTTCATGTGGGCTTCCGCTTTGGCTCAGTCATATGGTCCGGTGCAGCGCGGGACGCGGTTCAGCGCAGCGCGATCGCGCGCTGGTAGGCTGCCTCCACGGTTGCCTGCAGGCGCACCCCCAGGGCGCCGTCGCCGTTCAGCACGGCAAGGCCCGCGGCGGTCGTGCCGTTCTTGCTGGTCACGCTGGTCCGCAAGTCCTCAAGGCTCTCGGCGGACTGGCGCGCCATTGCCACCGTCCCCGCCATGGTCCCCAGCACCAGCCGCCGCGCGTCCTCGGGGCTGAACCCCAGCGCCTCGGCCGCCTCGACATATGTGCGGGCGATTTCGAAGACATAGCCCGGCCCCGAACCGGCGATTGCGGTGAACCGGTCGAGCTGGTCCTCGTCGTCCACCCATTGCGTGATCCCGGCAGCGGCCATCATCGCCTCCACCGCGTCGCGCTGCGCCTGGCTGGCCGAACTGTCGGCGCACAGGCCGCTGACGCCGGCGCCGATTGCCGCAGGCAGATTGGGCATGATCCGGATGACCGGCACGCCGCCGGCCAGCGCCCGGAGGCGGGCGATCGAGCAGCCTGCGGCGATCGAGGCGACGAAGCCGCCCGGCGCCAGGCGCGGCGCATAGCCCGGCAGGACCGCGTCGACGATCTGCGGCTTCACCGCCACGATCACCAGATCGAACGCGCACTGGTCGACCGGCGGCGCTTCGCGCAGGTACGTGACGTGTTCCGCCTCGGCGCCGGAGCCGGGCTCGCTCGCCGGGTCGATCACGAAGAACGTGTGATCGGGCAAGGTGCGGCCTGCGTCCGTGCTGCCGGCCCATTGCGTCAGCAGCGCAGACCCCATTTTCCCGTTACCGATCAATGCAATTCGCAAAATTCGTGCTCCCCGTACCGCCGGTTTCGGCGCTTGATTCGACATGGGCGGCGGCGGCCGCGACACGCCGCCAGATAACCCGCCAATGATATATGATTTATCGGGATAATCCCGAAGTTTCCGAGGGAAACATTGACTAAAACATACCATTGTGTATGGGGAGTCCATAGGATGATATAATCAAATTGTCAAATTCGTGCGTTCGCACACTATTTCTTATTATCCGGAATAATCTCACATCTTATTTCATGAAGGCAATCAGTGGTTAAAGTAAAGCGCATAGTTGTTAAGATTGGTTCTAGTCTTCTTACGGATTCAGAGCGATTGACTCCACGCTGGGCATTCATGCAGCGCATCATGGAAGACATCGCCCTGCTTCGCGACGAAGGTTACGAAGTCATCCTGTGTTCGTCGGGCGCGGTCGCGCTCGGCATGAAGATGATCGGCGTGACCCCGGCCACCGCCGGATTGCGCGACAAGCAGGCGGCCGCAGCTTGCGGGATGCCGCTGCTGCTGGGCGCCTACAAGCAGATCGGCCACGAATACGATCTCAACATCGCCCAGGTGCTGGTGACGCTCGGCGATTTCGAGGATCACCGGCGTTTTCTCAACACCAAGAACACGCTGCACCGCCTGTTGATTGCCGGCGTGCTCCCGATCATCAACGACAACGACACGATCACCACCGAGGAAATCCGGGTCGGCGATAACGACCGGCTGGCGGCCAAGGTCGCCCAGATGGTCCAGGCCCAGCATCTGGTGATCCTGACCGGCGTCGATGGCCTCTACGATCGCAATCCGGCCGAGCCCGGCGCCGTGCTGGTTGAAACGGTTCACGATGTCAGCCAGTATCTCGCGGTCACCGAAGGCGTCAGCACGCTGGGCAGCGGCGGGATGCTCACCAAGATGCAGGCCGCCAACATGGCGCAGAATGCCGGCTGCACCACGCTGATCGCCAATGGCGAGGCTGATGATCCGATTTCCTCGGTGCTGAAGGGCCTGCGCCCCTGCACCACCTGCGTCGCGCATGACGAGCCGGCGACAAGTTGGGCCGTCTGGCTCACCGACCGGCTGCAGATGGCCGGCAGCATCGTTGTTTCATCGGCTGCCGCAGATGCCGTCGCCGCCGGCGAACGCGGGATCGATCGCAACGATGTCGTGTCGATCGACGGCAGCTATGTGAAGGGTGATGTCATCCACGTCTATGACGAAACCGGCGCGGAGCGGGCGCGCGGCATGACCGATTTCTCGTCCGAGGAAACCGCCATCCTGGTGCGCAATCTCGATATCCCGGTCAAACAACTGATCGGATACCATTCCCGCGCAGTGCTGATCGAACTCGAAAATCTGATCAGCCTCGACGATCGCCACATCCCGTGGCAGCCCAAAGTGGCGGCCGGCACGGAGCAGGGATGACGCGGAGGATGCCGTCCGCCTGATCCGGCGCCCGGTCCGGCCGGGCCGCAAACTGCGCCTGGCCCAAATTGAGTCTGGCTCACTTTGGGTCTGACAAGCCCGGCGCGATCCAATATGATGATGGCCATGGCAAATCATCACGCGCCCCCGCAAGTGCCCGATCCGCTCGACGGCATCGCCGAAACGCTTGACCGGGCGGCGGGCACTGCCATGGCGCAGGCGACTCACGGGCTTTCGCCGGTAACGGTCGCGCAGGCCTATTCGGATTGGGCGCTTCATCTCGCCACCGCGCCGGGCAAACAGTTGCAACTGGCCTCCAAGGCCGTGCGCAAGGTTGCCCGACTCGGCGACTATGTCGCGCGCCGGCTGACCGATCCCGATGCCGCCCCGGCGATCGAACCCTTGCCGCAGGATCGCCGGTTTAGCGATCCGGCCTGGCGCAAGCCGCCCTTCAACCTGCTCGCCCAGGCCTTTCTGCTCAACCAGCAATGGTGGCATGCCGCGACGACCGGCATCGCGGGCGTCAGCAAGCACCACGAGGATGTCGTCGCGTTCAGCACGCGCCAGCTCCTCGATACGGCCGCCCCGACGAACTTCCTCGCCACCAATCCCGTCCTCCAGAAAAAGATCGTCAAGACCGGCGGAAAATGTCTGCTCGATGGCGCCAGGCACTGGGCGAAAGACGTGGAACTGATGATGCGCGGCGAACCGCCGGTGGGCACCGAAGCCTTTCCGGTCGGCGAGGCGGTCGCGGTCACCCCCGGGAAAGTGGTCTATCGCAACGATCTGATCGAACTGATCCAGTATTCTCCGACGACCGACAAGGTGCGGCCGGAACCGGTGCTGATCGTGCCGGCCTGGATCATGAAGTATTACATTCTCGACCTGTCGCCGCAGAACTCGCTGATCCGCTGGCTGGTCGGCGAAGGCTACACCGTGTTTTGCATCTCCTGGCACAATCCGGTGAACAAGGATCGCAATCTCGACATGGAGGACTATCGGCGAATGGGGCCGATGGCCGCGCTCGACGCGATCGGTGCGATCACCGGGGCCACCAGGGTCCACGGCGTCGGCTATTGCCTTGGCGGCACGTTGCTGGCGATCGCGGCGGCGGCAATGGCGCGCGACGGGGACGAGCGGCTGGCCTCGGTCACGCTGTTCGCCGCGCAGACCGAATTCAGCGAGCCGGGGGAACTCGGGCTGTTCATCGATGAAGCCCAGTTGAACATGCTCGAAAACATGATGTGGAGCCGCGGCTATCTCGATGGCTCGCAGATGGGCGGCGCGTTCCAGATCCTGCGCTCGAACGATCTGGTCTGGTCACGGCTGCTGAACACCTACCTGATGGGCGAGCGCGAGCCGATGTCCGACCTCATGGCCTGGAATGCCGATGCGACGCGGATGCCCTATGCGATGCACAGCCAATATCTGCGCCGGCTGTTCCTGGGCGACGATCTCGCCGAGGGGCACTACAAGGTCGATGGCCGGACGATCTCGCTCTCGGCGCTGCGCCTGCCGCTGTTTGTCGTCGGGACCGAGCGCGATCACGTCGCGCCGTGGCGATCGGTCCACAAGATCCACCTGCTGACCAACACCGAAACCACGTTCGTGCTGACCCGCGGCGGCCACAACGCCGGGATCGTGTCAGAGCCGGGGCACAACCGGCGCTACTACCACATCCTCACCCGATCCGAAGGCGCCCCGGACTTCGATCCGGAAGAATGGCTCGCGCGCGCACCGCAGCGGACCGGCTCGTGGTGGATCGCCTGGGGCGAATGGCTTGCCGCCCGTTCGGGCGAGCCGGTCCCGCCTCCGCCGATGGGCGCGCCCGAACGCGGCTATGCGCCGCTCTGCGACGCACCCGGCCGCTACGTTCTGGAACGCTAGCGACAGGTTCAGGCCATCATCCCGATAGTCCGGCGAAACCGCGAAAGCGCGATCAGGAAAAAGGCCGCGCCGATCGCGGTGATCGCCAGGAATTGCGGCCAGACAACGTCAAACCCGGCCCCGCGATAGAGGATCGCCTGGGCCATCTTCACGAAGTGGGTCGTGGGCGCGGCCAGCATCAGCGTCTGGACGAATTCCGGAATGCTCTCGCGCGGGGTCAGCCCGCCGGACAGCAGCATCAGCGGCAACAGCACCAGCATCAGCAGCAATCCGAATTGCGGCATCGAGCGCGCGACGGTGCCCATGAAGATGCCCATCGAGGTCGTGGCGAACAGGTGCAGGCCCGCCCCCACCAGAAACAGCAGGATCGAGCCCTCGATCGGCACTTTCAGGATGCCTTCGATCACCACCACCAGCGAGAAGGCGCACGCCACGAGCACGACCAGGCCCATTGCCCAGACCTTGCTCGCCATGATCTCGAACGGGGTGACCGGCATCACCAGCAGATGTTCGATGGTGCCGTGTTCGCGCTCGCGGATCAGGGCCGCGCCGGTCAGGATGATCGAGAGCATGGTGACGTTGTTGATGACTTCCATCACCGCCCCGAACCAGCTCTGCGCCAGCGTGGGATTGAACCGCGCGCGCAGCGCCAGATCGACCGGCGGAGCCGCGCTCGCCCGTGTCCCGCGCATGAACTCCGCCACTTCGCCTTGCACGATCTGCTGGATATAGCCGCCGCCGCTGAAGGCCTGGCTCATCCGGGTCGCATCGACATTGAGCTGCACGGTCGGCTGGCGGCCGGCCAGCACGTCACGCTGGAAATCGGGCGGCAGATCGAGCACGAACGTATAAGTCCCCGCGTCCAGCCCGGCGTCGGCCTCGTCCAGGCCGATCAGCGCCGGAGCCGTGAAGTGGGGCGGATAGAACGCGCTGGTGATCCGGTTCGACAGGGGCGACCGATCCTCGTCGACAATCGCGATCGCGGCCTTGTGCAAGGTCTCGGGAACGCCGGCCGCCGCAACGTAGATGCCCAGCGAAAAGGCATAGAAGATCAGGATCAGCATCATCGGGTCGCGCGCCAGGCTGCGCAGTTCCTTGATGCCGAGATTGAAGATGTTGGCCGCCTTGCGCATCTCAGCGCTCCTGCTTCTTCAGCATCAGCACGCTCACCCCAAGGATGACCGGGAACGCCAGCGCCAGCGCGGCGAGCGGCACGACCAGATCGGTGAAGCCCAGCCCTTTCGAAAAGACGCCGCGGCAGATAGTGATGAAGTGGGTCGCGGGAAACGCCCGGCCGATCACCGCGCCCGCCCCTTCCAGCGACGACACGGGATTGATCAGGCCCGAAAACTGCACCGCCGGCAGGATCGTCCCGATCGCGGTGGCAAACATCGCGGCAATCTGGCTGCGCATGAACACCGAGAACAGCAGCCCGAGCGCGGTCGACGAGAGCGTATAGAGCAGCGCCGCCACCGTCATCGTCAGCACGCTGCCGGTGATCGAAACGCGAAACACGAACAGGGCGAGCAGGATCAGCAGCACATAGTTGGCCATCGCCAGCACGACATAGGGGATCTGCTTGCCGAGCAGGAATTCCGCGCGCCCGATCGGGGTCACATAGAAGTTGATGATCGAGCCCAGCTCCTTCTCGCGCACCACGCTCAGGGCCGTCAGCATGGCCGGCAGCAACAGCAGCAGCACCGGAATCACCGCCGGCACGATCGCGACCAGGCTTTTGACATCGGGATTGTAGCGATAGCGCAGCGCGATCTCGACTTGTCCGGCCGCCGGGCGGACTCCCAGTTCCTGCATCGACATGTCGCTCAGCCATTGCCCGTGCAGCGCCTGGATATAGCCTTGCGCGGTTTCCGCCCGCATCGGCATCGCCCCGTCGATCCACACCCCCACCTGCACCGGATCGCCGCGCCGCAGATCGCGCGCGAAGCCGGGTGGGATCTCCACCGCCACGCTAAGTTCCCCGGACCGCATCCGCCGATCGAGCTCAGCATAATCGGTGATCGGCGGCCGCTCGGTGAAGTAGCGCGAGCCGGCCAGGTTGAGCGCATAGTTCTGGCTGGTGGTCGTCCCGTCGCGGTCGAGCACCGCGAACGGCAGGTTCTCGACATCCATGTTGATCCCGTAGCCGACGATGAACATCAGGATCACACTGCCCACCAGCGCCAGAATCCCGCGGATCGGGTCGCGCCGCAATTCAAGCTGCTCGCGCTGGGTATAGGCCAGCATCCGCCGCACGCTGAACAGCCGCCCGAAGCCGGCATCCGGCCCATGTCCGGCGGGCGCGGCAGGCGCGGCCTCCGCCGTTTGCGCGGGCGGATCGCCCACCGCGTCCTCCAGATAGCCGATGAACGCCTCCTCCAGCGTCTCCGCCCCGCGCGCCTGAACGATCCGGTCGGGCCGGTCGCTGACCAGCACCTTGCCGGCATGCATCAGCGAAATCCGGTCGCAGCGCTCCGCCTCGTTCATGAAGTGGGTGGAGATGAAGATCGTCACCTTGTCGCCGCGCGACAGGTCGATCATCATTTGCCAGAACTGGTCGCGCGCGATCGGATCGACGCCCGAGGTCGGCTCGTCGAGGATCAGCATCTCCGGCTTGTGGATCATCGCGACCGCCAGGCTCAGCCGCTGGCGCTGGCCGAGCGGCAGTTCGTCGGGCAGCGAGTCCATGATGTCGGCAAGTCCGAACCGCCCCGCCATCTCCTCGACGCGCGCGGGCAGTTCGGCCGGCGCGACGTGGAACAGCTTGCCGTGCAGTTCCAGATTCTGGCGCACGGTAAGTTCCGAATAGAGCGAGAACGACTGGCTCATGTAGCCGACCCGGCGGCGGGTCGCGATGTCGCGGCTGTCGACCGGCTCGCCCAGCAGCCAGGCCTCGCCCTCGCTGGCCGGCAACAGCCCGGTCAGCATCTTCATGGTGGTCGATTTGCCGCAGCCGTTCGATCCGAGGAACCCGAAAATCTCGCCGCGCTCGATCCGGAAATCGACATGGTCGACCGCCGTGAAATCGCCGAACCGCATCGTCAGGCCCTTCGCCTCGATCGCGATATCGCGCGCGCCTGCCGGCTCGCGCGCGGGAATGGTAACGGGTGTGTAAGCGCGCCGCCGCTCCTCCGGCAGCAGCGCGATGAAGGCCTGTTCCAGCAGCTCGGTGCCGGTGCGCGCATAGAAATCGTCCGGCGTGCCGGCCGCGAGGATTTGCCCGGCATCCATCGCCACCAGCCAGTCGAACCGCGCCGCCTCCTCCATATAGGCGGTCGCGACCAGCACGCTCATGTCCGGCCGCCCGGCGCGAATGCGATCGATCAGATCCCAGAACTGCGCGCGCGACAACGGGTCGACGCCGGTGGTCGGCTCGTCGAGCAGCAGGAAATCGGGATCGTGGATCAGCGCGCAGCACAGGCCCAGCTTCTGCTTCATCCCGCCTGAAAGCTTGCCGGCGGGGCGATCGCGAAATTCGGAAAGGCCGGTGCTATCAAGCAGATCGGCGATCCGGCGCGCGCGCTCGGCCGCGTCCTGGCCGAACAGCCGCCCGAAGAACTCCAGATTTTCGGCGATGGACAGTGTTGGATAGAGGTTCTTGCCGAGCCCCTGCGGCATATAGGCGATGCGCGGGCACACCGCATCGCGGTGGCTGCGCTCGGCCATGTCGCCGCCCAGCACCTCGACGCGCCCCTGCTGAATCTCGCGCGCACCGGCGATCAGCGAGAACAGGCTGGACTTGCCCACCCCGTCAGGCCCGATCAGCGCCACCATGCGGCCGGCGGGCAGCGCGAGATCGATCTCCTTGAGCGCGCAAGTCTCGCCGAACGAAAGGCTCACCCCGGTCAGGCGGGCCACGTCGTTCGCGGCGGCCGGACCTGCGGGATCGGGTTCCGCGCGCGGGTTCATTTGGGGGTCTTGATCGCCAGTTCCGCAGGCCACCGGGCATCGGTGCCGATCCGCACATAGGCCATTCCGGGCAGGCCGGTCTTCACCTGGCGGATGTAGCGGCGCAGCAGCGCCTGATCGATCCGCGCCTTGACCCGGAACATCAGCTTCTGCCGTTCACTCTCGGTCTCGACCGTCTTGGGTGTGAACTGGGCGACATCGGCGACAAACGAGACCTTCGCGGGAATGACATAGTCCGGCGCGGCGTCGAGCACGATCCGCACCTCGCTGCCGATCCCGACCCGTCCCGCCGCCGTCTCCGGTAGGAAGAACGTCATGTAGACATCGGACAAATCGACCAGATTGAGCACCCGTCCGCCCCCGCCCACCACTTCGCCGGGCTGGGCGATCCGGTATTGCACGCGCCCCTCGCGCGGCGCCTTCAGGTCGCTGTCGGTGATATCGGCATCAAGCCGCCGGATCGTGGCGACCGCTGCATCGACCGCCGAACCCGCGCCGATCACCTGGCTCCGCGCCGAGCCGATCGCCGCATCGACTGCCGCAACTTGCGCCCGCGCCGCCTCGACGGCGGCATTCGCGCCCTCGACCCGGGCCTGATCGTCATCGCGCTCCTGCACGGCGGTCGCGCCTTCGCGGGCCAGCGTTTCGGAACGGCCAAGGCGCTTGCGCGCGGCGCTCAGCTCAGCCTCGCGCTGCCGCACCCCGGCCAGCGCCGCCGCCCGTTCGCTCTGCCGCTGCACCACCTGGGTCCGGGCGATCTCGACCGCGTTGCGGGCCTGGGCGAGCCGCGCTTCGGCCTCGGCGCGCTGGGCCAGCAGCACGTCGGTATCCATGTGCGCGACGACCTCGCCGGCTTTCACGAAATCGCCCTCGTCCGCAACGATCTCGCGAATCCGGCCGGGCGTCTTGGCCGAAACGTCGATCTCGACCGCCTCGATCCGGCCGTTGCCGCTGATGATCCCGTCCGGCAGCCCGTTCGCCCGCGTGAAGTGCCAGACCAGGAAAGCCAGCGCCAGCACCGCGGCCAGAATCCCGCCGCGCCTGATCCAGCGGCTGTCGATCGTCTTCATCGCTTCGTATCCCCGGAGGCTGACGTGGTGGCTGGCCCGGCGGCCGGATCGGCCGGCGCAGACCCGGTTTCGTGCGGAAATCCACCGCCCAGCGCGGCGTAAAGCGCAACGCCGCTGGAAAAATGGGCGCGGCGCAATTGCACCAGCGCCTGTTCGGTCCCGAACAGATCGCGCTGCGCATCGAGCACTTCGAGATAGGCCGAACGCCCGTTTTCAAAGCGCAGATTGGCAAGGCGCGCCCGTTCGACCAGCGCGGCCAGCATGTCTTGCGTGGTCGCGATCTGCGCGGCGAGTTGCCGCCGCCGCACCAGCGCGTCCGCCACATCGCGGAACGCCCGCTGGACGGTCAGTTCATAGTCGGCGACCGCAGTGTTCCGGCGCGCCTTGGCCAGATCGAGGCCGGCGGCATTGCGGCCCGCGTTGAAGATCGGCAGGCTGATCGTCGGCGTGAAGCTCCAGGAACCGCTGCCGTCCGCAAACAGGCCATCGAGTTCGGCACTGGCGGTCCCGAACGTGCCGGTCAGGCTGACGTTGGGAAAGAACGCCGCGCGGGCCGCGCCGATATCGGCATTGGCGGCGCGCAGGCGATGCTCGGCGGCCACGATGTCGGGGCGGTTTTCGAGCAAGTGCGACGGCAGTCCGGGCGGCAGCGCCCGGCCCCCGCCGACTTCGGCCAGGCTCAGGCTTCCACCCGCGATTTCCACCGGATGGCCGACCAGCAGCGCCAGCGCGTTGCGATTGATCGCGCGATCCTGCTCCAGCCCCTGCAGCGCGGTCTGCGCCTGGGCGAGCAGGACCTGGGCCTGGGTCATCTCCAGCTTGGAGCCCGAGCCGACTTGGTAGCGGCGGCGCAGGATGCGCAGCGCTTCCTCGCGCGTCGCGGTCGTCCGCACGGCCAGCGCTGTCCGCTCCTCGTATTCGCGTTCGAGCAGATAGCCGCCCGCCACTTGCGCCACCAGACTGATCGCAACCGCCCGCCGGGCCTCCTCGGTGGCAAGGTATTGCTCGCGGGCGGAAGCACGCAAATTGCGCAAGCGCCCCCAGAAGTCGATCTCCCACCCGGCGCTGAGCACCGAGGTCAACTGCGTTCCCGTTTGCGCGCTGCCGGTGATCGACAGGTCCGCCGGCGTGCGGCCGCGCGTGCCCGTGGCGACCGCGTCCAGTTGCGGATAAAGCGCCGAGCCCTGAATGCGGAACGCGGCCCGCGCCTCCGCCACCCGTCCGGCGGCAATCCGGATATCGCGATTGTTGGCCAGTGCCTCGGCGATCAGGCGCTGCAGTTCGGGCTCCTGGAAAAACTCGCGCCAGCCGGTCCGGGCAAGCGATGCGGACGAATCGGCAGCGCCCGCCTGCTCCGGAAAAGTCGCGGGCACCGGCTGGGCCGGCCGGACGTGATCCGGCGCAAACGAGCACCCGGAGATGCCGAACCCGGCCAGCAGCACCGCGCCGCCGGCGGCCAGCACACGGCGCCGCGCGCCGCTGCCCGGTTCGGCGACAATCTGGCAAAACGAGCGTGACATGCCGGAAACGTCCCTTTCGCGACCCCTGCCGCGCCGGATTTATTGCGCCGCAATATCAACAGCGCACCACCGGCCGCGCACAACGCACAGCCCAACTTTCGCAGTATACTGCGAAATATAACACTATGATTGCGAATTACCGCCATACGACAGATTGCGCAATGCTGTACTGCGGAATAAATCGAGCACGGCACGGCCAGGGCCGGGCGGCGGAGCGCATCAGGCCGCCAATTACAGCGGGGTCCACTCCTCGCCGGCCGGCAGGGGCGCGAAAATCCGGTCGATCTGCGCTTCGGTCACAGCCTCGGGCGTGGCCGGATTCCATTTCGGCGCGCGGTCCTTGTCGACGATCACCGCCCGCACGCCTTCGGCGAAATCGGGCAAGATCAGCACGCGGCTGCCGATGCGGTATTCCATCGCCATGTTCTCGGCGAACGTCTCGCAGGCCAGGCTGTCGTGCAACTGGCGCAGCACCACCTTGCAGGCCTGCGGGCTCTTGCCGCGCAGGATCGCCAGTTCCCGGGCCGCCCAGTCGCTGTCGTCGGAGTCCAGACTGGCGAGGATGTCCTCATAGCGGTCGGATGCGAAGTGCCGGGCAATCTGTCCGGCATGGCTCTGGATCTTCGCCTCGGGGCACTTCGCCGCCAGCGCAGAAAGAACGCCGCCCGGCTCGTGCCCGGCCGCGATCCGGGCCTTGGCTTCGACCAGCGTTTCGGACAGCAGGTAGTGCGAGGCGAGGCCCGCCCATTTGCATTCCGCCCCGTCGATCCGCGCGCCGGTCAGCGCCAGGAACTGGCCGAGCCGGCCCGGCAGGCGCGACAGGAACCAGCCGCCGCCGACATCGGGAAACAGGCCGATATCGGTCTCGGGCATCGCATAGCGCGTGTGCTCGGTCGCCACCTGAAACCGCGCGTGCTGGGCAATCCCCACCCCGCCGCCCATGGTGATCCCGTCCATGAATGCGACGATCGGCTTCTCGTAAGTGAAAATCAGGTGGTTGAGCCGGTATTCGTCGAAGAAGAACTGCCGCCCGGAAACCCCGCCGTCGTTCAACGCGGAGTTGCGCAGGACGGCAATATCCCCGCCGGAACAGAAGCCGCGCCCTTCGGCATGATCGATCACCACCGTGTGAACCGCCGGATCGTCGCGCCACTCCAGCAGCGCCGCAGTCATCGCGTGGCACATTTCGAGCGTCAGGGCATGGAGCGCCTTGGGCCGGTTGAGCGAGAGGAATGCGGCGGAGCCCTCGCGGCGGATTAGCACTTCATCGGTCATTTGCGCCGCAAGTCCTGGCCAGCAATCATGCATATCACCTGATTGGTGATCCGTCCGGCACGTTCGCGAATCGAAAGAACCGGCCGAGAATCGAATGAACCGGCAGGTCACGCCGGAAGCGATTGAACAATTAACCGCGAGATAGCCATAACCGCCGGGCAACTGCAATGCACGATCGCCCCTCGCGCCGCCGCCGCTCGCTTGGCCGCCCCGCGCGGTCCGGTCAGTCTGCGGCCCGGCCGGGCAGGATCAGATTGAGCACTACCGCGATGAACGCGGCGGGCAGCACGCCCGACGTCAGCAATATCCGCGCGGTCTCGGGCAGATGGCTGACCGCGTCCGGTTCCAGTTGCAGGCCAAGGCCGAGCGACAGCGAAACTCCGAAAATCAGCATGTTGCGCTGGCTCCACTCGACCCCCGACAGCATTGTCAGGGCGGCCGAGGCGACCATGCCGAACATCACGATCACGCCGCCGCCCAGCACCTCGATCGGAATCGTGGTGACCAGCGCGCCGATCTTGGGCGCCAGTCCGCACAGCACGAGAAACACCGCGCCCACCGTCACGACATGGCGGCTCATCAGTCCGGTAATCGCGATCAGGCCGACGTTCTGGCTGAACGTGGTGTTGGGCATGGCCCCGAACGCGGCCGCCAGCGCGGTGCCCAGCCCATCAGCGCTGACCGCGCCCACCACCTCGCGGTCGCTCGCCGGGCGGCGCGCGCTGCCTTCGCAGATCGCCTCGACCCCGCCGATCGATTCGATCGAGGAGACAAACCCGGTCAGGCAAAAGCCCAGGATCGCCGATCCCGACAACGCAAACCCGAAGTGGAACGGCGATGGCAGCATGACCCAGCCCGCGCTGGCGACCGGCGCGAACGAGATCCGCCCCAGCGCCAGCGCCAGCACATAGCCCGCCAGCAGCCCCAGCAGCACCGCCGCCGCCGACCATATCCCGCGCGCGAAGAACTTGAGCCCCAGCGTCGCGGCCACCACCACCCCGGCCAGCAGCCAGCTCACCCCCGCGCCATAGGCCGGGGTGCCGATCGCCGGCACGCCGCCGGCCGCATATTGCACGCCGATCCGCATCAGCGAGAGCCCGATCATCAGCACCACCAGGCCGGTGACAAGCGGCGGCAGGGCAAAGCGGATGCGCCCGACGAAAGCACTGAGCACCGCGTGGAACAAGCCCCCGATCAGCGCCGCGGTCGAAAGCGCCGCCATCGCCGCCACGCCCTGGCCGGCCACGATCGGCAGCATGATCGGGATGAACGCAAAGCTCGTCCCCTGGACCAGCGGCAGCCGCGCGCCGACCGGGCCGATGCCGATGGTCTGCAGCAGGGTGGCGATACCGGCGAACAGCATCGACATCTGGATCATGTAGATCAGCTCGCCCGGATCGGGCGAACCAAACCCGAACCCGGCTGCTCCGGCCACGATGATCGGCGGCGTCAGGTTGCTGACGAACATCGCCAGAACGTGCTGGATGCCCAGCGGGATCGCACTGGCGAGGCCGGGAAAGTAGTTGGGGTCGCGCGCCTGTTCGGCGGTCATCGCGCGCCGGGTGGCCCCGCCCGGCAGCGGGACATCGGACGGGGGAACGCCGTCCGGATGGGGCGAAACCGCCATCAGGCCGCACTCATCAGGCGGTTCAGCGAGCGCTGCGCATCGCGCAGGATCTCCGCGCGCGCGCTGCGGACCAGCTCGCCGCCCCGCACGATCGCCCGGCCTTCGACGAAAACGTCCCGCGCGCCGGGCGGCGGCGCGAGCACGAGCGCCGCCACCTTGTCCCACGCGCCGAGCGAGAACACGTCGGCCATATCCCAGATCGCCAGATCGGCACGCCGGCCGACCACAAGCGCGCCGCAATCGTGGCGGCCGAGCATTTCCGCGCCGCCGCGCGTGGCAATATGCAGCGCGGTGCGCGGATCGAGCGCCCCGGCCCCGCCGCTCACCCGCTGCAGCAGCAGCGCCTGCCGGGCCTCCAGCAGCAGGTTGCCGCTGTCGTTCGACGCGGAACCGTCAACGCCCAGCCCCACCGGCACGCCTTGCGCGACCATCTGCCGCAGCGGCGCGATGCCCGATCCCAGCCGGCAGTTCGATCCCGGACAATGGGCCACGCCGGTCCGGGTCCGCGCGAACAGCGCAATTTCCTGCGCGTCGAGCTGGACGCAGTGGGCGTGCCACACGTCCGGCCCGGTCCAGCCCAGTTCGTCGGCATATTGGCCGGGACGGCAACCGAACCGCTCCAGCGAGAAGGCAACATCGTCGGCGTCCTCGGCCAGATGAGTGTGCAGCATCACCCGCTTGTCGCGCGCGAGCAGGGCGGAATCCCGCATCAGTCCCTGGCTCACCGAGAACGGCGAACAGGGCGCCACCCCCACCCGCACCATCGCCCCGTCGCGGCTGTCGTGAAACCGGTCGATCACCCGGATCGTGTCATTGAGGATCGCGGCCTCGTCCTCGACCAGACTGTCGGGCGGCAGGCCCCCGGCGCTTTCGCCGACGCTCATCGCCCCGCGCGTCGGATGGAACCGGATGCCGATTGCCGCCGCCGCTTCGATCGTGTCGTCCAGCGTCACGCCATCGGGAAACAGATAAAGGTGGTCCGAACTCAGCGTGCAGCCCGAAAGCGCCAGTTCGGCCAGGCCAAGCCGCGTCGCCGCATAGACGTCCTCGGGGCGATAGCGCGCCCACACCGGGTAAAGGCACTTGAGCCAGCCGAACAGCGAAGCATTGGTCCCGCCCGGCAGCGCCCGGGTCAGCGACTGATAGAGGTGGTGATGGGTATTGACGAGGCCCGGGGTGACGACGCAGCCGGAGGCGTCGATCACCTCGTCGGCGTCCTCGGTCAGCCGGGCCAGTTCCGCCCCCTGCCCGACCGCGACGATCACCCCGTTCCGAAAGGCGATCGCGCCGCCCGCAATCTCGCGGCGGCCATCGTCCATCGTGACCAGGCAATCGGCCCCGCGGATAACGGTCAGGCTCATCCCGGCCGCTTCACGCGGTGGCCGTCACTGCGCGGGCACCTTGTCGGGAATTTCGCCGGCATAGCGGTCCCAGTGGCCGAGCAGTTCGTCGATCACCTTCGATCCGACCAGATAGAGGCTCTCCAGCGCGGGGATCATCCCGGCATAGCCCTCGTTTTCGCGCAGCAGATACTCGGCCGCCGATACGCCCGGCGGCGGCATGGTGAAATTGCTGCCCGCGCGCAGCACCAGCACGCGGTTGCGGTCGGCCCGCCCGACTTTCGCGAGGTATTCGATAGACTGGAACGTGCCCGTTTCCTCCATCGCGGACGTCACGAACTGGCCCTTCCCGCGCGTCCAGTACCGCACCCAGTCGTTCCCCCAGTCGTTCATCAGCTTGCCATGCCAGAAGGTCATCGCCGCCAGTTGGTCGCCCTTGAGCACGAACGGCGGGCGCTGTGCCAGCGGATAGCCGGCATAGCGCGCGCGTTCGGCGGCAATCGCGGAGCTGTCCGGCAGTTTCAGGTTGCGGGTAAGGTCAAAGGCCCAGTCGGTCAGGCCCGGATTGAGCTCGAACATCTCGCCGTTCACCGGGTCGAGCGGCTTCGGGTCGGCCGGCCCCCGGCTGTGAAGCGCGAAATAGCCGGATTTCCAGTCCTTGGGTATCTCGCGCGCATCGATCTCGTGCGAAATGTCGCCATCGACCAGATATTGCGCCCAGGCCGCCGAGCCGATCGAGGCATCCTGCGGGTCTATCCCGGCGATGCCGGCCACCAGCCAGTAGGCCTGCGACAGGTCGAAGCGCGGATCGAGCCCGAGCGCCAGCGTGGCGGTGGCCGCACGGATCGAACCCATGCCGGTCACCATCCCCAGCACGCCCGTCGCGGGGTTGTAATAGAGATCATGGTGCGACTGCGGAAACGCGATCCGCGTATTAAGCCCGCGCCGTTCCTTCCAGAACTGGAATTCGCCCGGCGCATCGCCGCTGTCCTTGCCAACCTCGAACATGGTGACCACCACCACGCGCACCGGCAGGCGATGGGCGCATGGGCCGCCCGGCGTGCAGGCGGTGACGGCCGCGATGGTGGCCTTGTCCGCAACGGGAGCGGCCTCTGCCACCGGAGCGGGGGTAACCGAAGCGGCGGCAGCCTGCCCGGCGGCGCCCGGCGAAAGTCCGGCAATGGCAAGCGCGGCAAGCCAGGTCGGAAAGCGCATGGAGCGGTCCTCTCGAAAAATTGACGTCGCCGCGCCCGGCCAGGCGCCGGCAGCGTCCTAAAAAATGCGTCCGTAAAATCCGGACTTGAATTGCGGGTGGCGGCCCGGTGCCGCCACACGCATGGCCTATATCAGAACTTGTAGACGATCGATGCCT